>JAFDDH010000018.1 GCA_019310975.1 Deltaproteobacteria bacterium | reverse complement strand
CTGATCCGCTCGGCCCGAGGCGGGGTCCACCCGGTATTTCGTTAGACTGATTCCTTCTTCGGGTCCAACTTCCGCACCCAGCTTCTGCATCCGGCGTCCCCAATCCCCCAACACCGTTGCCGAACGCCGTTCCACAACCCCCATCGACATCCTCCATCCACAACCCCTTTCGACATCCCCTTTCGAAACAACAGGAGAGCGCATTGTCGTCCCCCCGCCCCTTCCAGGTCCTGGGAATCCAGCAGATTGCCGTTGGCGGCCTCGACAAGCAGAAGCTGCGCCGCTTCTGGGTCGACACGCTCGGGCTCGAGTATGCGAGCACCTACACGAGCGAGCAGGAGAACGTCGACGAGGACATCTGCCAAGCTGGCCGCGGTCCGCTCAAGGTCGAGGTCGACCTCATGCAGCCCCTCGACCCCGACAAGCGCCCCAAGGTCCACGACCCGGCGCTCAACCATGTCGGCCTGTGGATCGACGATCTGCCGGCCGCCGTCGCATGGCTCGACGAGCGGGGGGTGCGCTTCACGCCCGGCGGCATCCGCAGGGGCGCGGCGGGCTTCGACGTCTGCTTCATCCATCCCAAGGGCAATCGCGAGTCGCCGATCGGCGCCGAGGGTGTGCTGGTCGAGCTCGTCCAGGCGCCGCCCGAGGTGCGCGAAGCCTTCGCGACGCTCGCCACGGCCGCATCGACCGCGTAGCCCCACCCCCGCCAGGAGGAGTTCGCATGGAGACGCTTCGCACCGAGATTCTGCTCGAGGGGCTCGCCTTTGCGGAAGGACCGCGCTGGCACGAGGGCCGGCTCTGGTTCTCCGACATGCACAGCCAGGAGGTCTTGGCCGTCGGGCTCGACGGGAAGCGCGAGACCATCGTGACGGTGCCGGGCGATCCATCCGGTCTGGGTTGGGGGGCAGACGGACGCTTGCTCGTCGTCTCGATGCGTGACCGCCGCCTGCTGCGACTGGAGGACGATGGCGGGCTCGGCCAGGTGGCGGATATCAGCCGGCTGGCATCCTTCCATTGCAACGACATGGTGGTGGACACCAAGGGCCGCGCCTACGTGGGCAACTTCGGCTGGGACCTGCACGGTGGTGGCGAAGCGCGAGGTGCCACGCTGGTGATGGTGACTCCGGACGGTGATGTGAGCGCGGTCGCCGAGGATCTCGAGTTTCCGAACGGTGCGGTGATCAGCGACGACGGCGGCACGCTGATCATCGGCGAGACCATGGGTCGTAGACTGACGGCCTTCGACATCGAGGCCGATGGCACGCTCACGCATCGCCGCGTCTGGGCACAGCTGAGCAAGGTAATGCCCGACGGCATCTGTCTGGACGCCGACGGTGCGATCTGGGTGGCGTCGCCGATCAGCCACGGCTGCTTCCGCGTGCTCGAGGGTGGCGAGATCACTCACAAGGTCGAGGTGGACACGCAGGCCTTCGCGTGCATGCTCGGCGGACCCGAGCGGCGTCACCTCTTCGTCTGCACCGCCAGCAGCAGCCAGCCCGAAGTGTGCGAGTCGAATCGAGACGGCCGTATCGAGATCGTGCAGGTGGACGTCCCCGGAACCGGTCTGCCCTAGCCCGACCCGCTAGGCGCTCCGGTGGCGGTCGATGAAATCGCCCAGCAGCCACTGCGAGATGCTGATGTGGCCCGGGAATGTATTGGGTAGCTGGTCGGCCGCGAACCAGTCCGCTTCCTCGACCTCGGCGTCGTGGCTGGTGTCGATCTCGCCGCTCACATAACGGGCCGTGAAGCCGAGCATCAGCGAGTTGGGAAAGGGCCAGGGTTGGCTGGCGAAGTAGCGCACATCATCCACCACGATGCGCGTCTCCTCCCAGACCTCGCGCACGACGGCCGCCTCGACGCTCTCGCCGGGCTCGACGAAGCCGGCCAGCGTGCTGTAGATGCCGGGCGGGAAGTGCCCCGAACGCGCCAGCAGGATCTGGTCGTCCTTCTCGACCGCCACGATCATGGCCGGTGAGAGCCGTGGATACATCGGGATCTGGCAGTCGGGACATTTGCGTGAGCGGTCGTTCTCCGACGCAACCGTCTTCTCACCGCAAGCCCCGCAGTACTGATGAGTGCGGTCCCACTCGACGATCTGCACGGCGCGCCCGGCGAGTGTGTGCAGCTCTTCGCTGAGTGATCCGAAGAGCATGCGCAGGTCGCGGAAGACGAGGCCCTCGGGCGGCTGCACGCCCGCCTCGAGCTCCGCCGAATAGCAATGAACTTCGCCGAGCCGGCCCAGGTACTGGGTGCGTACCGCCTCGATGCCTTCACGGTTGATGGTGGCCACGCCCGGAAGTGCGTGACCAGTGGTCACGAGCAGCTCACGGCGGCGAAAGGCGAAGAGAAGGGGGGCGTCGCCCGGATGATCGGGCCCAGTGTGATGCGGAATGAAGGAGAACGGCAACTTTACACCCATGCTGGAGAGAGTAGCCCAGCGCCCGGCCACGGAGGGGCTTTACTCGACCGCACAGAGCGACGATGGGTACTTCATGGCGGCCAAGAAGAACATGATGAAGCTGCTCCCGCTCCTGCGCGAGTACGGCGGCCTCGAGCGCAAGCGCATTCGCGAGGGCGTGACACCGCTCGAGTATCAGCGCTGGCTCGATCTGGAGATGATGCTCTCGAAACAGATATTTCAAGGCCAGGGGCCCGGGGGCCTCGAGCGGCGTCGCCACATCCGAGTTCCCACACGCATGCTCGTGCAGTACAAGTCGCGCGACCAGTTCAAGGACGCGATCATCAGCAATATCTCGCGTGGCGGACTATTCATCGACACACCCTTCACCGTGGAGATTGGCTCGCACTTCGTGCTCTGCATTCGCGTCGACTCCACGGGCGAGGCGGTGGACATCCCGTGCGAGATCGTCTCGCATAACGTGGGCGACGGATTCAAAACCGCGGGACCGGGCATGGGAGTGAAGTTCATGAATCTGAATGCCGAGCAACGCAGTGCTGCCGACAAGCTGCTGGCCGCCGCGCTCGGTGACGAGATGCTCGAGGAATTCTGGCCCGAGGAGTAGAGGCCGCGGCTGGCTTCCTGGGGACGTGGTAGCCTGCGGATTCGATGGCGGTGATCGAGCTCAGAGGGGTCCACAAGCGCTACGCCGGTCGCAGTGCGCTCGAGGGCGTGGACCTCACGCTCTCCGAGGGGTCGGCGTTGGGATTGCTCGGTCCCAACGGCGCGGGCAAGACCACGGCCCTGCGTCTCGTGCTCGGGCTCCTCCGGCCCAGCGAGGGCTGGGTGCGGCTGAACGGTATGGATCCCGGCACCGCCGAATCGCGCTTCGGCGTCGGCTACCTACCCGAGCGGCTGGTACTGCCGGGCCATATGACGATCAGGAGCTTTCTGCGCCTGCACGGTGCGCTCTCCGGGCTGGCAGGCGCGGAGCTCGACAGCGACCTGGTGCGCGTGGCCGAGCAGGTCGGTGTGGCGTCGCGTCTGGACGACAAGGTGGGGGAGCTCTCCAAGGGTCTCATGCAGCGCGTGGGGTTCGCGCAGGCGTTCATCGGCGCGCCGCGGCTGCTGCTTCTCGACGAGCCGGCCTCCGGGCTCGATCCCATCGGGATGCGCGAGGCGCGCGATTGGATCTCGGCGGCGCGCCGGAGAGGCTGCACGGTACTGATCAGCTCGCACCTGCTCTCCGAGGTGGAGCGGCTCTGCGATCGCGTTGCGATCCTACACGAGGGTCGGGTGCGCGCGGAGGGTGCCATCGACGAGATCGTTCGCGAGGGCGAGGTGCTCGAGGATGCGTTCATGCGTCTCGTCGGTTCTTCGGACGGGGAGCAGGGAATCTAGTGGCGCTCGAGTTCCGAGAGCTGCGGCTGCTCACCCTCGCGGGCATCCAGGACGCCGCGCGGCGGCGCATCGTGCCGGCGTTGATCGTGGTATGCCTCGTCTCGCTCATGATGGTGAACAGCTGCACGCAATGCAGCTCCGGCGCCACGATTCAGACGCAGGGTGGGCTCGGGCAGCTCGACCTCGCGCTCTGGGCCGGCGTCGGTGTCTTCCTCGTGCTGACGTTCTGGATCATCGTGCTGGCCGGGCTGCTGGCCTCCGATCACCTGACGGCGACTCTCGAGGACGGCAGTGCACTGCTGGTCCTGGCACGGCCCGTCAGCCGTTCTTCGCTGGCACTCTCGCGTCTCTTCGGATCCCTCTCGATCTCGCTGGGGGCGGGTGCTGTGCTGCAGCTCGGCGCCTCGTTCTTCCTCGCGGTGCGCAGCGATCTGAATCCCATTCCAGCGCTCTTCGCCCTGATGGCGACTTCACTCTCCGCGCTCTCGGTGGCCGCCTTCGCGATGACGATCTCACTCTTTTTTCCGCGCATCATCGCCTTCCTTCTGATTTTGGGCTCCGTCACCCTGATCTCCATGCTGAACCTCATCTCATTCTCGGGCGCAGAGCTCGAGGGTGTCTACTACGTCCTCGATCGAATGGGACCGCCCTTCGTCAGCTCGGTCATGCTCGCGCTGGTGCCGTGGTCGGGACAGCCGATCCCTCTGGGGCTCGCCCTGGAGACCATCGCGCGACTCTTCGTGTGGGCGTTTGCAGGTGTTTCGTCTCTGGTCTTCTTCTTCCGCCGGCTCGAGCTCACGCGTCTGGAGCCACTCTGACGGGAACACGCCGTGGGCCCAGTCCTCCCTGCCGTCTTCGGCAAGCCGGGGCGAGACGTGCGCGGGGTGGCGAACCGGACGCTCGCCCTCGCTCTGTCCGATCCGCCGCCCGTCTCCCAGCTCTCGCTCAGGTGGTGTCGGGCCACACGTAGTCGTTGCGCTCGGCCACATTGTCCGAGAGGTATTGGACGAACTCCCAGTCGTTGCCCTCGCGGTCGTAGAAGTACACCCGCTTGCGGTGCGGGTGGCTGTTCGGGATCGTGGAGTCGCGGTAGCCCGCACCGAGCATGCGGGCGCGCAGCGCGTCGACATCCTCCACCACGTAGCCGAGATGGTTGGTGCCGGGCTTGCCGCCGTAGGGGACCCACTCTTCGGCGGGGGTGTCGGGCGCCTCGTTGACGGCGACGTAGGTCTCGTCGCTTCCGATATGAATCCAGCGCCCTCCCTGCCCGGTCTTGCCCTCGCCACGGATCCGGAAATCGGGAAAGGCGGTCTGCAGGAAGCTCAGCATCGCGTCCACGTCGCGGACGGCCAGATTGGCATGCTCGAGTCGGGTTCTCATGATGGCTCCTTTCGGGATCCCGCATGGATGCTCGCATCGAAGGCTGTATCGACGCTCGATTCGAAGTCCTGGCGGGGTTCGGGTGCAGGATCGTCGCATCATGGGCCGCGAGCTCGCACAAAGACGCCGAAGGGACGGCTTGACGATGGGTCGACCAGAAGCTGCGGCCGCCGGCGGATCGTACCGATATAGGGACGCGCTCTCCGTTCACGGACTGCACCGGCAGGATCCGGCGATGATACACTGGCTGGTGACATAGGACTTCGGAGGATCAGCCTGCTGGAAGGTCGTCTTCTCCCGATGCTCTACGTGAACGACGTGCCGCGCGCTGTGGAGTTCTACCGTGACGCCCGACCGTCCGGGAGCGAGGCTCTGAAGTCCCGCTCGCTGAGAGGTGCGCGATTCGACTGGCTGGCCGAGCGCCGGGTCAGTAAATTTGCGCGTGATCCAACCCGTGGTGATCCGTGGGCCGCTCGGCGAAGAGGTCGAGTTTCTCCATGATTCCAGTTAGTTGTCGGCACGTTGCGCGAAGGCCACGCAGACCGTCGGCGCCGCTTCAAACGACTCGCCGGGTGCTTGGATCGAGCCTCGGGTCCCGTCGCCGCGACGTCCCCATGGCCGTGGGATAGCTTTGTCCGGCTGAGTGGAGGGAGAGCCCGTGAACAAGCGCCGAATTCGGCTGGTCGTGATTCTCATTCTGGCGGTCGTGGTCGGCTTCTTGCTGCTGCGGGGTGGCGGCCCGGAGATCGAGCCAGGCAGCACCCTGGTGCTCACGCTGGAGGGACAATATGTCGAGGCGCAGCGACCCCCGCTCTTCGCACGCCTGCTCGGCGAACCCTCACGCCCCTTCGTGAGCCTGCTCTCGACGTTGGCGGTGGCCGAGCGCGACGACCGCATCGACACCGTGGTCCTCGTGCTGCGTCCAGTTGGAATTGGCTGGGGGAAGGCGGGCGAGCTGCATGCCGCGATTCGGCGTCTTTCCGAAAGCGGGCGGCGAACCATCGCCTTCCTCGATGTCTCGAGCTTCAGCGCGAGCCGCCTCTACTTCGTGGCCACGGCGGCCGACGAGATCATCATCGTGCCCGGCGGTACTGTGCCCGTGGTCGGCCTGGCGGCCGAGTACTTCTTCCTCGGCGGGCTGTGGGAGAAGCTCGGCATTACGTTCGAGGTGGGCAAGGCGGGGCGCTACAAGAGCGCCGTCGAGGCCATCTCGGACAAGCAGATGTCCGAGGCCTCGCGCGAGATGGCCAACTCGCTGCTCGACTCGACCCACCGTGCATTCATCGAGGCCATCGCGGAGGGCCGCGACATGTCGGTCGACGAGGTCATGGCCACCATCGACAAGGGCCCGATGCAGCCCGTGGCGCTCGAGGCGCTCGGTCTCGTGGACGGCAGCCGGCATCTCGACGAGGTGCTCGACGAGCTCGGAGAGAAGCGCGTGATGGGGCGAGAGTATGCGCAGGTCGATCCCTCCGACGTCGGATTCGATCCCGTCGCCGAGGTGGCGCTGATCTACGGCAGCGGCACCGTCGTGCCAGGCCGCGGCACGGTGTCGCGCAGTGGGGACCCGGTGATGGCGGCAGAGACCGTGAGCAAGGCGATCCTCGATGCCGCGCAATCACCCGACGTCGACGCCATCATCCTGCGCATCGACAGCCCCGGCGGCTCGGCCCTGGCTGCCGAGCAGATCCATCGCGCGATCGTCCAGGCACGCAGCTCCAACAAGCCCATCGTGGCTTCGTTCTCCGACCTGGCCGCCTCCGGCGGCTACTACGTGGCGGCGGCCGCGGACAGCATCGTGTCGGCACCGGGCACACTCACCGGCTCGATCGGCGTGTTCGCATTGCGCCCGGTGCTGGGCGGTGCGCTCGACAAGCTCGGGGTCGGCCGGGAGACGCTCCTGCGCGGACGCTACGCGGACTTCCTATCCGTCACGGAACCGCTCTCCGACGCCACCCGGGCGCGTCTGCAGGATCTGGTGCTCGACACCTACAGCCTCTTCCTGGAGCGCGTCGCCGACGGGCGTGACATGACGCTCGAAGAGGTGGATGCGGTCGCCCAGGGGCGGGTCTGGACCGGTCGTCAGGCACTGGAAGTCGGTCTCGTCGACGAGCTCGGTGGATTGCGGACCGCGGTGGATCGCGTGCGTGAGGAACTCGATCTGGAAGCCGATGCCGATGTCGTGCTGGTGCCATTCCCGGCGCCGCGCTCGCTCGGCGAGGAGCTCGCGGAGGCACTCAGCGGGCGCTTGCGTGCGATCGTTCTGGGCCGGCTCGCCCTGCCCGGCATCACCGACCACGCCCTGATCTGGCTCACCGAGCTGCCCCCGAGCACACCTCTCCTGGTGCCGCCCGTGCTCGTCGACATCCACTGAGCCAAGATGGGTGAGGCGCCTTGTCGGCGCGCACCGTGCCAGACGGAGGAACTTCATGCGGCTGGACCGCGAGCTCCAGATCGGAAGGCCGCGCGACGAGGTGGTCGAAGTGCTGGGTCGCGAAGAGACGCTGCTCGGTCTCTTCCCCGGCGAGACGGAGATCGTCTCGCGCAACGGTGACAGCATCAAGACACGCACCCATTACACGGCGCTCGGCCGTGAAGGCGAGGCGACCTTCGTGTGGACGTTTCGCATCGACGGCAGCGTGGCATTCGAGAAGGTGTGCGACGGGCGCGTGTGGAAGCAGCTCTCCGGTCTGGTCGAGGTGGATGACGACGGCGAGCGCAGATCCGTGGTGGTAATCGAAATGCAGGGCACCACCAAAGGGCTCGTGCCCGAGTTCACCATCAAGGGGCCGATGGAGGAGCAGATGGTCGCGATGACAGAGGCCCTCGGCCGCATGCTGGACAGCGATCCTTCAGCATGAGCGAGATGCTCGAAGCCAGCGACGGCGTGCAGCTCTACGTCGAGTGCCACTCACCGGCGGGCGATTTCACCGGTGTGTCGATCGTCTTCTCGTGTGCGTACACGACGACGCACGAGAACTGGCGACCGCAGGTGGCTCCGCTCGTGGAGGCGGGCCATAGCGTCGCGCTCTGGGACTATCGCGGCCACGGTCTTTCGTCGGTGCCCGAGGATCCTGCCGCCTACTCGATGGATCGCGTGGTGGATGATCTCGGCCGCGTGATCGACCGGGTCTCCCCGGATGCGCCCGCGGTGCTGGCCGGGCTCTCGTTTGGCGGCCTCGCGTCGCTGCACTTCAGCCTGCGACGTCCCGAGCGCGTGCGCGGGTTGGTGCTCGCCGACAGCGGCCCGGGCTTCAAGAAAGCCGAAGCCGCCGCCGAGTGGCTGCGTCGATCGAAGCGCACGGCCGACTACATCGAGGCCAAGGGCTTCGACGCCTTCGTGTCGGGCAGGGCGGCAGCCACCTGTATCGGGCGTGACCCGGACCAGCCGGCCGCCCGCGCCGCCGCCGCCGCGATCCGCGTCCAGAGCCGCTTTGGTGTGGCGACCTTCGGCCGCCGCGTTGCCGGGCTCGCTCCCTCGGTGATCGACGAGCTGGCGCAGATCACACAGCCCGCCCTGGTGATCGTCGGTGCGGAGGACGACGCCTATCTGCGCGCCGCCGAGGTGATGACCGCCAAGCTGCCCGACGCCCGTCACGAGGTCATTCCCGGCGCCGGCCACATCGTGAACATCGAGGCCGAGTCGGCCTTCAACGAGCGGGTAGTGGAGTTCCTCGCGGAGCTGGCCGAGGAGTAGATCGGACGAAAGCCTCTCAGATAGGCCTCTTCCCTGCGGGGCCGGTGCACGAAGCGCTCTTCGCGTGGGACTCTTCATCAGGATCGCCTCATTGGGAGCATTCCATCAAGCACAATGCCCCACGGGGCTCGGTGAGTCGATCGAGCGAAACCGATCGTCCTGGATCCGGTTGAGGGGGATGCGGAGGTCGCATTGCAGGGTACGGATCCCGACGTCGAGCTGATGCTCGCCTTCCGGGCCGGAGACGACTCCGCGTTCGATGGGCTCTTCCGCCACTGGGCGGGACCCCTGCTGCGTTATCTGGAGCGCATGGTGGGCGACACGGCTACGGCAGAGGAATTGGTCCAGGAGACCTTCTTCCGGGTCCACAAGGCGCGCGCCCGCTACGAGCCGCGCGCGCGCTTCTCGACCTGGCTCTACCGCATCGCGACCAATCTGGCGCTGAACGAGCTGTCACGACCCCGCCGCCGGTATATTCACGAGGAGCAGGACGAGGGTCGACTCCACGCCGCGCAGCCGCGTATCGAAGACGTGGTGGAGTTGCGCCGGATGGGGGATACGCTGGAGCGTGAGCTGGCGAAGCTCCCAGAGCGCCAACGCATTGCACTCTGGCTCTCCGCTGCCGAGGGCCAGAGCTACGCGGAGGTCGCCCAGGTGCTGGAGACGACTGAGAAGTCGGTCAAGGCGCTCGTGCATCGCGGCCGCGCCGCGCTGGTGGCGCGGATCGGCGATCGGGGGATTGGGCCTGCGCGTGAGCCGAAACAGCCGAGTGCGGATGGCCGAACGCGGGAAGGCAGGTCGTAGATCGATGACCAATCATCGAGGGGACGATACCCGGCGGGCCGAGCTCGAGGAGGTCGAGGAGTTCGAGGAGGTCGAGGAGATCGACGAGTTCGACGAGTTCGACGAGAGAGAAGCGAAAGCGAAAGCGAAAGAGAAGCGAGAGAAGCGAGAGAGAGGGAGTAGAGAGTGAACGAGCTGGAGCGGATCCGCGCCGAGGAGCGCGCCGACGCCGAGCTCTCCGCGTTGCTCGATGGCGAGCTCGAAGCCGCGCAGGCCACCCTGCTGCGCAGGCGCGTCGCCGCCGATCCGGTGCTCGCCGCGCGCCTCGCCGAGCTCGGCGAGGTGGATTCGCAGCTGCGTGGGCTGGCCAGTGCCGAGCCCGCGAGCGAACGCCTCCAGGCCATCCGGGCCGGGCTCGATCGACGGCTGGCCGAGGAGCTGCGCACTGCGCCGGGCGGTCGCGTGACACGGCTGCGTGGCCCGGCGCGCTTCGTCGCACCCCCCGCGGCCGCGCTGGCGGCGGCGATCGCCCTCTACCTGGCGGTCGGTGGCTCCCCGCAGAGCGATCCGAACGCCGGTCGGCCGGACCTTCAGGCGCCGCCCTCGATCGCGCGGGTACCGGTCGCCAGTCCGGAAGAGACCTCGCAGCTGTGGCTCGCCGACGCTCAGTCGACTGCCCGCGCCGAAGTGGCCAGCGACGAGGAGGTGGCCATCGTGCTCGAGTACGAGATGCTGGCGGACTTCGACGTGATCGAGAACCTCGACCTGCTCGAGCAGATGATCGAGCTGGATTCGACGGAGCGGATGTGATGATGGGCCTCAATCGATGCGTCTGGCTCTGCGTGCCCGCGTTGCTCAGCTTTGGGCTCGTTCCGGGTTCTTCGAGTGGCTTCGATGTGGCCGAGCGGCGGACGATCTCGGTCGAGGAGCGCTCCGAGCTCGTCGATCGGCGCATCCAGCAGAGGCGGGACCGGAACGACCAGTCCGTCGACGAGATGCGCGTTCGGCGCGACGAGATGCGCCGGCGCTGGGATGCCGCCGGTCCCGACGAGCGCGCCCGCATGCTGGAGGAAAGGCGTGCGCGTATGCAGAAGATGCGCAATCAGATGACGCCCGAGGAGCGCCGCGAGGTACATCGCCGCAGGCAGAGACGGCAGGAGCGCATGATCGAGCCGTGGCCGCCCGGCGAGCATCGCGGTCCGCTGATGGAGATGACGCCCGAGGAGCGCCGGGCGATGCGCGAGCGGCTGCGCGATATGAGTCCCGAGGAGCGCCAGGCGATGCGCGAGCGCCTGCGCGCCTTCCGCTCGCTGGACACGGGTGAGCAGGATGCGCTGCGTGGCAATCTGCAGGACTGGATGGAGATGACGCCGGTCGAGCGTGAGCGTGTCGAGCACAACGCTGAGCGTTGGCAGTCCATGAACCCCGAGGATCGCCAGAAGCTGCGCGAGCAGATGCGCCGACTTCGCGAGATGCCCCCCGACGACCGTCGTCAGCTGCTCGACCGAGCGCTCGGCGAGGCGGAGCTGGAGAAGAGTGCCGGCAAGTAGCCGGTCGGCGCCGCGCCCTCAGCTTTCTGGTGTCGCCACCCCCTGTCGCCGCGCCCAGGCGATCAGCGCCTTGAACCCACCTGCGAAGTGTGAGGCCTGGATGCCCTCGGCCCGCATCCGCTCGGCCAGGTGACCACTCTTCAGCCCAAACTCGCAATAGAGAACGAAGTGCTGCTCGCGATCGAATTGTGGGTAGGAGCGCATGGCGGTCTGGAAGTCGAGGAAGAGCGCGTCGGGGTAGTGCCAGCCCTCGAAGGCCGCCTTCGAGCGTAGGTCGATTACAATCGCACCTTGCGGGATGCGCTCGGTCTGGATGTCGGATCGGTCGAGGCTCTCGAGGTCCAGTGTGCGCAGATCGAAGACACTGCGCTCCGCAATGGCGCGCTCGAGGACGTTTGGATCGATGTCCGCCTCTTCGGCTTCGATCCGGGCGAGGGTGGCGCGCGTGGCCGGCTTGCTGGGCACCATCGCGCAGTACTCGCCCACCTTGGCCGATAGGTCGTGCGTGCCGATCTGGCGCGAGAGATCGATGATCTCCTGCTTGTTGAAGCCGACCAGCGGCCGCAGGATCGGAAGCCGGCTGGCGGCCGAGATCACGGCGAGATTGGGAAGGGTCTGCGAGGAGACCTGCCCGACCGCCTCGCCGGTCACGATGGCCAGGGCATCGCGCTCCGCCACCACGGCCTCGGCGGCGCGCACCATCAGGCGCTTGAGGACGATCTGCCAGTAGCGCGTCGTTACCTTGGCCTGCAGCTCGCGCGTCACGTCGTCGAAGTCGATTGCGTGGAAGTGCGGCCGTGTCCCATACGACCAGCGATCCGCGATCACCTTCATGACTCGAAGGGTTTCGAGCTGGTGGGCGCGGCCGCCGAGGTTGCAGAACACATAGTCGAGGGAGACGCCGCGCTTCATCATCAGCCAGGCCGCAACCGGCGAGTCGAAGCCGCCCGAGACCAGCGCCACCGCGCGACCCTCGCAGCCGAGCGGAAGGCCGGCGTGCGCGGGTACGCTCTCGCGGAAGAAGAAGGCTCGACCGGGCATCAGCTCGACGGCGACGGTGACCTCGGGATCGTCGAGCCGCACGCAGCGAGCATGTGGCGCGAGAAGCGCGCCAAGACTGCGCTGCACATCGTCGGAACGCACGGGGATCTGCCTGCGATCACCGACACGTCGCGCGCGCACCGCGAAGCTCTTATCCCGCACGGTGTCGGCGAAGAGCTCTACCCCGGCGGCCACCACGTCGTCGAGGCTCTGCCACGCGCGCTCCACGACCGGTGCAAGCGACTGCACGCCGAAGACGCGAGCGAGCGCATCGAGGCCGCGACCGTCCGCATCCTCCGCGAGCTCGACGAAGATGCGGGTGTGGGTACGCGTGAGCGTATGGACGACGCCCACGCTCCTCAGGGCGTCCTTCACGTTGCGCGCCATGCGCTGGACGAAGCGACGCCGGGTCGGCGTCGCCTTGGTGGTGACGTCTCCGCTGTAGCGCAGCAGCACGAGCTGCCCGCTGCCCTGGCCGCGTCCGATCAACTCCCGATCGTTCCTTTCCATCTTCTTCATGGGCCGTTCATGGGCCGTTCATGGGCCGCTCAAGCTGCCTTCACCGCTCATTCCCCGCGCGACGGAAGTCCCGTAGCGGAAGGAAGGAGAGGAGCTGGATCAGCGCCGCAAGGGCGAAGAAGCCATGGTAGACCACGAGCCGCATGGGTGCGGCCGCGAGCAGGTTCTCCAACACGATACCCGTCACCAGCGGTGCGAGGCTCGCGAAGAGAGTCGCCACCACCGCAGCGATCACGAGCGTGCGGGTGGGCGCCTCCGGGGGTGTGAGCCCGAAGAGTACATGCGTATCCGCCACGCCGAAGCCCGACAAGAGCACGGAGTAGACAAAGAAGAAGCCGACCAGCGCGATCAGCGTGCCCGTGCCCGGCTCGTTCATGCCGACGAGCGCGAGGATCAGCAGTGACCTTCCAAGCGTGCTGACGAGAAAGACCGGTGCCGGTCCTACGCGGTCCACTACGCGTCCCCAGAGATAGAGGGAGACGAAGCCCCCGGCAAAGAGCGCCACCGTGGTGTATAGGATCTGCCCGTCCTCGAAGCCGATCTCGCGGCGCATCATGACCAACACGAAGGGCAGCACGCTGGTGCGCACGGCGCCCGAGAGGGTGACGCCCAGCAGGTAGCGCCGCAGCGGCCGGTTCGTGCGCAGCAGCTCGAACGCCTCGCGGATACGGATGCGCTCTCCTGTGCGTTCGCTGCGCTCGGGCAGCCGCGCGATGAAGGCAACCCGCAGCAGGCCGCAGAGCCACGCCAGGCCGAAGAGCGGCGCGTAGTCATCCGGCCGTGCGTCGAGCCAGGCTCGCGCGGCGAGAAAGTAGACGATCAGCGCCAGATGCCAGCCCGTGCGCAGCGTGCCGAAGAAGCGGCCGATGCGCTCGGGCTCGACGTAGCTTCGCAGCAGTGGAAACCAGACGGTGTCGCCGATCGCAAGGAAGCAGGTCAGGACGACCAGGCTTGCCAGCACGCTCTCGACCGCGGCTCCCCCCTGCGCGCCCCACTCGGCGAGTAGCGGGAAGAAGAGCAGCGGGAGCACGCCCAGCAGGGCACCGATCTGCCCTCCGATCAGGATCGATCGCTTCGAGACGTGCGCGACCGCCCGCAGGGTGGGCAGCCGCAGCAACGAGGCGCCGCCGAGGGCGCTCTGCACGCCCACCATCGCTTCGCCGGCGCCGAGCGAGACCAGTGCCAGCGTCGGTAGGTGCGAGCTGAACGCCATCGAGAACGTCATGCCGAGCGGATGGCTCGAGATCGCGATGCGGCGGCCGCGTCGCCGGCTCTGTGCGTCGAGGGGCGATGCGATGGGCGCGCCGTCGGAGCGGGAGTCGCGGGTCTCGTCGGACGCAGCCAAGGCATTCACCAGGTGGATCGAGGACGCGTGCAAGCGCTTGGCGCGTTCTCGAGAGTGGGGGGCGGGGCGCGATCCGAAGTGAGAGGTCGCGGATCGAAGAAGGTAGACTCTTCGCGGGTCGCGGGGAGGGGGGGCGGGGATGCGCGGCGACGCGGGTTTGTGGAAGCAGTGGAAGCAGTGGTGGCCGCGCCGGCGGCGGGGCCAGTCGAGCGGGTGGAGCGGGTGGAGAAGGTCTCTCCCAGTAGGGATCGCGCTATTGGTCGGCGCTTTCGCGGCCGGGTGCATGCCGACACCCGAGGAGCGTGACGCGAAGGCCGCAAGGGAGCACGTCTATCGCGGCGACCTGGCGCTGGCCCGCGCTCAGGCAGAGACGGCCGAGGCGGAGTACCGGGCCGCGCTCGCCCTCGGCGGCGACCACGGCGAGGCACGGCTGGGGCTCGCCCGCGCGCAGACCGCACTGGGGCGAGACCTCGAGGCGCTCGCGTCGTTCGACGCGCTGGCCGAGCTCGATCCAGAGCGGGTCGCCGCCCTGCACGGCGCCGAGGTCTGCCCACTTCTCCTTCGCGCCGCGCCGCGCCAGCTCGGGGCAGGCGAATCCGGGCGCGCGTTGGAGCTCGCGCGCCGCGCGCGGCGCGAGGGCTGCGAGGCGTCTGCGGTGGCTCCCGTGCTGGCTCACGCCCTGTCGGCGTTCGCCGAGGGCGTGCGCGGCTCCGATCCCGAGCGTGCGGCGGATCTCTACGCCGCGGCCGCGGCCGCCGATCCGGCCGATGCCCTCGCCTTCGCCCGCGCGGGCACACTCCTGTTGATGCTCGAGCGCCGCGAAGAAGCCCTCACTCTCCTGTCCGAGGCGCTGCGCCTCCATCCGCGCGACACGGCCCTCCAGGCGCTGATGGTGGATGCCCTGGCTGGGCGCGTGCCGATCGTCGATCCCTTCACCTCGTCGCTTCGATAGTGTCGGCCGTCACGAAGTGTGACGCCCGGTACGTCGATCGGGATGCGATCGTGCGGTGTCCATGCAGATAGGTCATGGAGGCATGGGGGGTGTGTAAATCGGGCCGAGAGAGGGGGCTGAGAGCCGTCCCGCGCTTGCACCAGCCCGCAGGAACATCCATTATCTCCCCGCAGTGCAGGGGAAATCGCCGTCAACGTCCGGAGCGTATGCGCTCCAGAGGGCCGGCGGACAAATCAAAGGAATCGAGTAGCCATGAATCGACAATCTGCCACGGCCCTTCCTGGAATCGTACTTTGCCTGGTTGCAGCTGCGACCTTCAGCCTGATCGGCTGCGCGTCGAGTACCGAGGTGGAGGACACGACGGCGTCCGACACGGGCAGCGAGTTCACTGACGCCGGCGCATCGGCGGATACCGGGGGCGAGGAGGACACGGCGGCCGCCGGGTCTGCCAAGTGGATGAGCATCAAACCCATCCTCTTCGACTTCGACCGTTCGGACATCCGGCAGGATGCCGTTCCGACGCTCAAGCAGGCCGCCACGCAGCTCGACGCCAACGCGCTCAAGGTCATCATCGAGGGTCATACCGACACCCGCGGCAGCGAGGAGTACAACCTGGCCCTCGGGGAGCGCCGCGCTTCGGCGACGCGCCGGTATCTCGCGAACCTCGGCGTGGCGATGCGGCAGATGACGATCGTGAGCTACGGCGAGCTGCGACCGGTCGCGCAGGGCAACAACGAGTCCGCGTGGGCGATGAACCGTCGCGCATCGTTCGAGGCCGGCGACTAGCCGACGATCGCGCCTGGAGGACCCGCACGGGCTCTGGTCGGTGGCGGGCTCGTGCGAGATTCAGTTGTGGGGTGGCGTCGCCTGGGTGGCGCCACCCCACTGCTTTTGTTGGGTCCGTTCTGGGGTCTGGGTCCGGGTGGGCGCGGACACGGCCCGGTGATATCGTGGCCCTCTCTGTGCGTGCGGTCGTGGCCGCCGCCCCGCTCTCCTCACCCCCTCCACTCGCAGGAGCTCCCCAATATGCCCGTACACGGCGGCAAGCTCGCGGCGCGCGCCCTCAAGCAGGCCGGCGTCGAGGTTCTCTTCACCCTCCCCGGCGGCCACATCATGCCACTCTACGACGGCTGCCTGGACGAGGGCATTCGGATCGTCGACGTGCGTCACGAGCAGGCCGCCGTACACGCCGCCGACTCGTGGGCGCGCTGCAATCCCGGCAGCATCGGGGTCGCGGCCATCACGGCCGGCCCGGGCGTGACCGACGGCGTGACCGGCATCGCGAACGCGTGGCGGGCCAACTCACCGATCCTGATCTTCGGCGGCCAGGGCCCCTTCAGTCAGCTTCGCAAGGGATCACTGCAGGAGATGGATCACCTGGGTGTCGTACGCCCGATCACGAAGTATTGCGACGCCATCTATCAGACGCATCGCATCCCGGAGTTCATCGAGCTGGCCATCCGCCACGCGGTCTCGGGCATCCCGGGGCCCGCCTTTCTCGAGGTCCCGATGGACACCTGGAACAACCAGGTGGAGTGGGAGGAGAGCCCGATTCCGCGCATCCGCACCGAGTCGCCGCGGATCTCACCGGATCGGGTCGAGGTCCGCAAGGCGATCGAAGCGCTGCAGCAGGCCGAGCGACCGATGCTGATGGCGGGCACCAGTGTGAAGTGGTCACGGGGTGTCGAGGCGATGAACCGCTTCATCGCCGAGACCCACATCCCCACCTACACGAACGGTATGGGGCGCGGCAGCGTGCCGCCGGACTCGCCCGAGTTCCTCAACCGATCGCGCCGCGACGCACTGACGAAGATCGACTGCATCGTGCTCGCCGGCACACTGCTCGACTTCCGCATGCGCTTCGGCCAGAGCATCCCGGCCGACGCCACCATCATCCAGCTCGAGATGGACGCCACGCTGATCGGCCAGAACCGCGGGACCGACGTGCCGCTGGTGGGCAACCTCGGCTGCAGCTTCGAGCAGCTGATCGAGGAGATGAAGAACCAGGGTGCGCAGCTCGATTTCAGCAGCTGGCGAGACGAGCTGCGCGTGATCGAGGACGCCGCCGAGGCCGTGGTGCAGGCCAAGCTCAATAGCGACGAGAGCCCGCTCGACCCGCAGCGCATGTGCCGCGAGGTGCGCGACTGGCTCGACACACTGGACTCGCCAATCGTGATCGGTGACGGCGGTGACATCGTGTCCACGGCGGCGAAGATCATCCCGGTGAAGAGCGAGGGTGGATGGATGGACCCGGGCCCGCTCGGCACATTGGGTGTCGGGATGCCCTTCGCGCTGGCCGCGCAGCTCTCTCATCCCGACAAGCGCGTGGTCATCGTGTACGGCGACGGCTCGTTTGGCCTGAACGGCTTCGAGTACGACACTGCGGTGCGCTTCGACCTGCCGATCATCGGGATCGTGGGCAACGACGCGGCGTGGGGCCAGATGATGCGGCCCCAGGGCGCTGTCATGGGCTGGGATCGGCTCGACGGTACGTTGCTGCGACGCACCCGCTACGACAAAGTCGTGGAGGCGCTCGGTGGATACGGCGAGCTCGTGGAGTCGCCCGAGGAGCTGCGGCCGGCGCTCGAGCGTGCCGCGGCGTCGGGCAAGCCCGCACTCATCAATGTGATGATCAAGCAGGATCGGGAGTTCAAGGGCGGCATCTACGTCTGACGACCGTGCGCCGGCACCAGAGGTGCCGGCGCCGCGCGATCGCCATCTTGATCGGCGCCGGCGTCTGGGTGGATGGACGGCGCCCTTGGCGCGGCGGTTGCGATGTGGCGATCCGATCTGGGGGCTGGGTGCAGGAGAGAGGGCTCAGACGCCGGCACGTGGAAGTGCCCGATCTCGAGCTCTTCTCGCCCCTGGTCGAGCGCCTCGGCCCGATTGCGATCGTCGGCCTGCAGGCCAGCGGCTCGCCGGATTCGCGCCGGGCCGAGATCCTCGAGATCGGTGTGGTGCTGGTGGACGGCACCGCCGACAGCCCCGTGGCAGTGCAGACTCTGGTGCGGCCCGAGCGATCGCTTCCGCCCCACATCGCGCGCTTGACCGGGCTCTCGGCCGAGGATCTTCGCGCCGCCCCGCGGATCGCCGATGTCGCGGACGCCTTCGCCGAGGTGCTGCGAGGCCGGGCTCTGCTCGCCCACGACGTCGCGATCCCCCAGCACTTCCTGGGCCGCTCGGTCTCGGGGACCCTGCGGCGGGCCGGTTGGCACGACACGCGAGACCTATTGGCGCTCACGCACCCGGATGCGGCCGATACCCATCTCGATGCCTATCTGGGTGCGCTTCTGGGTGGTGCCGAGCGCTACCGCGCTCTCGAGGACGTCCTTGGCCTGCTGGGTGCCCTGCTCCACGTGGCGGCCGGGGCGGCCGACGACGGGCTCCGCTACCGCACTGCCCGGCGTGCCCTCGAGCGCCACATGCCGGACTCGCCCTGGCTCGCGCTGCTCGGCAAGGGGCTCGTGGTCGACGATGCCGAGCTGCCCGAGCAGTTCATCGACGTCGGCCGCACGAGCGAGCAGCCCGTCCCCTTCGACGAGGATGCGATTGCCGAAGCGCTCTCCGATCGGGCCCGTGGCCGCCGCCACTTTCCCCACTACCGTGCGCGTGCCGAGCAGGTCGAGCTGATGAGGGGATTTGTGCGCAATCTGGCCGGCGGCGGCAGCGTGTTGATCGAGGGCGGAACCGGGGTCGGCAAGTCGCTCGCCTATCTGGCGGCTGCGATTCCCTTCGCGATCGAGCGCTCCGCCCGTGGCGAGCACTCGCCCGTCGTCATCTCGACCCGCACGAAGCTCCTGCAAGACCAGCTGCTCGTGAAGGACATCGCGGCCGCGGCGCGCATGCTCGGCTATCCGGAGCTGCGTGCGCTCTCCATCAAGGGGCGCGCCAACTACATCTGCGAGAAGCGCCTGAGCGATACGCTCGCGGACGGGCGCGATCCCGGGCTGCTCGAAGAGGACCGACTCACATTCGCGGTCCTGATGAGCTGCGCGCGCACGCGCCCGGCCGGCGAAGTCGGTGCGTTGCCGGCGTCGCTGCTGCGCCGGCACACGTTGCTGCGCGATCTCGTTCACCGCTCGGTCGCGATGCGGGCCGAGCAATGCAGCCGCGAAGAGTGCGGGAAGCGAAAGTCGTGTCCCTTCGGTCGCCGACGCGCCGCGCTCGCGAACGCGCACCTGATCGTCGCCAATCACGACCTGCTGCTGCGCTGGCCGCCCGACTATCCACGCTATGCGAACGTGATCGCAGATGAGGGACATGAGCTCGCCGGCGTCGCAGACGACGTCTACGCGCTCGTTGTGCGCCCGGAGGACATCCTCGAGCGCATCGACGAGACATTCGGTTCGCCCGCTACGCGCTCGGGCCAGCCGGGGCCCGAAGCGGGGCTGCTGCCGCGCAGGGAGCGGCGCGAGGCGCAGAAGCGCGCGCGCGAAACGCGACGCGCATTGTTGCTCGATCTCACGTCGATCGGGCGCGGTGTCGCGGAGCGCGCCAGCGAGTACGGGGAGCTGCAGCTGCCGGCGCGCGCCGACCTTCTCTTTCCTCACCTGGCGGGCCTGGCCGAGGTGGCCGCCGCGCGTCTGGAAGGCTTGGCGAGATTTGCCGAGGAGCTCGATGCGCGCGCCGAGTGGACCTTCGACGAGACGCCGGTGGCAGCCACCGAGGGGCCGACACCGGTACAGAAGAACGCCGACGCCTGGCGCGAGTCGGCCGCCGGTCTGCGGCTTGCCTTCAGCGAGGGATCGCCCGACGTCGTGGCCGGCTTCGAGCGATTGGTATCGCCCTATGACGGTTGGCTGCTCGCGATCCGCGACGTCTCCCCGGCGAGCGCCTTCCACGAGCAATTCATGCAGGGGCTCGACTCGTTCGCCGCGGTATCGGCCAGCCTCTTCGTGGGCGGTGACGCTTTCGCCGCGATGGGAGAGCTCGAGATCGAGGAGCGCGACGGTTTTGGGGTCGACAAGATCGCCGTGCCGAGCCCCTTCGCGTACAACGAACACATGCGCGTGGTCGTGCTGCCCGACCGGAGCGGCACCGACGAGCGGGTCGCGGATACCGTGGACGTGCTCGCCCTGCTGGCTCGTGAGCTGGGCGGGCGCACGCTCGGTCTGTTCACCAGCTTGCGACGCATGAACGACGTGGCCGATCGGCTGGCGGCCGAGCTCGCCGACGAGCCCACCGTTGTTCTGGCGCCGCGCCGCGCGGCCGACGATCCGGCCAGCCTGGTGCGCCGCTTCCGGGCGCTGCCTGGCGGCGGCGTGCTGCTCGGGGCACGCACATTCTGGCAGGGTCTGGACATTGCGGGCGACGACCTGCAGGCGGTGGTGATCGAGAAGTTGCCCTTCGAGGTGCCCACCGAGCTGCGCCGCCGCCGCGAGATGCGCATCGGTGAGCTCGGAATGAACGCCTTCGAGCGCTACCGGCTGGGCAAGATGTTGCTCTACCTCAAGCAGATGACCGGGCGGCTGATCCGCGGTGAGGAGGACCGCGGCATCGTGGTGATCGTCGAAGGCCGCAGTGGGCGCGGCTACTTCCCGCGCATCGCGGAGGCGTTCCCCCGAGGGACAGAAGTGCGATCGCTCCGGAGAGACCAGATTCCGGGCGTACTCGCCGAAATCGGACTCGGGCGCTCGGTCCAGTCTGCCTCCGCGCCTCCCCGGCGCACTCCGTTGACTACGTTGACTCCGTTGACTCCAGGTGACTCTGAGTCATAATCCTTTCTTTGGTCCGCCCAGCGCGCCGATCGAGAATTTGCAAGACATTTGCATTGGAAGGCCTTTGACGGGGCTAAGTTCCGAGCGTTTGCACTCGTATGAGATGCGAGGAAGGTGGCCCTCGTGCGTGGCTTGCAGACAGTGAGGGACAGGTCTGTGCTGAGTGAAATTCCCAACGGCTGGATGGGGTCGATCCCAGTGGGGGAACCGGTGCCGGGAGAGGCGAGGAGGTGGGCGACGCGATGACGCTCAATCTCCTGGGCCTCGGCCACTTTCATCCCAAGAACGAGATCACGAATCAATTCCTCGAGGATCTCGATATCGGGACCAACGAGCAGTGGATCATGGAGCGTGTCGGCATCCGCTCGCGACGCACCGTCATGCCGCTGGACTATATCCGTGCGACCCGCAACGCCGAGCCCCGTGAGGCCGCCGAAGTGGCCGAGTACGCGAACGCGGAGCTCGGCGCGCGGGCCGCGACGCTCGCTCTCGAGCGCGCCGGCATCTCGGCCTCGGACGTCGGCCTGGTGGTGGGTGGTGGCTGCGCACCCGATACGGTGTCGCCCGCCGAGGCGTGCAATGTCGCGGATCGGCTCGGCATCGAGGCACCCGCTCTCGACGTCAACTCGGCCTGTACGAGCTATCTGGCCGGCCTGCATATGCTTTCGTCCATGAAGCCCGAAGCACTGCCCGACTACGTGCTGCTGGTCAGCATGGAGTCCATGACGCGTACCGTCGACTACTCGGATCGCGCCGCAGCGGTGCTGTGGGGGGACTGTGGGCTCGCTGCCGTGCTCTCGGCCAGGCATCAGGGCCGCGCGCGAATCGTCACGACGACCCTCGATTCGAGCCCCGCCGGCGCCGAGAAGGTGCTGATCCCGCGTCAGGGCTACTTCGCCCAAGAGGGGCGAACGGTCCAGATGTTCGCGATCAAGAAGACGTCGCTCTGCTACAACCACCTGCGCACCGAGTACGAGTCAGCGGACCGGTCGCTCCATTTCATCGGCCACCAGGCGAACCTGCGTATGCTGGAGTCCGTCTGCCAGCGCTGCGACATCGCGCCCGAGCGCCATCACAGCAACGCCGAGTGGTACGGCAATACGGGCGCCTCGAGCTCGGGCTCGGTGATGTCCCAGCTCTGGGACAAGTGGCGCAACGAGGACGACGTGGCCGTAGTGGGCGTCGGTTCGGGGCTGACCTGGTCATCCTATCTGGCCCGCTTTGGCGAGGATGAGGATTGATGCTCACCTACGATGAATTCAAGGGCCGCTCGCACTTCGAAAAGCCGGAGCTTCTCGCCTTCGCGTACGGGCGTCTGGTAAAGGATGCGCCCGAAGAGCTGGTGGCGCGACTGCCGATCCCACCGATGCTGATGCTGGATCGAGTGGTCGAGATCACGGCCAACAAGAGCCGCGGTCGCATCGTGGCCGAGCGCGACGTGAATCTGGATGACTGGTTCTTTCACTGTCACTTCCAGGGCGATCCCGTGCAGCCCGGATGCTTGGGCCTCGATGGCATCTGGCAGCTGTTGGGCTTCTACTGCAACTGGCGAGGTGGGCTCGGCAGCGGACGTGCATTGGGCTGCGGGGAGGTCGAGTTCTTCGGCCAGATCCGGCCCTATGACAGCGTCATCCGCTACGAGGTGGACGTGAAGCGTTATACGGTGATGCAGAGTGCAGGGGCCTCGATGGTGATTGGTGATGCACGCCTGCTGGTGGACGACGACGAGATCTACACCGTGAAGGGCGCCCGCGTGGGCCTCTTCCGCGACATCCAATACCCCGACTACCCAATCGAGTCCGAGAATTCGCGGGGCGGAAGGATGGAGCGATGAGCGACGCTCCGGTTGCGTTGGTGACAGGAGGCGCCACGGGCATCGGGGCGGCGTGCGCGCGCCGGCTCGCGAGTGAGGGCTTCCGCATAGCACTCCACTACCGGTCGAGCGAGGAGAAGGCACAGAAACTCCTGGCCGAGCTGAAATCTGGCTTTGGCGTGAGGGCCGACCTCGCGGACAGCGATCAAATCGATGCCGCCATCAAGCAGATCAAGGAAGAGGCCGGCGGGGTCGACGTCCTGGTCAACAACGCGGGCTACAACGTCAACGCGCCGATGTTGACCATGAAGCTCGGCGAATATGATGCCGTGGCTGGCCTGGCGCGTGGCACCTGGTATCTCAGCAAGCTGATCCTGCGCCGCTTCATGTTCCGCAAGGGCACGGGTCGGATCATCAACATCTCGAGTGTGGTGGGTCACACCGGCAATCCGGGCCAGATCCCCTACACGATGGCCAAGGCCGGCCTGGATGCGTTCACGAAGTCTCTCGCCCAGGAGCTGGCCGGCCGGGAGATCCTGGTCAATTCGGTGGCGCCGGGCTTCATCGATACCGAGATGACGGAGGCGCTGCCCGAAGAAGTGAAGGCGGCGATTCTGGCGCGCATTCCCCAGGGCAGGATGGGCAGGGCCGAGGAAGTGGCGGACGTGGTCGCCTTCCTCGCCACCCGGGCCAGCTATGTGAACGGGACTGTGCTGCACGTGAACGGAGGCATGTACGGTGGGTAGGGATCTTTCGCCTGCCGAGACGCTCGCGCTGGTTCCCCAGCAGGAGCCCTTCCGCTTCATCGAGACGATCGATGAGCTGGATCGCGAGCACATCGTCGCGAGCTATCGTTTCCCCGAGGATGCGGATTTCTACCGTGGTCACTTTCCCGGCAACCCGATCACTCCGGGCGTGATCCTGGTGGAGGCCATGGCTCAGGCGGGCGTCGTCGCGCAGGGCATCTACCTCTACGCCTTGAAATTCGACGCCGGTGAACTGGAAAAGATCGTCACGGTATTCACCGATGCGAGCGTGGAGTTCACCGGCACCGTCAAACCCGGCCAGCGCGTGACGACGACCGGCCGCGTGAAATTCTTCCGGCACAAGAAGCTGCGCGCCGAGGTCGAGATGAAGCTGGATGACGGAAAGGTGGTCTGCTCGGGTGAGCTTGCCGGCATGGGGGTCCCGCGATGAGCCGGCGTGTGGTGATCACCGGGATGGGCGTGATCGCGCCCAACGCCAATGGACTGGCCAGCTACGAAGAGGCCCTGCGCAAGGGGCAGTCGGGCATTCGTCACGTCGAGGAGATGGCCGCCGCCAAGTTCGCTTGCACGGTGGGGGGTGTGCCGCAGGGTGTGGATGCACTGGCCGAGCAGCGGTTCGACCAGGACGAACTCCTTGCCATGAATATGAGTCATCGCTATTGCAGCCTCGCCACCCTCGAGGCTTGGCTCGATGCCGGGCTCGAGCGCCCGGCACGCGACGACGACCATGTCCACTGGGACACGGGTGCGATCCTGGGCACCGGGATCGGCGGCATGGATACCACTGCTGCCAAAGTGGTCCCATTGACCGACGCCGGCAAGGTGCGAAGGCTCGGCTCGACCTCCGTCGAGCAGGTGATGGCGAGCGGCATCTCGGCGCGCGTATCCGGACAGTTCGGGCTGGGCAATCAGGTGACGACGAACTCGAGTGCCTGCAGCACGGGCACCGAGGCGATCGCGATGGGGGTCGAGCGGATTCGCGCTGGACTCGCCGAGCGCATGCTCTGTGGTGGCGCGGAGGCGGCCAGCCACTATATCTGGGCCGGCTTCGACGCCATGCGGGTGTTGAATCGCGGCTCCAACGACGAGCCCGAACGTGCCTCGCGACCGATGAGCGCATCGGCGGGTGGCTTCATTCCGGGTGCCGGCGCGGGGGTGCTGGTGGTCGAGAGCGAGGATGCCGCGCGTGCACGCGGCGCGCGCATCCACGCCGAGGTGGCCGGTGCGGCCGTGAATTGCGGAGGCCACCGCGGCGGTGGCAGCATGACGGCGCCGAATCCCGAGAGCGTCCGCCGCTGCATCGATCTGGCGCTCGGCGATGCGAAGCTCACTGGCGACGACGTCGACGCGATAAACGGCCACCTCACGGCCACCGGAGCCGATCCCAAGGAGGTCGGCTCCTGGGCGGCGGCGCTCGGCAGGGGCCCGGGTGAGCTGCCGCCGATCACGTCGACGAAGAGCATGATCGGCCACAGCCTCGGCGCCGCCGGCGCGGTGGAGAGCGTGGCCTCCGTGCTGATGCTCAAGGGTGGTTTCGTGCACCCGTCGATCAACTGCGAGGACGTCCATCCCGAGATCGAGCCCTACGAGAGCTCGATTCCCCATACCCTTCGCGAGCTGCCGGAAATGCGCGTGATCATCAAGGCTGGCTTCGGGTTCGGGGACGTGAATGCTTGTCTCGTGTTCAGGAAGTGGGAGGACGGCGCTTAGGCGAACCGTCCTCTTTAGAGGTGCCGCCGGCCTTGCGCAGCGCGGCCCGGAGCCACAGGAAAGACGAAAGGGGAAGCAGATGAATCAAGCCGAAGTTCAGGAAAGGGTTGTCAAGATCCTCACGCCATGGGTCAAGAACGAGGCAGCTCTCAAGAGCGTCTCCGCCGAAACCAACATTCTCGATGACTTGAAGGTGAACTCAGCCCGGCTCGTGGACGTGGTCATCGCCTTCGAGGACGAGTTCGACATCGAGATCGAGGACGAGGACGTGGACTCGGTCAACACCGTGGGCGACGCCGTCGGACTCATCTCCTCGAAGCTCGGCTGAAAGCCGGCCATGAGCGAGGGTGGGGTGGACGGCGCCGACGCCGCGATGAGCCGCCTCGTGCGCAAGCACCGCGTGCAGCGCACACTGGCGTGGCTGATGGCACCGTTCTGGGTCCCGCTGGCCGCGCTCGTGCTGCGCCTGGGATTCGGATATCGAATCGCGGAGCATGCCGCAGTGCGCGCCGAGTTCCGGCGTATCCGCTCCGATTCCTCGGCCCCGCTGCTGATCTGTGCCAATCACCTCACGCTGATCGACTCCTTCGTGATCGCCTGGGCGCTGGCTCCGGCCTGGACGTATGCAATCCATTTCGATTCGATGCCCTGGAACACGCCAGAGGAGACGAACTTCGCGAATACCCTGCGCAATCGTCTGCTCGTCTACCTCGCCAAGTGCATTCCGATCAAGCGGGGCGGAACCCGCGAGGATGTGGCCGAGGTGCTGGCGCGGGTCGGGTATCTGCTTGGGCGTGGCGAGATCGCGCTGCTCTTTCCAGAGGGTGGGCGCAGCCGTACGGGGCGCATCTCGGAAGAGAAGCTCGCATGGGGGGTGGGCCGCATCGTGGCTGCGCTCGCGGGCTGCCGGGTGCTCTGCGTCTACATGCGCGGTGACCAGCAGGCGACATGGAGCGAGTATCCGGCTCGCGGCGACGTGATGCGCGTGTCACTCGCTTGCATCGAGCCCAAGAGCGACGCGCGCGGCGTCCGGCGCACGCGCGACCTGGTAGAGCAGATCATTGGAGAGCTTGGCCGTATGGAGGTCGAGCACTTCTCCCGGCATCCGGGTTTGCCCCCGCGTGCCGCGGAACCCGCAGCAATGGTCGAGACCGGAGGGGGTGTTCATGGTGGGCAATGACGTTGTCGATCTGATGGATCCCGACTCCGATCCGTCGACGCTCTCCGCTCGCTTCGATGAGCGCGTCATGTCGAGGGCCGAGCGTGACCAGATGGCGCGCGCGGTGGACGAGCCCAGCGAGCGCTGGTGTCTATGGGCCGCCAAGGAGGCCGCCTACAAGCTCGCCCGCCGGTGCAACGCGAAGCTGATCTTTTCGCCCGTGCGCTTCGGGGTAGAGCTCGATCCGGCCGAGCCCGGCACGACGGAGCGCCGCGGCCGAGTCCACCACGATGGCCTGGTACAAGGAGTCCGCGTCTGGTGCGACCACGAGAGCGTGCATGCGGTGGCGGCCCACCCCTCGCCCAGTCATTGTGACGTGTCCGTGGTGCATGGCGTCCTGCGCCTGCCCGAGGGCGACGCCGAGCTCGAGTCACCCGACGGCCCGGGTCGCGTGGTGCGACGACTCGCGCGCCTGGAGATCGCGCGCGCGCTCGACGCCCCGACCGAAACGATCGAGATCCGCCGCGAGCAGCGCATGCCGGTCGTGTATCGCGACGGCCGGCCCGCAGATGTGCCTCTCTCGCTCTCCCACCACGGCGCCCTGGTCGCCTGGGCGTTCAGAGTCGACGACTCCCACCGGCGCCAGAGGCTTGCCTCGTGAGCGAGCTGCGTGACATCCGACGGATCGCGATCGTGAACCGCGGCGAGGCGGCGATGCGATGCATCCGCGCCGTCAAGTCGTTGCGTGTGCGCGAGGGCAGCGATATCGAGGTGGTGGCGCTCTACACCCCCGCCGATCGCGACGCACCCTTCGTACGCCACGCCGACAAGGCCATCGAGCTGCCCTCCGAGCAGGGTGCGGTGGCCGCCTATCTGGACCACGACCGGATCATTGCCACGCTGCGCCAGTGCAACGCGGATGCGGTGTGGCCCGGTTGGGGATTCGTCGCCGAGGACCCGGTCTTCGTGGACCGTCTTTTTGCCGAGGAGATCGTCTTCCTGGGCCCCTCGGCGGACGCGATGCGTTCGCTGGGCGACAAGATCACCTCCAAGCAGCTGGCCGAGAAGGCCGGCGTGCCCGTGACACCATGGAGTGGGGGGGTGCTGGCCGATGAAGCGGCGGCCGTCGAACCCGCCGAGCGCATCGGCTATCCGGTTGTCCTGAAGGCAACGGCCGGTGGCGGGGGCCGCGGCATTCGAATCGTCGAGAAGCCCGATCAGCTCGCCGAGGCGTTTCGCTCGGCTCACGCGGAGGCTCTGTCGGCGTTCGGGAATGGCGACCTCTTCTGCGAGAAGCTCGTCTCGGGCGGGCGCCACATCGAGGTGCAGATTGCGGCCGACCAAGAGGGCACAGTGCTCTCGCTCGGCTGTCGGGACTGCTCGGTACAGCGCCGCCACCAGAAGGTCCTCGAGGAGGCACCGCCGCCCGATATCGATCCCGCCATCCGCCAGGCCCTCGAGGCCGCGGCCGTCCAGATGGCGACGCATGTCGCCTACGTAGGTGTCGGCACCGTGGAGTTCTTGCTCGGCAAGGAGGGCTTCTACTTCCTCGAGGTGAACCCGCGTCTGCAGGTCGAGCACGGGATTACCGAGGAGATCACCGGTATCGACCTCGTGCAGCTTCAGATCCGCATCGCGCGCCATGAGGCGATTGCGGATCTACACGTGCAGGAGCGCGGCGTCGCGATCGAGGCGCGGGTCTGCGCCGAGGATCCGGACCAGAACTTCCTGCCCTCGCCCGGCCGCATCGTGCGCTTCGATCCAGCGCTCGGTCCGCGCGTTCGCATCGACTCGGGCGTGACGGTGGGGACGAATGTATCACCCGATTTCGACTCGCTGATCGCCAAGGTGATCGCCACCGGCGATACTCGCGAGGAGGCCCGCGCCCGACTCGATTGTGCGTTGCGCGACTTCGAGCTCGTCGTCGAGGGCGGTGCCAGCAACAAGGGCTACCTGACCGATCTGCTGGACTCGTCCGACTACCGAGCGGGCCGCTTCGACACCAGGTGGCTCGACCGCTGGCACGAGGAGCGAGACGTCTCCACGCTGCGGGACGACACCGAGGTGCGCGACGCCTTCGTGTCCGCGGCCATCCTCGCCTACCAGCAGAGCCGGGGCGATGCACGCGACATCTTCTACAGCGATACGGCGGCGCTTTCGCGCGAGCGCATCCCCCCCTCCGTGGGCCAGCAAATCGATCTCAGCTACGAGGGCGAGAGCTATCGGCTCAAGGTCTATGCGATCGGCAACTGGCGCTACCGCGTCCATCTCGACGGCAAGGCGGTGGGTGCCACGATGCGCGAGGAAGGCTCGTACCGCGCTCGCCTGATCATCGACGAGCGCGTGCGCCGCATCGTCTACGACGTGAATGACCTCGGCATGCGGCTCGAGATGGACGGCCACCCCTATCGCTACGGGTTGCAGACGGCCGGCCAGGTGCGCTCGGGCTCGCCCGCCATTGTGGTGGGCGTGCACGTCGAGGTGGGCGAACGCATCGAGGCCGGGCAGCCGCTGGGTCTCCTCGAAGCCATGAAGATGGAGATCGGTTTCCAGGCGCCGATGGCCGGCGTCATTTCGGAGGTTCTGGTGCACGCCGGTCAGCAGGTCGCTGCGGGCGAGGTGCTGCTCGTGATCGACCCGGGCAGTGAGGAGCAGGAGGAGGTATCGGCAAGCACTCGCATCGAGCTGCCGCCGCAGCGCGACCCGCTCTCTGCGCTCTTCGCCGAGTCGGCGGACGGGCGCCTCGGGGAGCCCGACCTACGCGCCGCCAACGAAACCGACTTGACGACGCGCCGAGCCGCCATCGACACGGTGCGTGAAGAAATCCGTCGCGTCATGCTGGGCTACGACGCGAATCCGGAACGCGCCGAGCTGCTCTCCGCCTTCCTCGAGGCGCCACTGCCCGATGATCTGTCGGAGAGCTTCCGTCGCGAGCTCGCCGAGATCCGCCACGAGCTCGAGACCTTTGCCGACATCGAGCAGCTCTTCATCCGTGCTCAGATGGCCTCGGTGTCGGGCGAGCTCGGCCCCTCGAACGACGCCCGCTTCCGCATGTATGTGCGGCGCATCCGTGCGGCGGGTGCCGGCATGGCGGAGGAATTCCTCGACCTGATGCGTGCTGCGCTCTCGCAGTATGGCGTGCCCTCCCTCGAGCCCTCCGATGCCCTCGATCGCGCGGTGCTGCGCATGCTCTCGATCGCACTCGACCCGAGCCTGCGTTATAAGCTCGTGCTCGGCATCGTCCGGCGCATCACCGATGTCGCGCAGGCCGGCATCGCACTCGACGACGACGCCCAGCTGGCGGTGACACTGGCGCGCATCGCGCGCTTGCGGCCGCAGGTGACGGATGCGGTCGCGGACGCGACCCTCGAGGCCAGCTACGTGATCTTTCTGGCGCCCGGTATCGAGCAGCGCGCCGAACGTACGTCGCGCCACGTCGATGAGTGGTTGGCTGCGTCCCTGACCGAGCTCACTGTGCCCCCCACCGATGTCCTGCTCGAAGTGGCGGCCGCGCCCCGCAAGGTCTTCGATCGCGTGGGCCACTGGATCCTGGGCGATGACCCGATGCAGCGCGAGATTGCACTCGCTGCTCACACCCAGCGTCGCTACTCGCCGCGCGTGCCGCTCGGCTACCGGACGGCGGCGGTCGACGGTACGCGGGTGCACTGCGTCGAGTATCCCGACTTGGGCGCTGTCCTCTCTGCGTTCGCGACCCCCGAGAACCTGGTGACCATCGCCGAGCGCGTCTGCCGGGCCGCGCACCTGCTCGCGGAACGTGAGCCCGCCACCCGCTTCTGCGCGTTGGAAGTCATGATCCCGCCCGGTGGTGAGGTCGACCTCGACGCCGCCCGCACGGCACTCGAGCCACTGCTCGGGCGCGAGATCAGGGAGTGTCGCTTCACTCTGGGAATGCTCGGCGAGGAGGGCGGGAGCGATCACGTCTTCAAGACCTGGGAGCGCGTCTCCGGCGGCGTGGTCATGCGCAGCGAGTACTGCGACCTGCACCCGGAGACCGCCGAACGGATCGAGCTGCAGCGCTACTCGAACTTCGAGCTCGAGCGTATCCCGGCCGAGGAGGGTGTCTACTCGTTCTATGGTCGTGCCAAGGAAGTTCCGGAGGACGAGCGTGTCTTCGTGCTGGCCGACGGGCGCGACCGTGCGCCGGCCGCGGGTCGTGACCTCTCCAAGCACCTGCCCACCTTCGAGCGCCTCTTTCATCGCGCGGCACGCAGCCTGCGTTCGATCCTGCAGGTGCGCGACGCGCGCCGCCGCCTGCGCTGGAACAGGCTCGCCATCTTCGTTGCACCGCCGATCTATCTCGACGAGGACTCCGTCTCGGAAATCGCCAGGCGGCTCGCGCCAGCGACGCGCCACCTCGGCCTCGAGAAGGTACTGGTGCGGCTGAACCTGCTCGACCGCGAGAACCCGGATGCAGTGCCCGAATCGCGTGAGATCGAGATCATCGACACGCGCGATCAGATGGAGATCAACACACGCGTCCCACACCACGAGCCCTTGCTGCCCGCACAGGCGTACGAGCGCAGGCTGGTGGCGGCGCGGCGCAATCGACTCTTCTACCCCTACGAGATCATCAAGATGCTGACGGTCGGCGAGCGCAACCTCGTCGATTCCGGCGAGGTGCGCCTCGACGAGCTGCCGCCGAGCTCCTTCGAAGAGTACGATCTCGATCCCGGTCAGGACGGCGCAGTGGCGATCAGCGTGGCGGGCAGGCCCTACGGTGAGAACGAGGCCGCCATCGTCTTCGGGCTGATCTCCACGCCCACCCGCAAGCTGCCCGAGGGCATGCGCCGCGTGCTCGTGATGTCCGATCCGACACTGGGAAGGGGCGCCCTGGCGGCGGCCGAATGCGATCGGCTGGTGGCCGCTTTCGATCTCGCCGAGGCGCTGCGGCTGCCCCTCGAGTGGGTGGCGGTATCGAGTGGCGCGAAGATCGCGATGGACAGCGGGACCGAGAACCTGGACGCCACCGCGCGCGTGGTTCGCCGCATCGTGACCTTCACGCAGACGGCTGGTATCGTGAACTTGATCGTCGCGGGCGTGAATATTGGTGCCCAAGCGTACTTCGACGCGCTCGCCACCATGCTGATGCACACGCGCGGTGCGCTCATCATGACTCAGAACTCCTCGATGGTGCTGACGGGCCGGCGTGCCCTCGAGGCGGCTGGCAGCGTGGCGGCCGAGGACGAAGTGGCGATTGGCGGTTACGAGCGCATCATGGGGCCAAACGGAGAGGCGCAGTACTATGCGCGCAATCTCGCCGAGGCCTACCGAATCCTTTACGCCCACTACCGCTTCACCTACATCGAGCCGGGCGAGACTGCACCGCGCCGCGCACTCAGCGAAGATCCGAGCGGCCGTGATGTCTGCACGCATGCCATCGCGCCGGACGACGGCTTTGGGTTTGCAACCGTGGGCGAAATCTTCGACGACCAGATCAACCCCGGTCGCAAGCGCCCCTTCGCGATGCGCAGCGTGATGGAATCGGTGATCGATCAGGACGGTGGCCACCTCGAGCGCTGGCACGCGATGGTGGGGGGCGAGACCGCGATCGTCTGGGACGCGCATCTCGGTGGGATCCCGATCGAGTTGATCGGGATCGAGAGCCACACGGTGAGCCGCGACGGCTACCGGCCCTACGATGGTCCGCAGGCCTGGACCGGCGGTGCGCTCTTTCCTCACTCTTCCAAGAAGGTGGCCCGCGCCATCAACGCGGCCAGCGGCAACCGGCCGGTCGTGATTCTTGCAAATCTCTCGGGATTCGACGGTTCGCCGGAGTCGTTGCGCAAGCTGCAGCTCGAGTACGGGGCCGAGATCGCACGCGCGGTGGTGAACTTTGATGGACCGATTCTCTTTACCGTGGTCTCCCGCTACCACGGTGGCGCCTACGTCGTCTTCTCGCAGGAGCTGAACGCCAATCTCGATGCAATGGCACTCACGGGCTCCTATGCGTCGGTGATTGGCGGCGGACCGGCGGCCTCGGTGGTCTTCGCACGTGAGGTGCGGGCCCAGGCGGCCGCCGACCCGCGCGTGGTCGAGAAGGAGCGCAGCCTGCGCTTCTGGCCCACCGAGAAGGGCCGGCAGGAGCTCGATACGCTGCTGCGCGAAGTGACACTCGAGAAGCAGGCCGAGGTGGCGGCCGAGTTCGACCGCATCCACAGTGTCGAGCGCGCCCGCGATGTGGGCTCGCTGAGCGACATCATCAAGCCGCACAGCCTGCGCCCGCACCTGATCGCCAGGCTGCAGGCTGCCCTGCATGACGGCGACGATTGATCGGCGGGCGGGCTGCACCCGCCGGCTCGCCTCCGCGTTCGTGATGGCGTGCGGAGCTGGTTGGGTCGCTGATTCGGGGGCAGTTGCAGGCTGTGAGGTCTTTGATCTTCTTTACTTGCCGCCCGGGCTGCATCTTGGTGGGTGGGAGGAGTGATGTCCGGGCGTGATGCCGATGATGTAATCCTCTTGGAGGGAGTGCAGGTGCCGGCGGCTCTGGGCGTGACGGCCGCGGAGCGGCGCATGCGACGGCCGGTGCGGATCGATCTGGAGATCGGACGCTCGCTGGCGGCGGCGGGACGCAGCGATCGTATCGGCGACACCATCGACTATGGAGAAATCTACCGCGTCGTCGAGGAAGTCGCGTCCGGGCAAGAGCACCGGCTCGTGGAGGCGCTCGGCGAGCGCGTCGCGCAGGCGCTGCTCGAAGGCTTTGCGATCGACTGGGTGGAGATCAGCGTCCGCAAGCCCAAGCCGATTGCGGGCGTGCTCGATCACACCGGCGTCCGACTTCTGCGACGTCGGAACGGATAGCGGAGAGGGTCGATGAGGGACGCCCTCGCGTTCCTCCCGATCCGCGCGCTGCGCGCGCTGCTGCGCGGGCTTCCGCCCGAGCTCGCTGTGCGCACGGGCGCCCGCCTCGGCCGCATGGCGGCACGGCTCGGGGGCCGCGTTACGGCCACGGCGCGGATCAATCTCGAGCTGGCATTCCCGGAGCTCTCCGACGCGCAGCGTGGAGATCTGCTCGCCAACGCCTACGCGAACCTCGGCCGTTGCGTCGCGGAACTCGCGCTGCTGCAGGGACGCCACCGCGAGGCGCTGCTCGACCACTCCCGGGTGGACGGCGCCGAGCATCTGCACTCGGCCGCCGCGGCCTCGCCGACAGGCGGCGTGATTCTCTTGAGCGCGCACTTCGGAGCCTGGGATCTCGGTGCGGCAGCGCTCGCCCACGCGGGCTTCCGCATCAGCGTCGTGTATCGCGGCTTCGCGAGCGCCCGCCTCACGGCGATGATCAGTGACGTGCGGCTGCGGGGCCGACTCGACATTGACGAGATCCGGATGGGGGGCATGGCGGGACTTGCGGTGCAGCGTGCACTGCGGGCCGGCCGCATCGTTGTCGTGCTGCTGGACCAGAATGCGCGCCGCGACGAGGGCGTCTTCGTCCCCTTCTTCTCGCGCCTGGCCTGCACCCGCACGGGCCCAGCACTGATCGCCATGCGGGGCGGATTCCCGGTGGTGCCGGCATTCGTGTGCCGCGAGGGCGCCGCGCCGAATAACGTCGTCCGCGTGCAACCCGCCCTCGATCTTCGTGCCGAGGGGAATGATCGTGAGGCCGCCCTGCGCGAGAACGTCGAGCTGATGACGCAGGCAATCGAGCGCGTCATCCGCGAGCCCTGCGCGAGAACGTCGAGCTGATGACGCAGGCAATCGAGCGCGTCATCCGCGAGCACCCCGACCATTGGCTCTGGCCGCATCGGCGCTGGCGGACCCGACCCGAAGAGGGGCCCGCCGCCGAGGCCGAGCGGATCTATCCGCCGCGCGTCATCCGGATTCGACCCGTGTGATTTCCACTACATTTTCTCAAGATTCATGTTCTTTCAGGGAAACACCTATGTGCGCGCTCTTCCCCAGTCTCCGGGACTCGAAATTCCGGGCAGAGTCCCGGCGAGTCGCGATCCCGATGGCCGGGCGGCGGATCGGACGGATCTCTGCTCTGGCCCTAGTGCTTGCCCTGGCGGCGGGCTGCCCGGGCTGCACGACCCCCCCGCCGAACGACGATCTGGTATGTGAGACGCCCGAATCCGTGATGAAGCAATATCTCTACCGCCGCGTCGAGACCGACCGCGCTGCACGACTGGGGCGCCGGATCGAGCAGCTGTCCGCGGATCTCGCCGAGGCCGAGGCCGCATTGGCTCGCGGCGAGTCGGGTCTGCGCGGCGAACACTCGCGGGCCGCTGCGGTCTCGAGTCTCGCCGAGGCGCGCATCCAGGTCGAGCGCGCTGCGAAGCTGGCGCCCTGGCGGCCCTTGGTCGTCGCCGAGGCGCACGCCAAGCTCAACGATGCGCGCAAGCAGATCGAGGCCAGCCACTTCGGTGCCGCGCTCTTCTTCGTTTACCGCGCGCAGCGCCTGGCCGCAGACTTGGAGGCCGAGGCCGAGAAAGTCGGCCGCACGCCGGGCACGCGCTTCGTGGCCGGTCGTCGCGTGAACCTGCGCGCCGGGCCATCGAGCAGCGAGCCGGTGCTGACGATTCTGGAAGAGGGGATGCCCGTCTTCCCGGAGAGCCGCCAGCAGCCGTGGGTGTTGGTGCGGACCGCGGGAGGCGCCGTCGGCTGGGTGCACGGCACGCTGCTCACGGGCGACTGATCCGATCAGAGGTTCGACGCACACACCACGCAGTCGCGTCCCGACTCCTTGGCGGCGTAGAGGGCGCGGTCGGCGGCGTTGAAGAAGGCGACGCGATCGCCCTCGTAGCTGGAGACGCCGATCGACACCGTGATCGCTTCGCGCTCGCTCGGTGCGTCGATCAGGAACTGCTGGTGGGAGACGGCATTGCGGATCTTCTCGGCGAGCTGCAGCGCGCCCTCCTGGTCGGTGTCCGGCGTGATCAGTGCGAACTCCTCGCCGCCATAGCGTGCGAGCAGATCGGTCTCGCGTACCAGCTCCATCATCACCAGGGCCAGGCGACGCAGGATCTCGTCGCCGGCCGCGTGGCCGAGCCGATCGTTCCACCTCTTGAAGTAGTCGATGTCGATCAGCACCAGGGAGAGCGGCTTGCCGCTGCGACCGGCGCGCTTGGACTCCTGCAAGAGCACCTCCTGGAAGTATCGGTGGTTGTGCAGCTTGGTCAGGCCGTCGGTGATGGAGAGCTGCTCGAGCACCTCGTTGACGCGATGCAGCTCTTCGTTCCGGAGGCGCAGGCGCTCGTTCGCCTCTTCGACGGCAGCGTGAGAGGCTTCGAGCTCGGCGGCATTATTGGTGAGTCGCATCGTCATGTCGCTGAAGGCGCGCGTCAATACGCCTACCTCGTCCGAGCTCTGGGTGTCGGGGATCACGACGTCGCGTTCACCCTCGCTGATCCGCTTGGCGGCGGTCGAGAGGGCCTCGATGGGACGCACGATGGAGACCGCAATTCGGAAGCCGCCGAGCACCACGGCCAGTACGATGGCGAGGTTGATGGCCACGATGCTGCCGAGCGCCGAGTACACCGGTGCGAAGGCTTCCTCGTAGGGCTGTTCGACGACGAGCGTCCAGCCAAAGCGTGCCAGCTTGCGCGAGGCGCCCACGACACGCTCGCCGCCCGCGCCCTCGTAGTCGTGCACGATGGCTTCGCTCTCATCCTCGGGCATCGGGCCCTGAAATGTCTGGTCGCGGGAACGGCCGTCGGAGGTGAGCACATAGCGACCCCCGCTGCCGACCAGCAGGATCTGCACAGACGCATCGAACTCGGCCGGCGCCAGCACATCGGCGAGCGCATCGACGGGCACGATGGCGTGCAGGCTTCCGAGCCGCTTGCCCCTCACGCCGAAGAGCGGAGCCGACCCTACCTGAGCCCGCACGCCGTCCAGCACCTGCATATCACTGATGCGGGTGCTGTCGACTTGCGCGATGTGCTCGCGTTGAGAAGCGGAGAGCTCGACTGGCTCGCCTACGAAGAGCTCGACCTCACCTTCCGCACCCAGGATGAAGAGGGTGCGGTACTGCGGGAAGCCGTCGAGCACGTAGCTCAGATACTGACTGATCTCGGCCTCGGCGCGCGCCAGACGACTGCGGCTCTGCTGGCCGGAGAGCACAGCGAGGTTGTCCTGCAGGACGTCGCTCTCGGAGAATACGTCGAGCTCGCGCCGGCGCTGCTCGTACCAGTCGTCGAGCCGGGTCGCGCTGGTGGCCAGCAGATCCGGGAATTTGCGGTTGATGTTGCTGCGCAGGAACGACTCGGTGGAGTGCACCGAGAGACCCATCACGGCCAGGGAGGTGACTGTGATGGCTGCGAAGACGAAGGCGACGATGCGCGCCGGGAGGCTGCGGAAGGGATTCTTCATCAGCGGGTTTCCGTGCCCCTGCCTGGTCGCGTAGCGTGGATTTTCGGCTGCACGTCGCCCCCGGCGCTCGGATTGGCGCGGCGCATGTTGTGGACGGATCGGTATGCCTGCGGCGGTTCTTGATCGAGTCGGGCTGTTTTCCCTCTGGGGACCGGTCGGGAAGCGGGGGAGAATCAGCTGGGGGGGCTGATGGCATGGCCGACCTCTACCTGGCAGCGACACCCGGAGCCGGGCGGTATAGTGCTCGGTTGACCCCTTAGCGAATTAGCGAAGGCCCACCCCGGTGACTGCTCCCGACTCCGACTTCCCGCTCACCGCGGCCGCCGCCGAGGCCCTCGTCCGGGAAGCCGTGGACGAAGGCCGGCTCGACGTTGGGCCCGCCCTGCGGCTGGCGCACAGCCTGCTCGAGCCCGGCGTGCTCGACGTAGTCTGCGAGGGCGCCTTCGAGAGCAAGCGGCGGGGCAAGGGCGATGTCGTCACTGTCTCGCGCAACGTCTTCATTCCGCTTACGAATTTGTGTCGCAACCGCTGCAGCTACTGCAGCTTCGCGAAGCCGCCCGATTCGCCCGAGGCCCACACCTATTCGCTCGAGGAGGTTGTCGAGGTGGTGCGCGGCGGCGTCATGACGGGCTGCACGGAGGCGCTCCTATGTCTCGGTGACAAGCCCGAGATCGCCTACAAGAGTCACCGCGCCTGGCTGGCCGAGCGCGGGCTTGGCACTACCGTGGATCTCGTCCTCGAGGCGTCGAAGGTCGCGTTCGCGGGTGATATGTTGCCCCACACCAACGCCGGCATCCTCTCCATCGAGGAGATGGAGAGCCTGCGGCCGTGGAACGCCTCCATGGGTCTGATGATGGAGACCACCAGTCAGCGCTTGCGCGGTAAGGGGATGGCGCACCACTACGCGCACGACAAGGACCCTAAGCTTCGCATCCGCATGCACGAGGAAGCCGGCGAGCTGAAGATCCCCTTCACGACGGGCCTGCTGCTCGGCATCGGGGAGAACGATGCCGAGCGCGTCGATACGCTGGCGACGATCCGCGACATCCAGGATCGCTTCGGGCACCTGCAGGAGATCATCGTCCAGCCCTTCCACCCCAAGCCCGAGACCCCCATGCGCCACGTCTCACCGATCCGCGACGACGAGGTGGTGGGCTGGGTGGCGATCACGCGGCTCGTGATGGGGCCGGAGATGAACGTGCAGGCGCCACCGAACCTGGCGCCGGATATGCTGCCCCGCCTGGTGGGCTCGGGGCTGAACGACTGGGGTGGGGTCTCGCCGGTGACGGTGGACTTCATCAACCCGGAGGCGCCCTGGCCGGCCATCGACCGGCTGCGTGAGCTGACCGAGTCGGGGGGACAGAAGCTGCGCGACCGCGGCCCCGTCTATCCCGACTGGATCCTGGAACGAGACGAATTCTTCGACCCGCAATTGCGGGCCGTTCTGCCGCGCTTCGCTACCGACGAGGGCTACGCGCGGCGACCCCACTGCCAGTCCAAGGAGGAGGCCGCTTGATGTTCGAGCGCATGATGAACGACGTGAACCCGCGAGTGGCCGAGATCCTGGATGCGGCGCTCGAGGGCAAGGAAATGTCCATCGCGGAGGCCGAGCGCCTACTCGGCGCCGAGGGCGCGGATCTGCACGCGCTGCTCTGGGCCGCCGATCAGGCCCGCCGCGAGGACAGGGGCGATGACGTCACCTACGTGGTCTGTCGCAATGTGAACTTCACCAACATCTGCTATGTCGGCTGCTCGTTCTGCGGTTTCGCGCGGCATAAGCATCAGCCCGACGCCTATGTGCACGACATGGACGTGTTGCTCGGCAAGTGTGCGGAGGCCATCGCTCGCGGCGCCACGGAAATCTGCATCCAGGGCGGCATCCACCCGCAGAAGAACCACCACGACTACCACCGCGTGATCGCGGACATCAAGCAGGCGTTCCCGCAGCTGCACCTGCACGCCTACTCGCCCGAAGAAATCGATTGGGGGCATAAGAAGAGCGGGATGGCGCTCGACGATTACCTGCGATGGCTCGTCGAGGCCGGGCTGGGGAGTCTGCCGGGCACGGCGGCCGAGATCCTCGACGACGAAATTCGCAGGATCCTCGCGCCCCGCAAGCTGATGACCGACCGCTGGGTGGAGATCATCACCAGCGCGCACTCCATCGGTCTACCGACGACCTCGACGGTGATGTACGGCCACATCGAGAGTCCGCGTCACGTCGCCGCCCACCTGGGACTGATTCGCGACATCCAGAAGCGCACGGCTGGGTTCACGGAGTTCGTTCCACTCGGATACATCCACGAGCGCAACAAGCTCTACAATGTGCTGGGTGCACGTCCCGGATCCACGGCCAACGAGGACCTGCGCATGGTCGCGGTAGCGCGGCTCTTCATGCGACCGCACATCACGAACATCCAGGTCTCGTGGGTGAAGATGGGCCACAAGCTCGGACAGCTCGCGCTACAGAGCGGCGCCAACGATTTTGGGGGCACGCTGATGGAGGAGTCCATCAGCCGCGAATCCGGCTCGGAGCACGGCGAGAACACTGCGCCAGAGGACTTCCGTCGCTTGATCCGCGAGATCGGGCGAATCCCAGTGGAGCGCTCGACACTCTACAAGGAGATCGCGCGCTTTGAGGATCCGGCATTGGATCCTCGGTCTCTGGAGCACGAGGCTCCGGACGCTCCGCCGGCGGCCGCGGCAGCGATCTAGCGCGCGAAGTCTTGGGTCAGGCTCCTAGTCGATGCTGGGCGCGGGCTGCGCGCCACCCACCAGGCGGCCCGGTAGATGGCCGGTGGGCTCGCCGTTCTCGCAGATCAGCTGGCCGGCCACGAATGTCTTCACGTAGCCGTCCACGCGCTGGATCAGACGCTTGCCACCCGCCGGCAGATCGAAGGCGATCGCAGCGTGAGCCAGATGGTCGTCGGCCAGCCGTAGCCGCGCAGCGAGTCGTTTGTTCGGGTCTCGCCTTGTACGGATACACTGCCTTCGGCAGTGTAGATCCTACCGATCGAGATCTGTGATCTCGCTTTGTACGGATACACGGCCTTTAGGCCGTGTAAATCCTACTGATCGAGATCTGTGATCTCGCTTTGTACGGATACACGGCCTTCGGCCGTGTAGATCCTACGCGTTGGGGCCCAGCATGCGGTCGAGCCGGTCGGAAAGTGCCTCGACCTGGTAGCGAAGCGGGGCGCGCTCCAGCATGGCGCGCTCGATCTTGAGGATGGCGTTGCGCACGCTGGGGTGGTCGCGTCCGAAGGCCGCGCCGATCTCACTCACCGAAGCCTCCGTGTAGCGACGGCAGAGGTACATGGTGAGCTGGCGCGGCAGCAGCACCTCCTTCTTGCGCGAGCGCGATGCGAGCCGTTCGGGCGAGGTCTGGAAGAAGCCGGACACCACACCGATCACGCTGGCAATATCCAGGGTATGGGCGGGCACGCAGGTGCGCGAAGTCTTCTTCTCGATGGCGTCGCGGGTGAGCGGCTGGTCGATCGGGCGCTTCAAGAGTGAAGCGGTGTTGACCAGCTGCACGAGTACGCTCTCGAGGTCGCGCACACTACCTGAAATCGAATCGACCAACAGGTCGAGGCAATCGGCGGGCAGCTTGACGCCGCCGTGCGCCGCCTTGCTACGTAGGATGGCACGCCGCACCCGTGCGTCGGGTGGCTCGAGCTCGGCCACGAAGCCGCCAGCGAGCTGCGAGCGGACGCGCGCAGCGAGATCTGGCATCTCGTGCGGCATGCGGTCGCCGGTGAATACGAGCTTGCCGCCAGCGTCGAGCACGTGCTGCACTGTGTGGAAGAACTCCAGCTGGGTCGCCTGCTTGCTGGCCAGGAATTGAACGTCTTCCATTACCAGGAGCTGACGACGGCCGCGATAGCGCTTCTTGAATTCTCGGGTGCTTCGATTTTGCAATGCGAAGAGGAACTCGTTGGTGAAGCGCTCCGCGCTCACGTAGCGAACGTCTGCGTTGCCGAGGCATCTTGCGGCGTCGGCGACGGCGCGCGCGAGGTGGGTCTTGCCCATGCCAGGCGCAGAGCGCAGGTAGAGCTGATTGAGGTTGCGTTGCTCGCCGCGCGCGATCGCCAGCGCGGCCTCGCGGGCGAGCGCATTGCACGGACCCACCACGAAGCTGTCGAAGGTGAAGGGCGACGCGGCGGGCCCGGACGGCGTGGCGGGGTCGCTCTGCCTTGTCTGCGCTGCAGTCGTGCGACCGCCGGGGCGCGGCGGCGGCTCGTGCACATTGCGGCGGCGCTCGCGCGCGGGCGGAGCCTTGCGGGGCTCGCATCGGAGCGGATCCGGAGCGGCTGCGGCAACCGGTGCGGCGCGCGCCCCGGTCTGCGCGGTCGCGATGCCGAGCTCGACCGCCATGCTCTCGCCCGCGATCTCACTGAGGCAGCGATGGATCTGGGGCAGGAAATGACTGCGAATGCGGTCGCGGTGGAACGACGAGGGGCACATCAATACCAGCCCACTGTCATCGACCTGAGGTTCCAATGGGGCCAGCCAGGCCTCGAAGGAGAACGTCGGCATTTCGCCTTGCAAGCGACGTAAAACACCGTTCCAGACCTCGGGGGTGAAGGTCATACTGTCCTGCGCCAGATTCTGCGCAATGCGGCAGAATTTTGGGGATTTGATCCGGTCCCGATCGATCCAGGGGGAGGATGGTTGTTCACGGAGGCAACGGAGCAGAGTTAACCACAGCTACCGGTCATTTCGCAAAGTCGAAATCGCGAGCCAGGCGACCGCCCAGAGGAGTTCCCGACAGGTATGAAATATCGTTTCATGCCGGTAAGAACCGGCGTTTGCATTCCGGATAGTGGTTGCAATTCGGGGGCGTCTGTATAGAGCTTAAGCTGGTTTCGTAGGCGCACCGGGGTGTCGGGGGTCAATCGCATCGCTGGACCAGAACTGCTGATATCTACTATTTTCGAGTGTTTTCGAAATATTACTCGAAAATACGTGGTGACTGAGCTCATTGCAGCGCAGTCGGTCCCGGTCCGCCGCGAGCGCCGAGCTCCGCAAGGCGGAAGCGCATCAGATCGCAGAGCGTGTCGTAGCGTTCGGGCACGCCCGGTGCCTCGAGAAGCTGCTGCTTCTCGAGCGGTCCGAGCTCGATGGCCTGGCAGAGCGCATTGACGAGGCGGGTGTCGTCGATGCCGTCGAGGCGCTCGAGAGAGGGAGCGGGCGAGCCCTCGCCGGTCGCCCGACGCAGCAGCGCGCCGAGCTGATCGAGGACTTCATTGCGCACGAGCTTGATGTGCTCGCGGCTCTGTGCGGGGAGCGGATCGGCGAGCCCGCTCACCTCTGCAACGCGGTAGAGCCGTTCGGCGGGTCGCTGCGTCTCGGCCTCGAGGCGGAAGCGTCGCGTAGCCTGCAGCAGAATCGTGTAGGTGCCGTCCGGCCGCTCCTCGGCCTGGCCGATCATGCCCTCGCAGCCGATCTCGAAGAGCGGTGGGTCGCCCGCCATCTCGGCGACATGATCGGGCCGCACCGCCACCATGCCGATGCGTCGATCGCCGGCGAGCGCGTCCGCGGTCAGCTGCCGGTAGCGCGGCTCGAAGATATAGAGCGGCACCGTCTGCGTCGGAAAGAGGACGACGCTCTGCAGTGGGAAGATCGGGATCGTCTCCGGCTCGTCGGGCGTGGTCATAGGCCGGCTCCCCGGGCATCGGCGCGCCTCTACGCGCGCTCGGCCACAACGCGCTGCGGCCGCAACAAAGATAGGCGATGCGCGCGGCCACGCCTGCCGGACTGTTGACGTGGCGGCCGCACAGGGGAACACTGCGCCGGCGACGATGGATCGTCGTACCAGGCAGGATCTGATGGCGCGACTGAGGCGAGATGCGGATCGCATCTGCGTGCGCTTCAGGCTGCGTTATGGCGTGCTCGAGGCCGAGCGAGCCAACGTCAAGAGCCGTTACGGGATCTGCTATTCGGACGGCACCATCAAGATCCGCCTGCGCCACGCCAGCACGGGTCGGCCGCTCAAATACTCGAGCCTCGTCAGTACGCTCTGTCACGAGCTCGCGCACCTGCGCCACTTCAACCATGGGCCGCGCTTCCAGGGCTTCTATCTGGAGCTGCTGGAGTGGTCGCGCCACCAGGGCATCTACCGGCCTGGACCGCGCGCGGCGCCGCCGGCGGCGCCGCATGCGCCCCCCTCGCCCGGGCCCGCGCCCGTTCGCGAGCCGATCGCGGAGCCGGTCGCGTCGGGGCCGGTGCAGCTCAGCCTGTTCTAGATTCGGCGCGCCCGAGGGCGCTGCCAGAACGAACGACGCCGCGGCGCTGGGGGCCACGGCGTCTCGAAATGTATGTTTGGGCTGTGTGCCCCGGCCGAATCATCGGCCTTATTGGCGTCGGGCTCACCCAGTGGAGAGCTTGACCTCGTCGTACTCCTCAAGGTTGTTCGGTCCATCGATCACCTTGACGACGATGTCGTCGCACGCAATCGACTTATCGAGCAGTTCGGCCACCAGGCCTTCCACGGTCAGCTCGTCGTACTCGTCGAGCGCGTCCTCGAGACCGCTCTCCGAGACGGAAAACTCCAGGCTCACTTTGATCTTCACGTCCATTCGGATCCGCCTCCTCCTACTCTCGCCTCTCGCCTCTTCGCTTGCTGCTTGTCGTTCTCTGTCCAACAAGGCACCGCAACGCCGTTTCTCAAGCGGGAACGACTTTCTCGATCGCCCCTCGATCACCCTCGATCACCGGGGCTCCAGGCATCGCGTCGAGCGGTCGGAACGTTGATTCCAGTCACTCTTCCACGCACCCTGCAGCACCCTTCGAAAGGGCACCCGAGAAGCGGAATGCAGCAATCGGGCCAGCGATCCAACTGGCCGGAATTCCAGCACAAATCCGATTTCGGGCTGCAAGCATACACCAACCGTCCCCACGCGGCTATGAGGTTTGCCCGCATTTTCAAGAGTTTACGACCTTCTCTGCGGGCCATCGCGTGGCGTCGATGTCGATGTGACAGCGCCCCAGCAAGGCACCCGATCGACGCTTGGATGCAGTGAAAAGAACACAGGATTCCGTCTTCCTTTCTCAAGTCGGCAGCCGTGTCGCAGATAATCGGTCAAGTCCCCGGCCCACAAGTCGAAGAGAGATTCAGAGATCGCGGCCCATCCGGGGGGGGAGGCCTCGATCTGACGCCCCGGGATCGAGTGGTCCCGGGGCGTCGTGCTTCTGGGCGGCGCGCTCTTCGGGAGCGGCCGCTCGACCCGTGTCAGGGCCGACCGGCGTCGGCCCCGGCGTCGTCGCCCGCCTCGGTTTGCTGCAGCCGATGGGCCTCTTCGTCGCTGGAGAGTT
>JAFDDH010000104.1 GCA_019310975.1 Deltaproteobacteria bacterium | reverse complement strand
CCCACGTCTACGCATCCGAGCTCTTTCCGACCGAGATCCGCGCCACCGGCTACGGCTGGACGACCAACCTGCTCGGCCGCGCGACCGAGGTCGCTACACCGATCCTGATCGGGACGCTCATCGCACCGCTCGGCGGCATCCCCGCCGCCATCACCGCGGTCGCCATCGGTCCTGTGCTGGGAGCGCTGCTGGTGCTCCGCTACGCGCCCGAGACGCGCGGTTTGACCCTCGAAGAGGTCCAGGAGCGGCTGGCCTGAGGATGACCAGCCGGCTCGGGTAACCTTTGCTGCGCCCACCGGGTCTTGTGTCCGTGGACAGCGATCGAATCACAGCCAGCACGAGCACTTCCAGCAGCGGCCAGCTGCCTGACCTACGGCGGTACGCCGGACGAGATCCTCTCCCGCTAGTTGTGGCCGGCCAGGCGCGATTGCTGAATGATCTTCTCCGCCAGCTTGGCGCCCACCTGGTCGTAGTGCGAGAAGTTCATGTGGAACTCACCCTTACCGCCCGTGATGCTGGTGAGCGTGGTCGCATACTCGAGCATCTCCGCCATCGGGACGGTGGCGATGATGGCGGCCGCGTGCCCGCGCGACTCGGTGGTCTGCACGGTGCCGCGGCGCGACGAGATGTCGCCCATCACGTCACCCACGTTCTCGTCCGGCACGATGATCTCGACATTCATATACGGCTCGAGCAGCACCGGACCGGCCTTCTCGACCGCCGCCTTCAGCGCAAATGAGCCCGCGAGCTTGAAGGCCATCTCGTTGGAGTCGACGGAGTGGAACTTGCCGTCCACGCACTCGACCCTGATATCGACCACCGGGTAGCCGGCCAACGGTCCCGCCGCAGCGGCCTCGATGACACCCTTCTCCACCGCCGGGATGAGATTGCGCGGAATCGCGCCGCCTACGATCTTGTTGTCGAAGACGAAGCCCTCGGTGCGCGGCATTGGCTCGACGTTGATGTAGCAGACGCCGAACATACCGGCCCCACCGGTCTGCTTCTTCAGCTTGCCCTCGACGTGCTCGACTCGCTTGGTCACGGTCTCGCGATACGGGACCTTCGGGGTATTGAGCTTGACCTCCACGTTGAACATGCGCTTCAGCTTCTGCGCAGTGGTGCGAATGTGGAGCTCGCCCATGCCCGTCAGCAGGAACTCTCCCGTGCTGGGCTCGCGCCCGATGTGGAGCGCGGGATCCTCCTCGGCCAAGCGGGCCAGCGAGGAGAAGACCTTGTCCTCGTCGGCTTTGACGGCCGCCTCCACCGCGTAGGAGAGCACTCCCGACGGCTTGTCGGGCTCGGGCAGATGCAGCCCGCCCTTCTCCGCGGTGAGAACGTCGCCGGTACGCACATCCTTGGCCTTCGCCACGGCCACGATGTCGCCGGGACCGGCCTCGGGCACGTCCACGTGCTCCTCGCTGTGAAGGAGCAGCAACTTGCCGACGCGGGTCTTCTTGGCCTGGGTTGCGTTCAGCACGCCCGTGTCGTGGGTGAGCCTGCCCGACACGATGCGCAGCACCGAGAGCGTTCCCGCGTAGCGATCGATGATCGTCTTGAAGACGATCGCGGAGAAGGGCGCATCCAGCGACGGCTCGGCGAGGACCTCGCCCTCACCGTCCAGCCTGCTCGCCGTCCAGGCGCCTCGGTCCGCCGGCGAGGGCAGCAGCCGCGAAAGGTCGTCGAGCACCACGTCGACCCCCACTTCGCCCGTCGCCGAACCGCAGACGACGGGCAGGAGCTCACCACTCCGCACGCCCTCGACCAGCCCCTGCATGACTTCTTCGTCACCGAGCTCGCCCTCCTCGAGGTACTTCTCGAGCAGGTCGTCGCGGCACTCGGCGACGGCCTCGACGAGCTGCTCTCGCCGCGCCTCGACTTCCTCGTGCAGCTCGCTGGGCACTTTGCCCTGGCTGCCGTCGGCGGCGATTGCCGTGCCGCGCAGGAGATCAACGACGCCGCTGAGCCCACCCTCGACAGCGATCGGCCACGTCAGCAGGACCGGCTTCGCGTCGAGCTCGCCAAGCGAGTCGATACTGCCGTCGAGATCTGCGCGCTCCCGGTCGAGACCATTGACGAAGCAGAGCACGGGTAGGTCGCGCTCACGCGCGGCCGCGAGCCCGCGCTGAGTGCCCGATTTGGCACCCTCCACCGCATCAACGACCAGAATGACCCCATCCACTGCCTGGAGTGCCACGTCTCCGTCGCCCTGGAAGTTGGGATCGCCGGGTGTGTCGATGAGCGTGAAGTGCTGGTCGTTCCAATCGAAGGCGAAGATGTGCGAGGTGATCGAGGAGGTGTGATGGCCCGTGCGCTCCTCGGGCAGATGGTTCAGTACGGACGTGCCGTCATCGACCCGGCCCAGCTCCGGGATGGCGCCGACGCGGTGGAGGATCGCCTCGCCCAGAGACGTCTTGCCGTCACCCGAGTGTCCGATGATCGCGAAGTTGCGGGTGTGGTCGACTTGCACATTCTGCATCTTGTCGGTTGACTCCTCGCTGTGCGGTGAACAGGGGTCGGAAGGCCACGCGCGGACTCTGGATATCATGCTCCGTTTTGCCGCGCGAGGCGAGCGAAAAAGCCGGAGGCTCCTGGAATGAGGCGAGGCGACGGTCATCCAGGATCTGCATCCAACTTTCACCGCGCTGCTGATCGTGGGCGGCACGCTGAGCGTGGGTCTAGAACGCGGCACGGTCGCGTCCCGGAGCCAGGATTTCAAGCGCGAGCCGGATGAAGACGACGGCCGCGGGTGAGAGCGAGTCGGCGCTTCCGTGCACGATTCCGAGCTCACGAATCCGAGCTCGTGGCAGGAAGCGGCGCGATGAGAGCAGACCCGCCCGGCACTCGCGCAGGACGGCTGCGGCCGGCACCACGCCGACCCCGAAGCCGAGGGACGCGAGCTGCTTCACCACCTCGACACTGCCGAGTTCCATCGCGATCTCCGGTGCGATTCCGCTGCTCGCGATCAGCCCGTCCAGGAGACGGCGCGTCTGCGAGTGGCGGTCGAGGAGCAGGAGGGGGTGAACGAGGAGCTGCTCGAGGCCGATCCGCTTGCGCCGCCCAATCGGATGATCCGGCGCGAAGATCGCCACGTCCTCCTGAGCCACAAGCGAGAGCGCGGACAGGCCGGCCCGCCTGACGGGCAGAGTCACCACGGCGAGATCGGCGTCGCGTGCGGCTACATCTTCCACGGCCGCTGGCGAGGGCCGGTTGCGGATACGCAGCTCGACGCCCGGATGCGCTTCACGGAATGCGCGGAGTACCGGCGGCAACACGTAGCAAGTGGTGGTATCGCCGGCGGCGATGCGGAGCTCGCCGATCTGCAGCCCCGAGAGAGCCGCCATGCGCTCGCGCGCACGCTCGAGTGCCGCGAAGGCCTCGTCGCTGTGCTCGAGCAGGATGAGTCCAGCGGGTGTGAGGGTCGTCCGCCGCCCGCTGCGATCGAAGAGCCGCTGACCCAGCTCGCCCTCGAGAGCTCGGATCGATTGGCTGATGGCGGGCTGTGTGCGAAAGAGGCGCCGAGCGGCGCGCGTGAAACCTCCCTCACGCGCCACCGCGCGAAATACGACGAGTCGATCCGAATCCATAGAATCATTCATAATCTATTCTTATCGAATATATCAATATTATCCATTTGAGTGATAGAGATCCACGCGCCAGACTGAGTGCGGATCGGGGCCCTACGCATGGGGCGAGGCGGGGCGAGGAGGAGCACATGCCGGTGGACGCGGTGGTGGGGGCGGGCTGGGGGGACGAGGGCAAGGGCAAGCTGACCGACTATCTGGCTGCAGAGGCCGACGTGGTCGTCCGCTTTCAGGGCGGTCGCAACGCCGGCCACAGCATCGAGAACGAGTGGGGTCGGTTCGCGCTCCACCTTCTGCCCTCGGGCGTCTTTCACCCGGGCGTGCTGAACGTGCTCGGACCTGGGGTGGCCCTGGATGTCGACGCCCTGCTCGGCGAGCTGAGCGAGCTGAGGGCGCGCGGCGTGCCCGCACCACGGCTGATGATCTCGGATCGCACGCAGGTCGTGCTCCCCCAGCATCCCCAGCTCGACGAGCTGGAGGAAGAGCGCCTGGGCGACGCACGCTTCGGCTCGACGCGCGTCGGCATCGCACCCTTCTATGCGGACAAATGCCTCAAGGTCGGCATCCAGGTGGCGGATCTCTACGAGACCGACTCCCTGCGTGAGCGGGTACACGCCTCGCTCGCCGCCAAGAATATCCTCTTCGAACACCTCTACGGCGTGGCCACAGCCGACCCCGACGCGCTGCTTACGCGGCTTGTGGAGATGGGCGAGCGCATCCGTCCCTTCGTGGGGGACACCGACGGCGTCCTGCACGCCGCGCTCGCCCGTGGCGAGCGCATCCTGGCCGAGGGACAGCTCGGCGCTCTGCGCGATCCCGACCACGGCGTCTATCCGTGGAGCACCTCGTCCTCGCCGCTGGCGGGATCCGCATGTGCCGGGGCCGGCCTGCCACCACACGCCTTCGAGCGCATCATCGCCGTCACCAAGGCCTACTCGACCTGCGTCGGCGCCACGCCCTTCGTGACCGAGATCTTCGGCGAGGAGGCCTCCCGCCTGCGCGGGCGCGGTAACGAATTCGGAGCCACGACCGGGCGGCCGCGCCGCGTGGGCTGGCTGGACGCGGTGGCGATGCGGCACGGCTGCCGCGCGCAGGGTGCCAGCGAAATCGCCCTCACGCTGCTCGACGTGCTCGACGACTTGGACGCGATCCCGATCTGCATCGCCTACGAGATCGATGGCGAACCGACCGAGCGCTTCCCTCCCTGCGCCCGGCTGCGCCGCGCGCGACCGATATACGAGATGCAATCCGGCTGGCGGCGCGACATCAGCGGCGTTCAGAATCTCGCCGACCTGCCCACCGCCGCGCGCGTCTACGTCTCGCGCGTCGAGGAGCTGATCGGTCTGCCGGTGCGCTGGATCTCGGTCGGACCGGGTCGCGACGCGACCTTCGCCTGCCCCTGACGAGCCCAGCACTCGTCGCGCGTTACACTGCGCAGGCCGGCGCGATGGAGCACCAGGCGTCGAATCATTGTCGCGTTTGTCGCGATCAGGAGGGTTGCATGCAGCCGAGGGTCGCCGTCATGGGACGCCGATCTCGCCGATGAGATCAACCGCGCTCACAGCAACGAGCGCTATCTGCCAGGGGTTCGCCTGCCCGAGGACGTGCGCGCAACGCACTCCATCGAAGAGGCGGTACACGATGCGGATGTCGTCGTGATGGGCGTGCCCTCACACGGCTTCCGCACCGTGCTCGACGAGGTCGCCAAGTCGATCCGCGACGGCGTCTCGGTGATCAGCCTCGCGAAGGGGCTCGAGGAGGGGACGCTACTGCGCATGACAGAGGTGATCGCCGAAGTGCTGCCGGGCCATCCCGCCGGCGTGCTCACCGGCCCAAACCTCGCGAAGGAGATCCTCGCGGGTGAGGCCGCAGCCAGCGTCATCGCCATGGACGACCACTCACTCGCCGGCAAGATCCAGGACGTCTTTCGCAGCGGCCTGTTTCGCGTCTACACCAACCACGACGTGATCGGCTGCGAGATCGGTGGCGCGCTCAAGAATGTCATCGCGATCGCAAGCGGTATGGGGGATGGCGTGGGCGTGGGTGACAATACGCGCGCCGCCGTGATCACGCGCGGCCTCGCCGAGCTGACGCGCCTGGGCGTCGCCATGGGGGCTGAGGCACAGACCCTATACGGCCTGGCGGGTATGGGCGATCTCGTCGCCACCTGCATCAGCCCGCAGAGCCGCAACCGCTTCGTGGGCGAGGAACTCGGCAAGGGCCGTCCGATTGCGGAGATCATCGATGACATGCATATGGTGGCCGAGGGGGTCAAGACGTGCCGCGTGGTGATCGAGCTCGCCGACCGCTACGGAATCGAGCTCCCGATTGCGCGCGAGGTCTACGGCGCCGTGTATGGCGGGCGCACCGCTCGGCAGGCCTATCGCGGCCTCATTCGGACGCGGGCCGGCGCCGAGCACGAGCCGGGCTGACCGCGCCCGCGATGAGCTCCTCGAGGAAGCTGCGCGCGGCTCGACTCAGGTAGCGGCCACGCATGTGGACGACGCCCATGTCGACCCGCGGTGCGTGCTCGAAGTCGCGTATCTCCACCTGGGCGAGCTGCCCGGCGGCCAGCTCCTCCTCGATGGCCGCCGCCGGCACGACGGAGAGCCCGACATCGATGCGCACGAAGTGCTTGATGACCTCGATGGACGAGAGCTCCATGCTGACCGACAGCTGGACGCCGGCTTCGCCACACAGCACGTCGAGCAGGCGCCGGGACGAGCAGTTCTCGTCCAGCAGGATGAAGGCGTAGCCCTCGAGATCCTTCAAGCGCACGCGACGACGACGCGCCAGCTTGTGCTCGGGATGACAGATCATCACGTCGCGGCGGGGAAAGAGGGGCGTCGCCTCCAGAACCTCGGGCAACTCGCGCAGCGTCGCGATGCCGAGGTCCACCTCACGACGCACCACGGCCTCGATGGTGCGCGGCGACGTCGCGTTGCGAATCTCGATCTCGATGCCCGGATGCGCCGCGCGGTAGCGTTTCAAGATCGTCGGTAGGCGGTAGCAGGCGCTGGTGTCCGAGGTGCAGATCACGAGGCGGCCGCGCTCGAGCGTGTCGAGATCCTCGAGCTCGCGCGCCGCCTGCTCGAGCAACGCCTCGCTCTGCTCGAAATAGCCGAGCAGAATCCGACCGGCCTCGGTCAGCTCCACACGCCGCGTGGTGCGGTCGAGCAGGCGCTGGCTCGCGGCCTGCTCGAGACGCGCCACCTGCAGGCTGATGGCCGACTGGGTGCGGCCGAGCTCGCGACCGGCGTGAGAGAAGCTGCCCTCCCGCGCGACGCGCGCAAAGGTCCGCAGGGCGTCATAGGGCCAGTCCATTGCCTCGTCCCTCCAGGGTCGACGGGGCGACCAATTCATAAAATTTTCTAATTAGTCTTATTACAATAATAAATTTGACTAATCAAATCACACTGCCTAGTGTGCCGCGCCAACGAGGGCCAGCCCTTCGGCTGGGGACCCCGGGAGGCGCGCATGAGGATTCTCGAGACCGAGTCCATCAGCCTGCAGGAGCTGCGACTCCTGCCTCGCCACACACCGGCCGACGCCGGCATGGCCCACGTCTCACTGCGCACGCGCCTCTGCGCACTCGGCAACGGCCACCTCGAGCTCGGCCTGCCGGTTCTGAGCGCCGCCATGCAGGCCGTCAGCGGACCGGATCTCGCGATTGCCCTCGCGCAGCTCGGCGGCATCGGCGTATTGCCCCTGAGCCAGAGCATCGACGCGCAATGCCAGGCCGCCGCGCAGGTCAAGCGCTACAAGGCCGGCTTCCAGACCGACATCGTCACCCTCTCGCCCGCGCAGCGCCTATCCGAGGTGGTGTCGCTGATGCGGGCCACGGGCTTTGCGACCTTCCCAGTGACGGATACCGGGCTCTTCCACGGACGGTTGCTCGGTGTACTGACCGACAAGGACTTCGATCCGCGGGGCGACGGTGCCGCACGCGTGGCCGATCGCATGCGCAAGGACGTGCAGGTCGGCGTCGAGACCCACGACCTCAATGCCGCCAACCAGCTGATGATCGACTACGGGCGCGGCTTCCTGCCGATCGTCTCCGAGGCGGGCACACTGCTCTCGGTGGTCTTCAAGAAGGATCGCGACAAGCACCTCCATCATCCAGACGAGACCGTCGACAGCGATCGCCGTCTTCGCATCGCGGCCGCCGTGTCGACCCACCCGGAGGATCGCGAGCGCACCGAGGCACTCCTCGAGCAGGAAGTCGACGTGCTGGTGATCGACGCCTCCGACGGGCACACCGCCTTCCAGGCCGAGATGATCGAGTGGGTGAAGGCGATCGGCGACGTACCTGTGGTGGCGGGCAACGTCGTCACCGCGGAGGGCTTCGACTTTCTGGCGGACGCCGGCGCGGATGCCGTCAAAGTGGGGATGGGCGTCGGGTCGGGATGTACCACCCAGTCGCTGAAGGCCACCGGCCGGGGGCAGGCCACGGCGCTGATGGATGTCGCCGCGGCCCGCGAGCGGCGCCGCCAAGCGGGTGGCCGTGATCTGCCTCTGATCGCCGACGGCGGCCTCGCCGGACCCGCCGCCATCGTCGTCGCACTGGCGCTCGGGGCCGACAGCGTGATGCTCGGCAACCTGCTCGCACGCTTCAGCGAAAGCCCCGGCCAGCTGGTGCGCGGACACCGCGGCGAGCTCTTCAAGGAGTATTGGATGGAGGGCAGCAAACGAGCGGCCAACACCCGCCGCTACGCGCACGCCACGCGCGATTTCTTCGAAGAGGGCGTGGAGGGGCTGGTCCCGCATGCCGGCTCCATCTTCGACGGCGTGCCCGTCCTCGAGCGGGCACTGCGCTCGGCGCTGGCCACGGCCGGCTGCACGACGCTCCGGGCGCTGCATCGCGGTGCCCTACTCGAGCGGCAGTCGCCGGCGAGCCTCGGCGACTCGGCGGTGCACGACCTCGAACTCGCGCCCACCCGCGCCGCCGCGTCCGGGGGCTGATCGAGAGCCTGCGTGAGCGTGCCCCGAGTCGGTAGGCTTCCCGGGTGCGCCGGAGCGGTCACAGGAGGAGGCCGAGTGAAAAGGGTGACCTCGCGCCGCGGCCGTGGCGCGATCGGCAGCACCTGGCTCGCCCTGCTCTGCGCAGGCCTCTTCGCCTGTGCGACACCACGGGCGCCGGCGGACCGCGAGCCAGTGGACTGCCGGCCGGACTTTCCCTTCCAGGACGGCTGGCTCGGCGGCGACGCGGCCTACTCGGTCGCACTGCCCGCGCAGGCGGCCAGCGACGAGCGTCCCACACTCTGGCTCTTCGGCGACTCCTTCGTGAGCGAAACACCGCTTCCCGACCGGCGCGGCGCCCACTTCGTCCACAACTCCATTGGACTCTCGCACTGCGGCGAGAACGGCTTCGAGATCGAGTACTACTGGGGGCAGAAGTCCAAGGGCGAGCCCAGCGCGTTCTTCGATTCGGATGCCGGGAGCCCCTACTGGTGGCTCTTCGACGGCTTCGTCCACGCGGGCGTGCTCTACGTCGGTCTGCTCGAGATCGAGGCGGCGGCCCCGGATCCGATCCTGAAGATGCCCTTCCGCATGACCGGCATGCAGCTCGCGCGTATCGAGAAGCCGAACGCGCCGCCTCTGGAGTGGCAGCCTCAGATTGCAAACCTGCTGCGCTCCGATCGTGCCTTCCCCGGCGCGGCCATGGTGATCGAAGGCGACTATGTGTACTTCTTCACCTCCACGGCGCTGCGGAGCGGTCGCCAGCCGCGCCTGCTCTTGCGCATGCCGCTCGCGGCTCTCACGACCTTCCCCGAAGATCTCTCGACGCATCTCGAGACCTGGGTCGAAGGAGGGCGTTGGAAGGCTGGCTGGCAGCCCGACCATGCCCTCCCGGTGATGCACGACAACAGCTCCGAGATGAGTGTCGAGCGTCACGCCGCATCCGGAAAATGGATCGCCATCTATGGCTCTCCGATTCAGATCGACGCCGGGAATGCACCGGGGGCTCCAGGAGATCTCTCGGACGAGATCTTCCTGCGGCATGCGAACCAGCTCGAAGGCCCGTGGTCCGAGCGCGTAGTGCTCTATGTCATGCCCGAGGTCGAGGGCGGCCCGGATGGCGAGGGTGACCCCAACACCATCTGCTACGCCGCCAAGGGACACGCTGCATTCGCCCGCCACGGCCGTCTGCTCTTCACCTACGTCTGCAACCTGCATTCGAAGGCCGGCGACAATCCCTACGTGATCCTGCAGCGATTGCAGATGAACATGAATCTGTATCGGCCGGTCGTCGTCGAGGAGGCTCTGCCCCCGGCCCTGCGGCCCGAATCGACCCGCCCCTTGTCGGATCTTCTTGACCGCGTAGCCAATTAGATCATTCGCGACCTTGCGGCCTGACAACCCAGCCGGGGGCTGGCCCCGTCCTCTACGGCCCGTCCTCTACGGATAGTGCTACTGCGGATAGTGCTACTGCGAGCCGCCCGCCCCGGCGGCGCCAGCGGCGCGCTGCTGCTGCTGCATGGCCTGCATCATCTGCCGGCGCTGCTCCTGACGTAGGGCCTTGTACTTCACCATCTGCTCCTCATCGAGCACGGGCTCGATCAGGACTGCGGCCTTCTGGCCGGCCATCTGGATCTGCATCGCCATCGCCATCGGAGTGATCTCGCCGGCTCCGAAGCGGTCGCGGCTCTTCTCCATCGCGGCCACGGTATCCACGATGCTGGGACGGATGTCCTTCTGCTGATCCGGCGTGAGCGTCAGCTTGTCGGTCAACTCGCCCATGATCTGGTTGACGCCCTCGTCACCGCTCGGAATCTTGTCGAGCTGCTGGTCGATCATCTTCTGCATCGATCCAGAGCTCGTCTCAGCCGCTGCCGTGTCCTCGGCGCCGACTGGCGAAGCGATCGCCAGCAGAGTGTTCACCGCGAGCAGAGCCGGAAGCAGTCCTGGAAGCAGACCCGAGAGGAACGTGCCGGCGCGCCGGACGGCTCCGTCGAAGCCCGCTCGTGACCGGGTGTCGTGCGTACCCATGGACCTGCTCCCTTTCTCGTGAATCTCGTGAAATGAGTCCCCTGATCTGGGGTATCGAGCGAAGAGCGTACTCTCATTCCCAGGCCGCCGCCAAGAAGCGCCAGCCGGCGCGCGTGAGATCGATCACCTCACGGCGCGGAGAGGAGCGACCGCGCCCATGATGACCTCGAAGGCGCTGCGCTTTTCGTAACCCACGGGCACCTCGAAGAGGCTCTCATTGGGCACGAGGTGTTCGGCCTTCACGACACGGATCTCGCTTCGCTGCTTTCCACCGCTCTGCGTCTTCAGGTAGAGCGGAAAGCCGTCGAATTGAACCAGTACGTCGAGGGGTGGATTGGGTACGATCTCGAGTGGCGTGAGCTCCCTCGCGCCCATCAGCTCACGCTGGAAATTGGCCAGCTGACGAAAGACCTCGAGATCATCGTCGTAGATACCGATCACGTCCCAGGCCACGACACAGATTTCCGCAACCTTGCGCCTGCCTCGGAAGACAGTCCGCTTCTTGCACGTGAAGCCGCTGACCTGCTCCGTGCCGGACGCGGCTCCAAAGCGAAGCGGTTCGCGCACCATCGGTTCTTCGCCCACCTCACGCAATCCGAGCAGGCGTTCGAGGACACGGCGCTGGTCGCTCGGCAGTCGGGACATCTGACCATCGACCTCACGCCGAGCCGCCTTGATCGGAGTGCCGAAGGCCGAGATGAGATCCCGGTCGACGACGATATACGCTTTCGATCGCGGGTCTACACTGTAGAAGAGGTCGCGGTCGCCGCGGTAGATCAGTATATGCGGCCGGCGATGCTCGCCCTGCGTGGCCGCCTCGATGCGTATGCGGCGCTGATTGATCCAGACCGAGACTTCCTCGACGATTGCTCGGCGATCGCGAAGGCCCGCCAGCTCGACGTCGAGGCGGATCATATCGGCCTGCGCATCGGCGCCCGCGAGACACAGGACGATCACAAGAAGCGAAATCCACAGGATGGGCTGGGACAAACGCATTCGGAGCTGACCTCCGACGCGACTTCGAGTCGCATAGCCGCGCCAGCCCTCTCATCGGCGGATCGAACCGCTCGCCTGAGCGTCGGGCCCGAGTCGCCGTATACGACTCAGAGACGGGCGTGGCGCAGAGCGGTCTCGAGAATGGCCACACAACCGATCGCCTCGAGAGCGTCCACGACACGGTGGACATCCTCCCGCTCCACCATCACTTTGACGGCCAGCCAGGCGGGATCCTGCAGCGGCTGTACGGTGGGCGACGAGAAGCCCGGTGCGATGTGCGTCGCGTCGGCGATCAGAGCGACGGGACAGTTGTACTCGATCAGTGAGTAATGAGCGGCAGCGAGCACACCGTCGATGCGCCGCAGCAGGCGGTCGCGCGCCTCGGCGTCGCGCGGCCGGTGATTCCCGATCAGCACTGCCTCGGCATCCAGAATGCGGGCCATCTCGACCAGGTCGTTCTCCACCAGGCTGTCGCCGGTCTCGACGATCTCGACGATGGCATCCACGAGTCCGAGCAGCACCATGACCTCGACCGCACCCTGGATCTGGAGCACATGCACGTCCTCGACACCGTGCCCATCGAACCATGCCTGGGCGAGCCGCACGAATTTGGAGCCCACCACGCACCCAGCCAGATCCTTTGGCTGACGAAATGCGGCGTCCTTGTGGACCGCCACCGAGAGCCGGCAGCGCCCGAAGCCAAGCCGCCGGTGCACCTCGACGGCCACGCCCTTCTCGTCGACCTGGTCACTGCCGGTCACGCCGAGATCGACTACGCCCTCGGAAACGAGTACGGGGATGTCCGCCGCATTGCTGAAGATGATTCGAATGCCGGTGCGCGTGCAGTCGGCGAAGAGTCGCCGCCCGGCGACGCGGAATCGCAGCCCCGCGCCTTCCAATAGCTCGAGCGCGCCGTCCTTGAGCCGTCCTTTCGAGGGAACGGCGATGCGCAGGGCCTCAGGCGCCGCCATCGCGCTCTCGCCTCGCTGCCTTCTCGGCCAGCCCTCCGACACCGAAGCGCTCCTCGAGCACCGCGTAGACGCGCTCGGGCGTGACCGTCCTCGCGCCCATCACGACCCAAGTGTGGAAGAGCAGGTCTGCCACCTCGCGCGCCAGGTGATCGGCGTCGCTCGCGCGTGCTGCCTCGATCACTTCCTCGCACTCCTCGCGCAGCTTCGCCGCCATCGCGTCGGGACCGCCATCCTGCAGCTCGACCACGTAGCTCCCGTCGGGCCGCTCGGCACGGCGCCGGTCGATCACTTCGTAGAGCCGATCGAGGATGTGTGCGCTGCTCATGGACGGGTCTCCCGCTCGAGGGCGCATGAGTCTAGCGCAGCCCGATTCGCAGCCCGGCGGGTTCAGTCGCCGATCATCTCCTGGATGGAGACGTCGCGGCAGCCGCCGGCCCCCATATCCCGCCACTCTTCCTCGCTCCAATCCTCGCTGTGGCGAAAGAGATTCCAGAAGACCCTACAGCGTTCGGGCTGGGCGAGGCTCGTCTCGGCGTCGACGGCGGCGATGACGTCGGCGCGAGTGATGCGGCCGTCCTGCATCCGAATGCCGCCGCCGGCGGGCGTGTCGAATACCATGAAGCGGCCGGCGTCGGCCTCGGGCCACGGCGCCCACTCGGGCAGCGCATGGGCCCGGCCCTGCCCCGGCGAACCCGTATAGGCGAACTCCGCCCAGTAGGACATCATCGCGTCGGAAACGTATTTGCGGCCGGGCCAGTTGTCGGCATTGAAGATCAAGCGCTCCAGGCGCGCCTCACCAAAGCGGAAGAGCCCGAATACGAAGGGGATCTCGAGCCCGTGGCTGGCACCCAGGATCACACTGAGATCTGCGCCGAGGAAGACGGGCTCTTCGTCCCAGTCGAAACGGTACGCATAGACGTTCTGCTCCTGCGAGGCGCGCAGCGAGGCCGCGGGCCCATCCACGCCATTCACCTTCCACATATCACTGTGAAAGCCCGCCAGGGTGTCGTAACGCTTCCGATCGTGTAGCCGCACGAAGATCTTCAGATAGCGGCTCACGAACTCTGGACTCTGCGAGAAGAAGAGTTTGATCTCGTCGCGATTCGTGCCGAGGATCACCGGTACCCGATTGTGCCGATTGCCGGCACCCAAGCTTTCGCTGGCCGGCTCCTTCGGCAGGACCACACCGTCCCGAATCAGGAGGGGGAGATGAATGCGAGCCTCATCCTCGTCGATTCGGTAGGCCTCCACGACCTCGGCGGGCGTCTTGGCGCGGAGATATTCGACGATGTCGGAAGGATCGAGTCCCTCGGCGAAGACTCGCGCGCTCTCGCGGTCGGACGCCGTGCCGTCGCGAATCAGCTGCCGAAGCAGGATCTCCTGGGAGCTGAAGGCATGCCCCTTGGTCTCGTCGTCCACGAAGCTCATCGCATGCGCCTCGCTCGATGACGCAGTCGATCCGCTCTGCACGATGGCGCGGTGGAAGAGATCACGGGCGAGGGGTGAGACCAGCATGCTCACTACGTTCGTTCCGCCGGCCGACTCACCGAAGATCGTGACATTGTCGGGGTCGCCGCCGAAGTATTCGATGTTTTCATGCACCCACCTCATGGCAGCGATGATGTCCAGCGTGCCGAAGTTTCCGCTACGCGTCTCGCCTCTTGGCGTGGCGCGCAGCAGCGCAGGGTGCGCGAACCAGCCGAAGGGTCCCAGCCGGTAGTTGAAGGTCACGACCATCAGACGATGGGAGGAGGCCAGCATCGAGCCCTCGTATTGCGCGCCCGCGTGGCCGATGGTGTTTCCTCCGCCGTGGATCCAGAGCATGACCGGCAGCCGGTCCCCACCTTTCGGCACTGTCGAGGGGTCGAAGCGCGGCGCCCACAGGTTGAGGCGCAGGCAGTCCTCAGAACCCGTCAGCGTTCCTGGCGGCTCGTCGGCGACACCCCCGAGCGGACTCGCGAGCTGGACGCAGGGCGATCCATACGCGAGCGCGTCCAGCGTTTCCGTCCACGGCTCGGGCCGTTGCGGGGCGCGCCAGCGCAGCTCGCCAATCGGGGCCTTCGCGTAGGGGATCCCGAGCCAGGCGTGCGTGTCGTTGGGCCCAGCGAATCCCACCACCGATCCGGTTCGCAGAAGCCGCTCGGACGCGACGTCGGCGATCACGACCCGCTCGGTGCGATCCGGGATCGGGCGCATGGACCACAGCCAGAGTCCCGCCGCAGCGGCCAGCAGCGACCCGACCGCCACGATACCCGCGATCCTCAAGAGCTGCTCCCGTCCCGGATGTGCGCGCGGCCGCCCGAGTCGAGCGGGCTCGGATCCGTCGATGCCTCCGTCCGGGGAGGTTATCACGCGGCTTTCCGCGCGACAGATCGAACGCGCCGTGTCGCAGCAGGCCTCAGCGCAGGTAGCGGGAGATCTGGTTCTCGATCTGCTCCTGCCGACCGGAGACGGGCTGCGGGTCGAGTCCCTGCTGCTCCACCAGGTCGGCCAGTCGCGCCAGATCGAGCGCGCCCGACAGGATGTCGTGGCCTAGCTGCGCTTCCCAGCCGCGGTAGCGCTCCAGCGTGCAGCCCTCCAGTACGCCGTCCTCGAGCAAGCACACCGCGGAGCGCAGGCCGCGCGCGAGCGTATCGATACCGCCGATGTGGGCATGCAGCAGGTCGTCCGGCGCGATGCTCTGGCGGCGCAGCTTGGCGTCGAAGTTGAACCCGCCCGATCCGAGACCACCGGCGCGCAGGATTGCGTGCAGAGCCAGCGTGGCTTCGCCGACGTCGCACGGAAACTGATCCGTATCCCAGCCCAGCTGCGGGTCGCCGCGGTTCAAGTCGACGCTCCCGAAGAGGTCATTGGCGATCGCGTACTCGATCTCGTGCTGAAAGCTGTGCCCGGCTAGCGTGGCATGGTTGACCTCGATATTCAGCTTGATCTCTTCTTCCAGGCCGTTTTGCGCCAGGAATGCGTGCACTGCGGCCGAGTCGAAGTCGTATTGGTGCTTGGTGGGCTCCATCGGCTTGGGCTCGATCAGCAGCGTCCCCTGAAAGCCGATTCGATGCTTGTGCTCGACGACGAGCTGCATGAAGCGGCCGAGCTGATCGAGCTCGCGCCGCATATCCGTATTCAGCAAGGTGTCGTAGCCCTCACGACCACCCCAGAGCACGTAGTTTGCGCCGCCCAGCCGATGGGTCGCCTCGAGGGCATGCAGGACCTGGTGGGCCGCCACCGCGAATACCTCGGGATCGGGATTCGTCGCCGCGCCGGCGGCGTAGCGCGGATGACCGAAGAGGTTTGCCGTCCCCCAGAGCAGGCCGACACCGGTGCGCGCCATCTCGACCTCGGCCAGCTCGAGCATATGATCGAGCTGCGTGCGCGTCTCGACATGGCTCTTGCCCTCGGGCGCGAGGTCACGGTCATGAAAGGTGAAGAAGGGAACGTCCAACTTGGAGAAGAGCTCGAATGCGACGGCCAGCTTGCGCTCCGCGAGCTCCATCGGCGCTCCGCCACCGTGCCACGGCCGCGCGAACGTCCCATCACCGAATACGTCGTCACCCGGCCAACAGAGGCTATGCCAGTAGCAGACAGCGACGCGCAGGTGGTCACGCATCGACTGGCCGAGCAGGATGTGGTCGGCATCATAGTAGTGGTAGGCGAGCGCATCCTCGCAGTCCGGTCCCCGATACGGAATGCACTCGACGTCCGGCCAATAGGGATCGCTCATTTCGCTGCTCCTCCTTCCCGCGCGAATACGTCGCGTAGCCGAGCATAGAGCGAGCGGTAGAGTGCCCGCCGTTCGGAGAGCTCGACCGTCCACGTCGGATCCGGATCGATCACATTGCGCGTCGGCGGCGGCACACAGATCGTCTCGGGATCCTCGCCAGTCTCGGCGATGCGCGCCAGCCGCGCCGCACCGAATGCCGGCCCGGTGTCCGGCGCATCCGTATACGCAAGAGGCCGCCCCAGCACCGTGGCCAGGATGCGCCCCCAGAGCGGACTCTGCGCGCCGCCGCCAAGCACCATCAGCGAGTCGATCTTGCTGCCGGCGGCCTCGAGGGCCGACTGCCCGTCGGCCAGCGCGAAGGCCACGCCCTCGAGCACCGCGCGGCCGAGCGCGGCCGGTCCATGATCGTGCGTGAGTCCGAAGAAGACGCCCTGTGCGTGAGGATCGTTGTGAGGGGTCCGTTCGCCCGAGAGATAGGGGAGAAAAATCGGCGGCGGATACTGGGCGCCGCTCGCTTCGACTTCACTGAGCAATGCTGCCTCGTCGCGCCTCCCGGTCAACGCCACCACCCAGGCAAGACTGCTGGCCGCGGAGAGGATCACGGACATCTGGTGCCAACGCGCCGGCAGGCAGTGACAGAAGGCGTGCACCGCTTCGTCCGGATTCGGCGAGAAGCGCTCGCTGGCTACGAAGAGGACGCCCGAGGTGCCCAGCGCGAGGAGGGCCTGGCCGGGCGCCACGACGCCAGCGGCCGCCGCACCGGCCGCCTGGTCGCCCGCGCCGCCCGCGACCACGACGCCCTCCGGCATGCCCCAACGCCGTGCCCACTCTGGCTTCAGCACGCCGGTGACCTGCGTGCCCTCGTAGAGCTCCGGCAGGACCGAGAGCGCCAGACCGCTGGCCTCGATGACCTCGGATGACCATGCCCGACGCGCCACGTCGAGCCAGAGCGTCCCGGACGCGTCGGACATCTCGCTGGCATGAACCCCCGTGAGCCGCAACCGCAGGTAGTCCTTGGGTAGGAGAACGCGCGCCACGTGGCGAAAGACCTCGGGCTCGTGCTCTGCCACCCACAGCAGCTTCGGCGCCGTCAAGCCGGGCATCACAGCGTTGCCCGTGATGCGCTCCACCGCCGGCAAGCGCCTGCGCAGCTCTTCACACGCCGAGCCGCTTCGCCCATCGTTCCAGAGTATGGCCGGGCGAAGCACTCGATCGCGGGAGTCGAGCAGCGTGGCCCCGTGCATCTGGCCCGAGAGACCGATTCCGCGCACCGCTGCGAGCCCGTCCGGGCGACCGGCGAGTTCATCGAGCGCCTCTCCGGTGGCGCACCACCAGGCCTCGGGATCCTGCTCGGACCACAGTGCTCGCGGTCTCTGGACGTCGAGTGGCCGGGTCGCGGACGCGACGGTCCTCTGCTCCGCGTCCACCAGCACCACCTTCACGGAGGACGTGCCCAGGTCGATCCCCACGTACACCGATCCGCCGCCTCCGGTCTGTTCGAGCGCTGAGGCCGAGAATACGAGTATCGGCGCCTGGAAAGCCAATCCGGCCAGACTTCTGCGGAGTGATATCCAGCGCTTGAGTGATGAAAATCGCTCCAACCGGAGCATTCTGCCCCAGCCGAATTGAGTGGGAAAAAGTCTTCTGAAACCGATATTTATCTGTGAATCCCCTGGGGACCGGTGCAGGTTGCAGCGATTGCAATAGGTCGCCCACCACCCGTCTGAACCTTCGGAAATTCAACCGCCTGATTTTGTTGAAGTCTTCAGAATCCAAAAAGTTGGTACACGGTTCGCAAAGGAATGGCGGTGGAGCCGCGAAGCTGTCGTTGCAGTAGAGCCCGCGCCTCCACCTTGGTTATCCGGAACGACGGACCCCGCCTCGGCGGGGTCCGTCATTTCTGCGGTCGCCTGCCGGTCTGGGGTAGCCTGCCGGCCGCCATCCTGGCGTGGCCGGCTGGCCGGACGCACTCCCGCCCCGGTGACCTCGTCGACGACGCCGGTCGGCACGCTGCGCATCGACTGGGGCGAGCCCTTCGATGAAGCCGGCATTCTCCACCGGGTGACGGCGAATCCACTCGATCGAGCATCCCGACAGCATGATCGGGATGACAAGCGACGGAACCCGGAAGAGGATTTCGAGCACTCAGTGGAAGGCGCCAGTCGGATGAGCGGATGCCAGGCCGGGGGAAGCGACGTGAGAAAGGCCGCGAGGAAGCTCGGATCGAGCGTACTTGCCGTTCTGGTTGCGACGCTGAGCATGGGCACAGCTCGCCCCACGCCGCCGTCGGGCGTTCGCGACCCAGAACGCGACCGGCTGCTGACGATGGGACATCGCCTCAACTACGTCGGCACCCCCGACGCGGCGGACGCAATCTGGCAGCAGCTCGGTGCATTGGACCCGGGTGATCCGGCCGCGGCCGTCGGCGACGAGGCTGTGCGCCTGGCGGATCAGCGGCTCGAGGCCAATCCGGAAGATGCCGACACCCACTACCAGCTCGGTCGCGCGCTCATGCAACGCGCCCGCCTGGAGGGCACACGGGGCCACTTCATGACGGCCGGCCGAGACGGCGAGCGCGGGCGCGAGCACCTCGAACGCGCGCTGGTACTGCGACCCGATTGGTCCGATCCGAAGTACCCGCTCGGCCTCTACTACTACTTCGCGAGCCTGCTCCCGAGCCTGGTCAGGTGGGCGAGCTTTCTGTGGTTCGTTCCGGTGGGCGATCGGGATACGGGCCTTCGCTACCTCGCCGAGGTGGCGGGGACAGCCGGACTGCACCGGGACGACGCGCGCCTGCTGCTAATGATCATACGCAGCTACCACGAGCCGCAGGATCCCGGCGCGGCGCTCGCCTTCGCGCGAGATCTTCATGCACGCTACCCCAACAATCCGCTGCTGCACTTCGAGCTGGTCGAGGTGCTCTTTGCCACCGGACGCTGGAGTGAGGCCGAGGAGTGCGCACGGGCGCTCGAACAAACGTCGGCTCGCAGCATCGGCGCCACCGGCCGCGCACGCATGGCGCGGGTCTGGCGCGCGCGCGCGCTACTGCAGACTCGCCGGCCGCACGAAGCTTGGGCGCTCGTCGAGCCCATGCGCGAAGACGATCCCGCGCTGCCGGCCTGGGGTGTCCACTGGATGCGGATCACGCGCGGCCATATCCACGACGTGCTCGGGCAACGCGAGCCGGCGCGCGTCCAGTACGAACTCGTGCTCGAGTATGCACCGCCGGAGTATGACCGCAGTCGCGCGCTTGCCGAGGCGGGCCTGGCACGCCGATTCGACCCGGTGGACCTCGAGCCCGACCCGGTCCTCACGCACGGGGCCGCACAGTGATCCGTGCCATCCAGGCCCTCGAGCAGGCCATGGGCCCGGCCCTCACCCTCGCGATGGCGCTGGCGTTACTGGTATCGGCACGCGCTGCAGAGGCGACCCCCGGAAGTCGAGCCGACTGCTCTCCTCCCCGCCTGCCCAGATCGCGCGGAAGGCCAATGCCTGCTCGCGCCTACGCGCGGCCGGACGCGACCAGACCGAGCTGAAGCGCTTCTCGTGTGACGGCCCGGCGCGAGATGCTAACGATACGCGCGACCCGATGCGTCCTCTCGAGCTCGCCATGACGATCGTGATCGCTGCGGCCCTCGTGGCCGAGCTGCCACCGGCCCGTCTGCGCCCGGCGTGGTGGCCACGTCTGCAGCTGGCCCTGCCCGTTGCGGCGGCACTGCTCTTCCAGTTCCACGCGCTGCTCGACGGCCCGAGGCGGGAGCTACTGCCGCTCTACGCCCTCGGTCTCGCCAGTCTGGCCTGGGCGGGCGCCCGCTTGTGGACAGGCAAAGGGATCGATGGCAATGCGGGCAAGGGCCCCTCACGCCCACTCGACCTCCTGCTCGCCCTGGCCGGCCTCGCCCTGCTGGCCTGGATCTGGGCCACGACGTCACCCGGCTGAGGGCTCTGCTCGGGCTGAGGGCTCCTTTCGGCTGAGGGCTCTATCCGGCTGAGGGCTCCATCCGGCCAGAGGCTCCACCCGACCGAGCCGCGATTCGTTCGGCCTGCCGCCGAGTTGCCGCTGGGTTGCGGGTGGGTCGTGGTCTTCGCACCCGCGCGGTCAAGTGAGGCCGCCGCTCGCCGATCTTGAATCAGAGGATTGGAGACAGCGCGAAGCAGCGAGCCAGCCGGGTTGGAGTAGCCATGCACGGTGCACGGATCTTGATCATCGATGACGACCAGCACGTCTTCGACAACGTGCGTGATCTGCTCGCCGACCTCGCGCACCACGTCGACTGGGCGAAGCTGCCCGAGGAGGGGCTCCGCAACGCGATCCAGTCGAAGCCGGACGTGATCCTGCTCGACATCAATATGCCGGGCATGGACGGCCTCAAAGTCTGTCGACACTTGAAGGAGACCGAGGCGACGAGAGACATCCCCGTTCTCTTCCTCACCGTGGAGCGCAACCTCTCGAGCCTGGCCCGCGCGCTCGACTGCGGCGGATCGGACTACATCATCAAACCGTGCAGCGAAATCGACCTGCGCGCGCGCGTGCGCGCCGCACTGCGCACCAAGCAGATGATCGACCTGCTGAAGCAGCAGGCGCGCATCGACGCGCTGACGGGCCTCTCGAACCGAGCAGCCCTCGATTCCGCACTCTCGTCCGCGCTGGCGGCCCACGAGCGACTCGGACAGCCCTTCGCGCTGCTGATGCTGGACGTCGACCACTTCAAGGACATCAATGACACCCACGGCCACGGCGTCGGGGACGATCTATTGCGCGAAGTGGCCGCAGCGCTGCGCGTGCGCTGCCGCCCCTACGACGCCCCGTGCCGCTACGGGGGCGACGAGTTCGCCATCGTGCTGGGACAGACCGAGGGCGATCATGCCGAGCGCGCCGCCACGCGCATCCTCGAGTCGATTCGCAAGATCCACCTTCCGGGCGCGCGGAAGGAGATGAAGCTCAGCTGCAGTGGTGGGCTGGCATCCACGACGGAGCTACCGGCGGGCTTCAGTGCCGAAGAGGCCGTGAAGGCCGCTGACGAGGCGCTCTACCGTGCCAAGCAGACGGGTCGCGATCGGCTGCACACGACCAAGCCCGCTCGCCGCTGAGCC
>JAFDDH010000292.1 GCA_019310975.1 Deltaproteobacteria bacterium | reverse complement strand
GCCAACACGGCGATCAGGACGCCGAGGCGAAACGCGCGGTTGATCATCGACATGGAAAACTCCCTCCGGATGTGCGGCGCTGGCCGAATCTCTAGCGGCGCCGCGTTCGTATGAACGATAACAGGGCCCAGATGGTGGGCCACTGCGGTTCAGTCGGATTCCTTGTTGCCCCGCCCGCTGCTGGGCTTGCTCTCGGCCTCGTCGGACGTGCCGTCCTCGCTGCCCTCATCTCCCTCGGGCGCCGTCAGGCCGTACTTTTGCGCGCGATATCGCAACGTCTGGCGCGTGGTGCCCAGGTTGCGCGCGGCGGCGGTCAGGTTGAAGCCGGTGCGGTCCAAGGCAGTGCGGACGATGTACCGGTCCATGTCCTCGAGCGACATGCTGCCGTCCAGCGGCAGCGAGAGTACGTCGCCTTCGATACTCGGCTGGTGGCCGTTCTCGACGCGGCCCGGGAGCTGGAGCCAGCGTGCCGGGAAGGTGGAGCCCTCCGCGAAGAGGACGCAGCGTTCGATCACGTTGCGCAGCTCACGCACGTTGCCGGGCCAGTCGTAGGCTCTGAGTGCGCTCCAGATCTCGTCGGGGATCTCGCGCACCGACTGGCCCGCCTTGGCGTTGAACTCGGCGACGATCAGCGGTACCAGCTGTTCGAGATCCTCGCTGCGCTCGGCGAGCCCGGGCAGTGTCAGCTCGAAGACCGAGAGTCGGTGGTAGAGGTCGGCGCGAAATTTCCCCTCCTTGATCCGCTCGGAGAGATTCCGGTTGCTGGCCGCCACGACCTGGACGTCGACCTCGATCTCCTTCTCGGAGCCGAGTGGGCGAACTCGGCGGTCCTCGATCACCTTGAGCAGCTTGGCCTGTAGATCGAGCTCCAGTTCGGAGATCTCGTCGAGGAAGAGTGTTCCGCCCTGGGCCTGCTGGACCAGCCCGCGGCGCTTCTTCTGGGCGCCCGTAAAGGCGCCGACCTCGTGGCCGAAGAGCTCGGATTCGAGCAGCTCGCGCGGGAGCGCGGCGCAATTGACTTCGACCAGGGGCGCTTTGGCGCGATTGCCGCTGTAGTGGAGGATGCGCGCGACCAAACCCTTGCCCGTGCCGGTCTCGCCACCGATCACCAGCGCACTGATGGGTACCTCCACCAGCCGCGCGAGCACATCGCGGACTTCTGCGGCGGCCTTGCTCTCACCCACGAAGGCGTCGATGGTGTAGACCCGATTCTGCTGATCGGCGTGGTCATCGAGTCGTCTTTGCGCCAGCGCGCTGCGCGCGGCACCAGCCACGATGAGATCGAGGCGCTTCTGATCGCAGGGCTTCTCGAGAAAGTCGTAGGCGCCGAGCCGCAGCGCACGCACCGAGTCCGCCACCGTCCCATAGCCGGTGAGGAAGAGCCACTCACCACCGACGTGCCCCTCGCGCACCTGCTCCAGCAGGTCGAGGGCGTTGCCGTCGGGCAGGTTCATGTCCGAGAGCACCACCAGGGGCGCCAGACCCTCGTCGAGCAGAGCGCGGCGCGCGCCGGCGAGATCAGTGTGGTGTACGACCTCCCAGCCCTCGCGCTCGAAGTGGCGGGCGAGCTCGGCACCGAGAAGTGCTTCGTCCTCGATGAGGAGAAGGGTGTCAGCCATGCTCGACGGCAGACGGTAGCAGCAAGACCACACGCGCACCGCGCCGCTCGCCCGAGGGCGAGCGATTGCTGAGCTCCATCGAGCCGTCGGCCTCGCGCACGAAGCGGCGAACCATTGCGAGTCCCAACCCGGTTCCGCGCGTTCGCGTGCTGTAGAAGGGACGCACACCTCGCTCGATCACCTCGGCCGGGAACCCGGGTCCATCGTCCTCGACGCAGATGCGCAGATCTTCGCCCTGACTCGCAATATCGATCTCGATGCGACCCGTATCTTGATTCAATGCCTTGGCGGAATTCAGGACCAGATTGAGAAGCGCCTGGCGCAGACGCTCCTTCGGCGCACGCGCGCCGAGCGACTCTTCGACGTGGCTCTCGACATGCACGTTCGGCGGCAGCTGGTAGCGCGTCAGTGCCAACAGCTCGTCCACCAGGTCGGCCACGCCGAAGCGGCTCGGCGGCTCGGGGTCGTGGCGCGCCGCGTCGACGATCTCGCCCACCAGGCGTCCCAGCCGCACGACCTCGGATGCGACGAGGTCGACGCGCTCGCGCAGATCGGCGTCGTCGAGCTCGTGGCTCAGGTTCTCGAGGGCCATCTGGATGCCCGCGAGCGGGTTGCGTACTTCGTGGGCCACGGATGCCGCGAGCTCGCCGGCCACCGCGAGGCGTTCGGCGCGCGCCAGGCTCTGCTGCTGTTGGAGGAGAGCCTCGGTGGCGGAGCGCACCTCCTCCACGAGCGTGGCCTCCCGATCGCGGTGTTCGCGCTCCAGCTCCTCGAGGCGCAGCGCCAGCTTGATGAAGCTGCGATGCAGCGGGAGTGTGTGGGTGCTGACGTCGACTTCGGGCGTCGGCGTGTAGTGGCCTGCCGCCAGTCCGGTCATCTGCCGCCCGAAGTCCTCGAGCGGCTTCACGACGCGGCGGCGCGTGATCGGGATTGCCAGCGCCCCGATCGCCAGGATCAGGAGCGGCGCCGCCAACTCGTAACGGATCTGCTGGCTCGCCTCCTGCTCGAGGCTGGAAAGGATCGCCGCCTCATACTCGTCCTCCTTGATGGCGATCTCGCGGAAGACCGTGATCGTGTGGAGGATCGGCGCAGCGTCGAACGACTGCATGCCGACGAGCTCGGATTGGAAGGCGACCAGCCGGACGCGAGTGGCCTCGTCACCCTGCGGACACAGCTCGATCAGCTCGTTGATCTGCGCTGCGAACTGCTGCGGCGAGGACCCGCGGCCGCCCGCCGCCATCGCGAGGAATTCGCGTTCCAGCAGCCGGTGCTTCTCGTGAAAGGCGAGCGACTCCTGGAGGGCTGTGCGCGCCTCTTTGAGCCGCTGGTGCTCGCCCCAGGTCAGCCCGATCGACACCGCGATGGCCAGCCCCACCAGTGCGATCGAACCGAGCAGAACGGCCTGAATCGGCCGGAAGATCGGATTGTTCATTTCTCCACCTGCCTCGACGCCCGACGCTTCAAGTCGCGCCCGGCGCGAGCAAGCATACCGCGGCTGGATACACGCGGACCGGGCGTTCCCCGGATGTTCCCTTAAACCTCTCTCGAGAATCTCGCATCCAGGGGCCGCCCGATCCGTACCACATCGAGGCGTGTCGGCCATGCGCTCTAGCGATCCGCTGGATTCATGCGCGGTCGCTACGCGCTGTAGTGGAGGTCGAAGTCGAGGTCGAAGCGCACGGGCCGCGGCCCCGGGCCGATGGGACTGATGCATTCTTGTCGCCGCGGGCTCTTCCTCGAGAGCATGAGCTCGGGCATGTTGAACTCGCGTTGCTTGCCGCGGATCGTATGCGCCCGCTTGCGGACCCATTGCACGCTGCGTCGGCCCAGCACAGCGGCGATCTCCGGACCCGAGGGCGGCTGCGGATTGTCGCCCAGCAGCCGCAGGTACGCGCTCAGGAACTCCCGCTCGTGCGGCGTGAACTCGGGCTTCGCCCGCAGACCCTTCAGCCATTTCGAGGTCTGGCCGGCCAGCACCATCGGCAGTCGGTGAAGATCGATCTGCTTCCAGCGGATGTTGTGGACCAGCACGTGGACCGCAGTCCGGTCGACATTGTCGAGCAGCGCCGAGAGCTGTGAGGCCGACGGCGGTTGCCAGTCGTTGTCCTCCAGGCAGCGGATATAGGCGAGAACGACGCGCTCCTCCTTGGGTGTGAGTCGGCCCTCGGCGAGACTCGTATGCAGATCCTCGAGGATCATGCGCTCGACACAGACGCCCTCGCGCTGCCGGCGGTAGTTGCGGATCGGCTCCGTGCGAGCGCTCGGCGCAGTCGGCGCCGATGCCGGTCGTGCATGGTCGAAGAGCGAGTCCGGCTCGCCATCGGGCAGGTCCGCAGCATCGTGGTAGTCGATCAGCACGGCGTCGCCGGCAAAGGTGTAGAGGGTCACCCGATAGGCGACCTCACCCTCGCAGCCCGGGGCGGGCTCCGCGATCTCCACGTGCAGGTCGCCCAGACAGAACCCGCGACCCGTCTTGGCCTCGATGTCCACGCCCACTCCCCCGCCATGGCTGGCGGGGGACGGGGCGACGCGGCGTGCGCCAGTCCGATCGATCAGCGCCGCCGCGGCGACAGCTGTGCGGCGATCGCGCTCGGTCTCGAGCGTATACACGAGGCGCAGGTCGAGCTCGGCGAGCGTGCTCTCGTAGCTGGCGAGCTGATCCATCACGGGATTCACGATGGCTGCCTCGCGCGTGTTCGGCGTGGCAAAGAGGTAGCTGTGACGGCCGCTCTTCTCGTCGGCGAAGTGGCGGAAGATCATCTCTCTCTCCTTCCCTTAATACGTTGGGGCGGTGGCGCCGGTATCCACCGGCGGGCAGATTGCGATCTTTCGCAGGGCAATCTTTCACAGGACCACTTGCAGAGCCCATGCCAACAGCAGTTGATCCCAAAATCCCTTGAATTCCCGTAAGTTATGAATCCGCCGGCATTTGGACACGGAGGCTCATTTGAGCCCTTTGTCGGCTCATGCCGGCCCCAATCCACCGCATCGAGCCCGCCGCGAACGAGCGCGGACCGATCGGCATCGGTGTCGCCGTACCAGCTGGTGCTGCATCGCGCGATCCTCGCCATTGGCTCGTTCAAGGATCTCTTCCGTTGGGTTCCCGAGGCCGGCACCGAG
>JAFDDH010000291.1 GCA_019310975.1 Deltaproteobacteria bacterium | reverse complement strand
TCGGCCACGGCGACGGATTGGGGGCCATCGCCCGCCGGGAACTTCTGCCCCAGGAACAGTGCGCCAGCACCCGCCTCGCTCGCCACCACAAGCGCGGCCAGGCAGCCGATCACTGCTAGGAAGCGGCCGGGCAAACCCCGCATCGATTGCCTCGCCGGCCGCGGGCGACGCCCGCCCGAAGCCCACAATCGCAGAGACCCGGAGAACTCCTTACCGAGCGAACAGAACACGATCGTGCGCTTCATGGCCAACCTCCGCGAACCACCGGCCGGAGGTCAGCAGGGCACCGACTCCCCCGTCTCAGAGAACATGCGAGCCAGCGCGGTGCCACCGAGACTTCGAGGGGCGGCGGTGCCCGGCCTCACTGGGCGGTGCGTTCAGTGTGTGTCTCGGGTGTAGTGAGGTCAACCGATATTCTAGTGAGGGCCTGGGACATTCTGCCCCGGATCGCTACTGGCCATCCCTTGAATTGAGGAATTCCTGGGAAGGCTGGACAGGGTGCCCCAGGAGACGGCGATGCGGAGGGTGTTCGCGCGGCTCATGGCGGTGATGCTCTGGGCATGGCCTGGGGCGGCAGGCGCTGTGTTGATTCCGCGCTGACTCCCGCGGTCACACCGGCAGTCCACCTCAGTCGCTCACTCCACTCCACCTGGCCCAGGCAGCCCCGCCAGCACCGCCACCGCCTCTCGCCTGTGCGGTGTAGCCGCCAGGTATCGCGAGGTGACCGAGATGTCGGAGTGGCCCTTCAGGTCGCGGAGGGTTGGCGGGTCGGCCCCGTACACAGCGACCTCCCACGCGCCCACCCACAGCTGCCGCACCCCCGGCTTACGCAGCGTGGTCGGCCACATCCTCTGTCCGGGCAGTCTGCTTACTTCCAGCACTCGCCGACCCGGCGAAGGGATCTCCAGCCGAAAGTCGCGCAGGCAGTGCGTCAGGTGGCCCATCCCTACCCGGTAATTCGGTCCTTCGGAGCCATGTCTCCGATCCCGCAATTTCATGCGTCCGCGGACAGTGGGCGGACACTTTTTCGGCTCGTTCAGAGTTGCTAACTACACGAAATTATTGATGTTTCTTGATTTACCCTGCCGGTTCGAATCCGGTCGCCGCCTCCATGAGTATTTGATTTCATTATGGATGGCTGGGTACGGGCTGGCTCCGTTCATGGCGGCCACTCCTTGAATCTCATGGTACACCGGAGGGATCTGCCGTCGCCGGGGCACATCGCCCGGTGCTCAGGGCGACGATTGGCCTCCGCGGCTACCTGGTGGACTCACCTCGAGGGCACCGCCACCGCCTCTCCGCCCTTCTTTCTACGGGTGCGGAGACTTCCCGCGCCCCGTCGCGTCGGCCGTACGTTTAGCGGCCCAAGGCCCGCGGAATCTCCTCGCCCGCCAGGATGACGGCGCCGCGCGGGCGCGCGATCCGAAGTGGTTGGAAAATTCCTGATGTTGCGAAACCGTGCCGAGCATCACCAGCTCGGCGCCCGAGGCGAGCTCGGTGCTCGCGGACGGGTTGGTGATCGACTCTCCTCCCGCGTGGACGGCGATCACGTTCAGTCCGGTGGTGGCACCGATTCCACTCTCCGCCAGGGTCTTGCCTGCGAGATCGAGAGGCACGGGCTCCACGAAGAGATCCGCACCCTCGCCGAAGACCACCAGATTGATCCCTTGCAGGATCGAGAGGACGGACTTCGCCGCCAAGGAGCTATGACTGAGCGCGAAATCCGCGCCCGCGCGATGGATCGCTTCGAGGTTCCACTCCTCGTTGATCCGGCTCACGATTCGCGCCTCGGGGTTCAGCCGGCGGCAATAGAGCGCCAGGAAGATGTTGGTGGCGTCGTCGTTGGTCGTTAGCACCACGGACGGCGCCTCGGCGATACCAGCCCCCGTCACCACCTCGAGCTCGGCTGCGTCCCCCACCACCACGCGATCGGCGCACTCGCGCAGCTCGTCCATCAATTGGCCATCCTTGTCGAGGATCGTCGCCCGCACGTCGCGCGCGCGCAGCGCACGAGCCGCCGCCTGGCCCACCTTGCCGCCGCCGATGACCAACACTGGATCGTCGTGCAGCTGGTAGATGATGAAGAGCGCATCGAGCTCTGTGAGCTGCTCCTCGGTGCCGACGATCACGGGCACGCTGTGATCCGAGAGCACGGTCTCCGGGTGCGCCGGCATCAGCACGCCGCGCTCCCAGACGCCCACGATACTCAGTCCGGTGAGCTCGCGCAGTCGTGTGTCGCGCACGGTGCGACCGCGCAGCGAGGTGTTCTCGATCGGGAACTCGGCGATGACCAGATCCTCGAAGCGACCGATCCGATGCGCCTGGGGGGTACCAACGGCCACCCGGCTGGCCAGATGCTCGCCCAGGCGCTGCTTGAGGGGGACCACCTCGCTCGCGCCCGCCAGCTCGAGCACGTCCACCGAGCTCATCTCGTCGGCGAGCGCCACGATGGGCACGTCGGGCGCGGACTCGCGCACGCTCAGGGTGACGTTGGTGTTGGCGGCGTCGCCCAGGTTCGCGAAGACGAGCGCCGCATCGCGTGCGCGAACGGCCTCGTAGGTTGCGCTGGCTGCGGGCGCGCCAGCCACCACCGAGATTCCGTCGGCGTGAAGGTTGGCCGCCTTGGCGGGATCCGCCTCGATGGTGCAATACGGAATCCCGTGTTCCTCCAGCCTGCGGATGAGCCCGATCGCGATGCCGTCATAGCCACAGATGATGACGTGCCCGCTCACGTCGCCCGAGAGCGAGCGCGGCGCGCGTAGGCGCATCTGCGCCTCGAGCCACGGTGCGTAGAAGAAGCGGATGAACGTGAATGGAAGCACGATCATCAGCATCACGATGCCGGAGAGCAGCACAACGATGCTGAAGGCCCGACCCAGGTCGCCGTGAAACGTGATGTCCCCGAAGCCGAGGGTGCTCATCACGGTCAGCGTCCAGTAGAAGCCCGTCAGCCACGAGTGCTCTTGACCCTCGTAGAGCATGATCACGTGAAAGACGACGGAGAAGACGCAGATCGTGGCCGTCAGCAGGGCCAGGTACTTGAGGAGCGGGCGGAGGTTCCGCCGCATTTCGTTCTCGCCGAGCAAAAGGGCGAGCTGAGAGGGAAGGAACTTCATTTCGACCGACTCATGCAGCGCCCCCGAGATGGCGAGGAGAGTGTTGCGCAAGCCCTGGCGGGCGGCACGCTCCGATCAGGCGACGCGCTCGATTGGCTTCGCGAAGGCCTCGACGCAGCGCAGCCACTCGAGCACGTCGATCTCCGCCTTCATCGAGCCGCCGGCGGCACCGACGATGAGCCGGCCTTTGCTCATCAGGTCCAGCGTGCCCAGCATCTTGGCCTGCAGGACCGGCGGACACAGCGGCAGCACCCGCATCGTCGTGCCGAGCCCGACCCGCTCGGTGGCGGCGTCTTCGCGACGAGGTTCAGGGCCTCCCTGAATCAGGGCCTATGCGCCTTCACGCCAGGCGGCGTCGGATCGGTTTCTTGATATCCACGGCCGGTTCGAATTCGGCATCGACTCCATAAGTACTTGATTTTATTCATGAAATTAAAGGCTCCGCGTGGGATCGAGCGTCATCCGTCGTTCGGTGTGGGGTCCGACGGTACGGGATCTCGATTGCGCGCCTTGAGCGCCTCCCAATGCGAGGGGAGGGGAGCGAGGAGCTGTTCGAGGGGCGAGGTCGGGAAGAACTGCTCGAATGCCTGGACGCCGATTCGCCCGGAGAACTTATTCGGGCGGTGGTAGGTTCCGAAGATGCGATCGCAGTGCGCGAAGAGCAGACTGAAGTTTCCGGAATCAAGGTGATCGATGTTGTGGTGCCAACGGTGGGCGTCCGTCTCGACGAGTAGGCGGCCGAAGGGACCGAGCTCGTCGTCGCAGTTGACGTGATGGGCGGACATGATGAAGAGCACCAGTGCGCCCGCGCAGAACGTACTGTCGAAGCCGACCCCGAGCAGAGCGCCCGCGATTCCGTACGCCGAGTAGGTGACCACGGTCTCGAGCGGGTGGGCGCGGCTGCCCTGCGCCAGCGTGAAGTAGGGGATCGAGTGGTGGACGGCATGAAGCCGAGCCAACAGGCCCTCTCCGCTCGCGTGGGCGGCGCGGTGATACCAGTAGACGAGGAAGTCGGCGAGCAGCAGAACCGGGAGACACCAGAGCAGCGTCGCGGCTGCACTCGCATCGGGCGCGAAGGATGCGGGCAGCAGCAACACGAGCGACGCCTCCACACCGAGGATCGCCAGGAGTCCGCTCAGCGCGAAGAAGCCCGCCAGGATGCCCGTCACCGTCATCGCCAGGGGAATTGCATTCTTCCGGGCCAGCTCGAGCAGATAGGGCCCGAGCGGCTGCTCGATTCCCGTCAGATAGGGGGCACTGCGTTCCAGGCTGGCCTGGTTGATCGCCAGGAAGACGAAGGACAGGGCCGCCGCGAGCACGGGCGAATCCAGCACCATCATCGTCACGCCGAAGAATACCGGCGTGGCGAAATAGAGCCGTAGGCCGCGTAGGATCTTGGACCGCTCGCTCTCCTCACGTGCGCTCTTGGTCCAATGATCGGGCGCGTAGCTGAAGGCGTGCGCGCGCGCGGATTCACTCATCGCGATCTCCTGAAATGTGCCGAGGGCGGTTGACTATTAGCCGATCAGCGCTGGACGACCGGCCACAGTGCCAGACCGGATACTCGTCGGAGTCCGACTGCGGCGCGATGACACATCGGACATCCTCGAGGTCGGTCCCACCCTCGGTGGGCAGGAG
>JAFDDH010000290.1 GCA_019310975.1 Deltaproteobacteria bacterium | reverse complement strand
GATCGCCCACGCAGCTGACGGCGCGCAGCCCGCGTTCGTGTTGGGCCGCATGCGGCCAGGCGCTACAGTCGGCGGCCACTCACGCTCGGGGATCCGCACTGCCAGCCGGGGGGCTGGCGCGGAGCGCCGCGCATCCAGCTGGGAGTCCTGGTGCCGGCCGTCTCCAATCGGGTCCGATCGCGACCTGCACGTGTCGCGCTGCTGGCACTGGCACTGGCGACCGCCTGCAGCGCGGGTGCTCCGATCGACTACACGGGCCCGGTTGCCGAGTGGCCGGAGTACGGCGGTACGAAGAGCGGTCTCAAATATTCGCCGCTGACACAGATCGATCGCACGAACGTCGACGCGCTCGAGGTCGTCTGGGAGTACCGCCACGGCGACGTCTCCCAGGGTGATGGCGATTGGGCGAAGACCTCCTTCTCCGTGACGCCGATCGTGGCCGACGGGACGATGTTCTTCTGCACCGGCTTCGCGCGGGTGATCGCCCTCGATCCCGAGACCGGCCATGAGCGCTGGGCGTTCGATCCCGAGCTGCGCGCAAAGCGAGGCAAGGGGCCCTATCCGCTGACCTGTCGCGGCGTCGCCTACTGGGGCGGCGGCTCTCAGCCCCACGATGAGAGTGTCTGCGTGCGGCGCGTCTTCACGGGCACGCGTGATTCGGAGCTGATCGCTCTCGACGCGGCCACTGGGCTGCCCTGCGCGGACTTTGGGCAGGCGGGCAGGGTTGCGCTGCGCGAGGGCGTGGGCGACGCCGAGCCCTGGGAGTACTACCCGACATCGCCGCCCTTGGTGATCGGCGATCTGGTGGTGATCGGCGCGCTGGTGGCGGACAGCATGCGGATCGACGCACCGAGCGGGGTCGTGCGCGCCTTCGACGTGCGCAGCGGCAAGCTGCGCTGGGCCTGGGATCCGGTGCCGCCAAGCCAGGTCGCCTTGTCCGGGGAGGTCGCGGCGGGCTCGGGCTACCGGGCCGGCACCCCCAACGTGTGGGCGCCGATCTCAGGCGATGCCGAGCGCGGCATCGTTTACGTGCCCACCGGCAACGCCTCGCCCGACAGCTTCGGTGGTCTGCGCGCAGGGCTCGACTACTATGGCTCGTCGACGGTGGCTCTCGATGCCCGCGATGGGAGCCTACTCTGGCACTTCCAGTACGTGCACCACGACCTATGGGACTACGACACGCCCGCGCAGCCGGCGCTCTTCCAGATCGACGGCGTGGGCGAGGGCGCGCCTGCTCTCGCCCAGGCGACAAAGATGGGACACATCTTCCTCCTCGACCGCGTGACGGGCGAGCCCCTATACCCGGTCGAGGAACGGCCGGTGCCCATGGATGGTGCGGTCCCCGAGGAGACGCTCTCGCCCACACAGCCCTTTCCCACCCATCCGCCGCCCCTCCAGAGGACGGACCTGCGTCCCGAGGACGCCTGGGGGTTCACGCCCATCGACAAGGCGGACTGCCGCGACAAGATTTCCCGTCTGCGCTCGGACGGGATGTTCACGCCGCCCTCGCTGCAGGGCTCGGTCCAGTATCCGGGCTCGGCGGGCGGCGCGAATTGGGGTGGTGTGGCGATCGATCCGCTGCGCGGGCTGCTCGTCGTCAATCAGAACCGGATGCCCATGGTCCAGCAGCTGATCCCGCGGGCTGAGTTCGACCAGCTCGATCCCGATAGCGTCGTCTATCCGGATGAGCTCTACCCGATGCAGGGCGCACCCTACGGCGTGAAACGGGGTCCGTTGATGTCGAGCTTCGGTGCTCCATGCGTGGCGCCGCCGTGGGGCACGCTCACGGCCGTCGACCTGCGCAGCGGCGAGGTCGTCTGGGAGGTGAGGCTCGGGACCACGCGGGATCAGGCGCCCTTTCCGATCTGGCTCGAGCTCGGGTCGCCGAATCTGGGGCCGGCGACGCTGACCGCGAGCGGGCTGGTCTTCATCGGCGCGACGACGGATAAGTTCGTACGCGGGTTCGACATCGAGACGGGCGAGGAAATCTTCTCGCGCCGGCTGCCCTACACGGCCAGCTCGGGGATCATCACATATCGACTCCGGCCGGACGCAAAGCAGTACCTGGTGGTGGCTGCGGGTGGTCACGGCTGGTCGGAGTCGGGCGATGCGGTGGTGGCCTACGCGCTGCCCTAGCGCCCAAGTCGTAACTGGCTCTCTGTCGTAACTGGCTCTCTACAGACAGGCGATGTCAGCTCGCGCTGCGGGCCTGGACGAGGGTCTTGTCGCCGGACGAGAAACGCACGAGCACCTTCTGTGGCCCACTGACCGACTGCACGACACCTTCGCCGAAGCTCGGATGCAGCATGCGGTCGCCGGCCTGGTATCGATCGTCCGGTTGGTAGCGGCGTGGTGGGCGGCTGGGATCGGCCTCGACGGCTTCAGCGCGCTGCAGACGCGCCGCGTGTGCGAGCCTGCGTCGTGGCGCCGCGGCCCGTTCGGCACTGCTCGGCCGATGGCCGTGGCGCGCGCCGCACTGCTTGCACTCGACTTTGGCGATGCGGCCGTTCAGGACGGCGACCACCACGTGCCACACTTCGCCGCAGCGTCGACAGACACCAAAGATGTCCGCACCCACGCCTGTGCCCGTGCCGGCCAATGACTCTCCCACCCGATCACCACGTTGTCGCGGCGCAAGGAGGCGGCAGGTTAGCAGCTGCCCGCCGGGACGGTGCCGTCTTCAGCCAAGAATTACGCGTGCCGCCCGAAAGCGTCGGACTCCTCGGTCGGCCGCGCCGAGGCGTAGTAGTCGAGCGCCTCGGTGAGACTCGCCTCCTCGGTGTCGGTCGTGGCGACGACCGCTTCGAGCCACTCGGGTCGGTGCTTTGCACACACTGTGATCGGGCGCTCGAGGGGGCCGAGGTGCATCGCCTGGCGGACGTACGACATCGCGTAGTCGGGGGGGCGCACATCGCTCGAGAGCTCGGCGAGCGCAAAGGCGTCGGGCGTACCCACGGCGGCTGGGTCAGGGTGGATGATGCGTGGGCTGGAGGGTTGCGGGCCGCCGCCGGCAAGCCCGGGGCCGTCGCATAGGATCGCGCCGCGCACCGAGCGTGCGCGGCCACCGGCGAGCATCAGCGCCACGTAGGCGCCGAGCCCACGCCCGCACACGGTGACGCTTCCCAGATGCGCGACCGCCACATCGGCATCGCCCATCAGGATCTCCGCCGTGTAGCCGCCGCCAGGAGCCAGGTCGGAGCGACCGTGCCCGGTGAAGTCGAGGCCGTAGACCGAACCGGGCCAGGCCTCGAACGGGGCGGGCAGCGCGCTCGGAGAGCGCTCGCCGAGTCCGTGCAGCAGGAGCAGCGGGTGGCCGGCCTCGCTCGCCCGCAGCGTATGCAGCGCGAGCCGGCTCTGGTAGTGGATCAGCCATGCGACCGTCGCGTCGCTCATGCTCGCCTCACGAAAGGAAGTCCAGCACGCTGCGCGCGACCTCCTGCGGGAACTCGATATGGACGAAGTGGCCCGACTTCTCGAAGGAGATGATCTCGGTCCCGCGCGGCAGGTAGGGGCGGAGGTCCCGCTCTCGGGTCTCCCAGCCGAGCTGCTCCGGGATGACGGCCAGGATCCCGAGCAGCGGTGGCGTCAGTCCAGGCAGACGTTGCAGCTCCCAGTTCGGGCTCCAGGGGCCGAAGCCACCCATTCGCATCGAGGGATCGATCTTCCAGCGCCAGCCGTCGGTGTCGCGACGCGCACCGCGGGTGACGAGGTAGCAGAGCCAGGCATGCTCGAGACGCGGGTTCATGCGCCCACGCCGCCGTGCGAGATCCTCGAGCTCGCCCGGCTTGCGCACGAGCTCTGCGCTGCGGCGGCGATGATCGAGCCAGGCCACGAGCTCCTTGTCGAGAAGCTTCGAGCGCTCGTGATTCGAGACGTCCGGATGGCGCCGCCGCGACGGCATGCCGTCGATGTTGATGAGATGGCTGACCCGGTGTGGATAGGCCTGGGCGAATTGGGTCAGCAGCGAGCCGCCCTTCGAGTGTCCGATGATGGGAATCGGCGCATGGCTGACCGAGTCCAGCACCGCCAACGTGTCGCGCAGGTCCGCCCCCCAGGAGTAGAGCTTCGCGTGGTCGGAATCGCCGTGACCGCGCTGGTCGAAGGCGACTACACGCATGCCGGCTCGGGCGAGGATCGGCGCGAAGACCGAGAAGGTGGCCGCGAAGTCGAAGCCGCCATGGGCGAGCAGCACGGGTGGCGCGGTTTCGTCGCCCCACTCGGATACCGCAATGCCCACGCCATTGGACGAGACCTTTCGTTGCCGCATGGGGGATTCGGCTCCGGGGTATTCGGCAAAGCGGCGCTCGGTTTCGAGGAGCAGAGGGCTCGGCATCAGGTCGTCGACTCTCGATCATCTGGCTCTTGGGCCAGCTGGCTGTCCTGGCTGGCCTCGTAGAAGTCGGGCTCGATGTAGATGATTGCACTGTAGGGCAGCACCTCGCGAATCGCGGCTTCGACATCGTCGATGGCGTCGGCGAGCGCATGTGCAAAGAGATCCGCGTCGAATTCGACCTTGGCGGCCACCAGCAGTTCGTCCGGCCCGATGTGCTGTGTGCGCATGTGAATGATGGTGTTCACGCTCTCGAGCGCGAGCACGGCGGCTCGTATGCGCTCGAGGCTGCGCATCTCGATGGCGAGAACCACGGCGATGACGCCGAGCAGCACTCCGATTGCCATGCTGCCCAGCGCGTCGAAGCGGGCGTCCCCGGTAAGGGCCGCAAGGCTGATTCCCGCCAGCGCGATGGTCAGCCCGAGAAGCGCGCCGAGGTCCTCGAGCACGACCACTGGCAGCTCGGGATTGCGTGAGTTGCGGATGAACCCCCACCACGAAGCGTCGCCCTTGATGACGCGCGCCTCGCGCAGGGCCATGCGCAAGGAGAAGCCCTCCAGCACGAGGCCCAGCAGCACGATTCCGATCGCCCATTTTGGATCCGTGAGGGTGTGGGGGTGGAGCAGGCTCTGGGCGCCCTCGTAGAGCGCGAAGAGTGAGCCGAGGGTGAAGAGCACCAG
>JAFDDH010000289.1 GCA_019310975.1 Deltaproteobacteria bacterium | reverse complement strand
ATCCCCACCCTGGATGACGAGACCAACCAGATTCGGTCCATGACGGCGGAGATCGTCGCCAAGCACATCATCCCCAACGAACACCAGCTCACACGCTTCGAAGATCCGGAGACGCCCAAGCTCTGGGCAGAGCTCTTCAATCGGGTCAAGACGTCTGGCCTCTGGGCGCCACATCTTCCCGAGGAGTACGGCGGCATGGGGATCGGCTTTCTCAAGCTCGCCTATATGAACGAGATCCTGGCATGGAGCCCCTACTCCAATCCGATCTTCGGGATCATGGCTCCGAACTCGGGAAATCAGAAGATCCTCATCAAGTACGGGACTCCGGAGCAGAAGAAGCGCTGGCTCGAACCCCTGATCGCGGGGAAGATGCAGTCCTGCTTTGCCATGACCGAGCCCGATCAGCCCGGGTCGGATCCCCGAGCGATCCAGACGAAGGCCGTTCGCGACGGTGACGAATGGGTGATCACCGGACACAAGTGGATGGCCTCGAACGCGAAGCGAGCCGACTTCGCGATCGTGATGTGTCGTACGGAAGACGAGAACGATGTCGACGTCAATGGCCGCATGACGCAGATCATCGTTCCCACGGACAGCCCCGGCTTCAACTACGTTCGAAGCGTACCGATCTGGGGCCACGCCGATGGGCATCACGGTGAGCTCATCCTGGACGGTGTCCGTGTGCCCCTGGAGAACGCGCTCGGGGAGCAGGGCTCCGGGCATCAGGCGGCACAGGATCGTCTGGGGGCCGGCCGCGTCTATCACTGCATGAACTGCGTGGGCCAGATGTGGCGCGCTTTCGACATGATGGTTCGGCGCTCGATGGAGCGCGAGGTGCACGGTGGTATGCTCGAGACGAAGCAATTCATCCAGGGCTTCATCGCCGAGTCCTACATCGACATCCAGTCGGCGCGGCTGATGACGATTCGATGTGCGGAGATCATGGAGCAGGGGCTCGATGCCAGGACGGACATCTCGGCGATCAAGATCGCCGTTCCCGCGGCGATGCACAGAGTGGTGGACCGCGCGATCCAGGTTCACGGCGCCCTGGGCGTGTCGAGCGAGATCCCCCTCGAAGGGATGTACCGGGGAGCGCGCACCCTGCGCCTCGCCGATGGTCCGGACGAAGTCCACAAGATCCTGATCGCGAAGAACGTCTTGAATGTGTATCGGAACGGTGAGTCCTGGGACTTCGGGCTCTAGCAGGATGCTGAAGCAAGCCGTGGGTTGCGCGAGCCGGGCGGGGCCAGGCGCGGCGGGCTGGAGTCCGGGAGGTGCCGGGCAGGCCGCCGATTCGTCGCTCAGGAGAAGAAGTCGCGCACAGTCTCGCTGACGGCTCGGACCACGGGCATGGGCGTGCCGCTCGGCAGTGCGTCGATGCCCCCCACCAGCACCTTGTCCTTGGCCCATCCGGCCTTGGCCTCGCCAAAGACGACGTCACCGGTGGGTGCTGGGGCCACGTCGATGAATCCATCCTGATTGGCGTGGCAGAGCTGTCCCGCAAAACCCTTGAGACGGCCGCACATATGCGTGAGGTAGGTCTTGCCGGCCCCTCGGCAGATGGCCGCGTAATCGTTGCAGTGGCTCTGGTCGAAGCGCTCATAGTGGTCGGGAGAGGTGAGGGTCGTCGAGAGGTTTTCGTAGCTGATCACGACCTCCGCCTCGCTCTCGGCCAGGATCGCGTACGCTTCGACGTTCCGTTCGTGCATCAGCTCGAAGCACTGCAGCATCGTGTCCGGGTCGTCGGCAAGGGCAAAGGTCATCTTCTCCAGCCCCATCTCTATGTTGATGAGATGCTCCATCGGGCTGGCTGGGCCGGAAGTCGTGGCCAGCCCGTCATCGCCGAGGCGTTGGACGGTGTTCCGGAAGTACTCGGGGGCGGCGGTCGCCCTCGAGGTCTCCAGCGCGTACATGTAGACCTTGATGTCCTCGAGCGTCTGGAGCTTGCGCTTGGTGAACCAGGGGACGTTGGGCGACTCGGCATTCCATCTGAATTCCTCGACGAGTGAGCCCACCTTGGTCTCGTAAGTGATGCGAATCGTCCCATCGTCCAGACGCTCCGTCCGGGCATCGACACGCGGATTCTGGCCCGTGGCACCGGTGAAGGGCGCGGTCACCTTGTAGAGCATGACATGACGCAACATCGCGTCGGAACCGATCTCCCTGTGGAATTCAAGCTCGTCGAGCTTCTGCTCCGGAGGCAGCGACGACAGGAAGTAGTTGTCGACACAGGGCGACCAGGCAATGCGGTCGACAGGGTCTCCTCGAAACGAGGCCAACAGACGTTCGCGGGCCGTCATGGCTTCTGCAGTCAATCGAGCTCTCCCCTGGCGTGCCGTCCTACCACTCGACGCGACCCCTTCCGCCTCGGATCTCGCCGAACTTCGTATCGAGCACGACCGGGCCGCTCGCCTCGAGCCAGCCGTGACCGTCGGCCGCGAGCTGGAAGCTTCGGCTTCGAAAGCTCGCCCCGGCACCAATGCGCAGCCGACCATCGGCGAGCGGCTCGACGCCGAGCAGCCGCAGATAGGAGAGCAGCGGCTGCGAATGGCTGTGCTGGTTGTTCATGCCATTCGCCTGCATCGAGAGAGCCCTCGACCCCCAGGTCTCACCGGGACGGGTGGATTCGACGCCGTTGTAGGCGTCGGGTCCAGAGAGTGTGCCAGTCCAGACAGCGGGATAGTGACTCTGGTGGTTCGCGAGCGTCATGCGTCGCCACTCGTCCCAGGCCAGCTTCGGGTCAACGTGCGCGGCGGCCCAGATCAGAGTCATGTTGATCGAGAACCAGATCCCGCCGCCGCCCGCGCCCTCACCGGGGCCGCCCATGAGATCGTTGTCTCGGAAGATGGGCCAGCGCACGCGCGCGCCGAGAGGCGAATCGCCGCGCAGATGCTGGTCGATCTCAGCGAGCACCTTTCGCGCCTGGTCGGCGTCCGCGGCGCCGCAGAGCAGTGCCCACGGCTGAACCTCCAGCCAGCAGTCCTCTTCGCCCACCGGTGGAGCTCCCGGCCCATAGGCGCGGCGAAACCAGCGGCCGTTCCACTCGCGCGCAACCGCGGTGCGCAGCTCCTCGCCGAGGATCCGCGCGGCGCTGGCGGTCTCCTTGTCGCCGAGTCGATTGCAGAGGCCGGCGTAGACCGGAAGCACCCAGGCGGCCATGGCTGAATTCAGTACCGACTCTCCTTCGGTCGTCATCAGCTTCGGTTCGACACCGGAGAGCGGGATCGCCGTGTCGTTCCAGTCCGCATTCAGCATCCGAACGTGTCCGTGCTCGCCGCGGCCCACACCCTTTGCGAAGTACTCGAACTGGCGACGCAGATTCTCGGCGAGCGGCACAGAAGAGGCATCGTACTCCGGGTGGTAATCGAGCTCGGCCTCGAATGCCGCGCAGTCCCCGGTTGCCGCGGCGTACTCGGCGGCCAGCGCCAAGGCCCATAGGTTCTGGTCCGAGGGCTTGAATCCGAGCGCCGCAGGGCGCTTTGCGCCGTCCAGCGCGTAGGGAAGCTCGCCCTCGGCGCCGCTCCACGCGCAGGTATTTCGCAGCACGCCCAACGCGAGATCCGGCTCGCTGTAGACGAGGGGGAGCGCGTGCTGCAGAGGATCGCGGGCCGCACCGTTGAAGCCGATCGGGAAGAGGTAGGCGGACGACTGATTGAGCGTATAGCCTCCGATCACCTCGTCTCGGCATGCCCCTCCCGAGAGCAGCGCCGCGTGCCAAGGGACTTCGCGCTCGGCTTCCGGGCAGCCCTCAACGTGGGCGCTCGGCAGCCGTTCGCGCAGCTGCGCGAGGCTCGAGCGGAGCAGAGCACTCGGGTCCTTCGGCTCGGATGCTCCCTTGGACGCATCGAGCGTGCCGAAGCGGAACCAGAGCTCCTTGGTTGCGCCAGGCTCGAGCACGAGCTCGCTCGCCAAGCTGAGGGTGGGGTGAGGGGCGCCGTCGTGTGATGGCACGGCCGGAGTATCGCCGAGCGCTTCCAACCCCACGTCCAGCTGCGGGCCAAAGACCTGCGAGAAGGGTCCAATGACGAGCCCACTTCCCTCGCCCCCTATGAGGCGGCGCTCGGTGGCGAGGAGCCCACGCGACGAGGTCTCCACATCGAACGCCAGAGCGGCGCAGGCGTGATTCCGGCGACTTTCGCTGGAGCCGAGGAGATTCGCAAAGCGGGGAACGACGGCCCACTCCTCACGGTGTCGGATCTTCCGGGGCGAGGCCCCGGTATTGCGGATGCGAACGCGGACGAGCACCCACGGCACGTCGCCCTCCGGACACAGGATCAGCCGCTCGAGCGAGAGCTCACGCCGGCTCGCCACGACCTCGAACCATGTCGGTCCGAAGCGCCGCAGCGGAACGTCCTGCGGCGGGCGAATCTCCCAGGCACTGCCCCAGGTCTCGTCTCCCTCTTCGATGATCGAGATCCCGGTGCCGGCCGGATCGGGCGCGGTGATCCAGCGCTGGCCGAAGCGTTCGTCGAAGAGCGCCACCCGGCCATCGTTCGCGACCTGGATCTGGATCGCGCGGTTTCCCACGAGCACCCAATGGCGGCGCGTCTTGGGGCCCTGAATGGGATCCCACTCGGCCTCGGGCAGGGCCTCCTGGTCGGCCGAGTACTCGAAGAAAGGCAGTCCATCGCGCTGGGACCACTCTCCATAGAGGCTCATGAGATCTGTCTCTCCGTTCTGCGGCGGCCCTCAGTGGATCAGCGGAGCCACCGGCGACTGCGGGATGGGCATGATCGGCGTCATCGCCGCTCAGGTTCCCACCAGCTCGTGTACCGC
>JAFDDH010000103.1 GCA_019310975.1 Deltaproteobacteria bacterium | reverse complement strand
GGTGCCGGCCTCGTCCCTCACGTCGCGCGTCAGCTCGAAGCGAATCGCGTTGTGGGGATCCCGGTCGAAGAAGCCTCCTCGCTCGTCGGCCGCGATCACGTCGTAGGGCGGGACCATCACCTTCGAGAGCTCGACGCGCGTCGGGTCATAGCGGACGGCGCGGAAGGGACGTACCACAGTCATGAGGTCGGTTCTCCCTTCATGCATGCAGGGGCTAAGGGGTCGGTCGAAGCGTCGCAGCTCGACACCTCGACGCCCACCCGCGCGCGCAGCGTGGACTCGTCGATGGCGCCGACGCGCAGGATCCGCGGCGAGTCTTGGGTGAGATCGAGCACGCTGGTGGGCGGTCCGGCGCTCACCGCGTCGCCGCCCGTGTCGAGCACGAGTGGTGCGCGCTGGCCGGCACACAGAGCGCGCGCGGCCGCCTCGTCGCGCGCCGGCGGTTGGCCGCTTCGGTTCAGACTCGTCGCCGTCAGTGGACCGAGACCGGCCCGCGCGGCCGCGCCGGCCAGCGCGGCGGCCACCGGGTGAGAGCTGCAGCGAACTCCCACCGCGCCATCGTCGCGTGCGACACCGGCCGCAAGCGCCGCGTCGGCCGGGATTGCCTGGGCCGGGATTGCCTGGGCCGGGATCACCCGGGCCGGAATCACCAAGGTGAGAGGTCCCGGCCAGAAGGCTGCGATGATTCGTCGGGCCAATGGCGAGAGCTCGAGGCCCTCGGCGGCCAGCACCGCCGCATCAGCGATCAGCAGCGAGACCGGCTGATCGGCGTCGCGCCCCTTCCAGCTGCGCAAGGCGTTCATCGCCGCCGACGAGCGCGCGCAGGCCGCCAGGCCCCAGACCGTCTCGGTCGGAAAGGCGACCAGGCCGTCCTGCGCCAGATGTGCGACAGCCGCCGCCACATCGGGTGCTTCGCGGGTCGGTTGGGCGCCGGGCAGGGTGGCTGCGACGATCGGATCGGGCATGCGGGACTCGCTCAACGCTCGAGGGCGCGGGCCGCGATGTCGCGGCGGGAGTGGGCGCCCTCGAATTCGATCTTGTCCACGGCCGTGTAAGCGCGGTCGCGCGCCTCCTTGACGCTCGTGCCGCGTGCCGTCACACCGATCACGCGACCGCCCCGCGTAATGTAGTCGCCGTCCTCGCCGCGCTCGGTACCGGCATGAAAGATCACGACGTGCTCGTCCGCCAGCGCAGCCTCGAGGCCGACGATCGGCTTGCCGGTCTGATACGAGCGCGGATAGCCGCCCGACGCCATCACGACGCAGACGGCCGCGTCGCGCGTATCCACGGCCGCACCCGGGTCGAGTTCGCCCTGCGCTGCACCGAGCAGCAGCGGCACCAGGTCGCCTTCCATCTGCACCATCAACGCCTGCGTCTCCGGATCCCCGAAGCGCACGTTGAACTCGATCACGCGGGGCTCGCCCGCGGCGTCGACCATGAGCCCCACGAAGAGCACCCCAACGTAGGGGTGGCCGTCGGCCGCCATCCCCTCGATGACGGGCGTGACGATGCGATCGAGGATCTTTCGCTCGACGGCCTGGCTCACGACTGGCGCCGGCACATAGGCCCCCATGCCGCCCGTGTTCTCGCCCTGATCGCCGTCCAGGGCGCGTTTGTGATCCTGGGCGGGCGCCAGGGTGACGAAACGCTTGCCGTCGCTGATCGCGTAGTAGGAGGCCTCCTCGCCGATCAACCACTCCTCGATGACGACGCGCTTGCCCGCGTCGCCGAAGCGGCGATCGGCCATCATCTCGTGCAGCGCACGCTCGGCCGCGGCGGCGTCCTCGCACATGGCGACGCCCTTGCCCGCCGCGAGACCGTCCGCCTTGACCACACAGGCGCGCCCCAGCTCGCGCACGTATGCGAGCGCGGCAGAGAGGTCGTCGAAGTCGCGGTAGTCCGCAGTCGGAATGCCATGACGACGCATGAATTCCTTCGCAAAGGCCTTGCTGCCCTCGAGCCGGGCGGCTGCCCGGCCGGGACCGAAGGTCGCGATGCCCGCCTCGCGCAGGCGGTCCGCGATGCCCGCGGCCAGCGGATCTTCGGGCCCGACCACGACGAGGTCCACGGACTGCTGGCGCGCCAGCTCCACCACGGCGTCCGTGTCGCCGGCGGAGACACCGGGATGACAGATCGCAATTTCGCCGATCGCCGCGCTACCCGGCGCGGCCAGCACCGCATCGACGCGCGGGCTCTGCGCGATCTTCCAGGCCAGCGCGTGCTCGCGGCCGCCGGATCCCAGAACTAGAACCTGCACGAAAGCGATCCTCCGCGGCGGTGCCGGGTGCGCGCCCGGCGCGCGGCCCGAGCGGGTGTCGAGCTAGTGTCGAAAGTGGCGCACCCCGGTAAAGATCATCGGAATGCCCAGGCGGTCGGCCGCCTCGATGACGAGCTCGTCGCGATTCGAGCCGCCCGGCTGGATGACGGCGCGTGCGCCCGCCTCCACGGCGGCCTCGAGACCGTCTGGGAAGGGAAAGAAGGCGTCGCTGGCCAGCACCGAGTCCTCGAGCGAGAGTCCCACCCGCGCCGCCTTGGCGACGGCATTGTGGACCGCATCGACACGCGAGGTCGCGCCCCCTCCCACGCCGAGCGTGCGACCGGCGTCGGCAAAGACGATGGCGTTGCTCTTCACATGCTTGACGACGCGCCACGCGAAACCGAGTGCGCTGCGCTGCTCGTCGCTGGGTTGCGCCTTGGTCACGACTTTGGCGCCCTCGAGCTCGTCCACAGACGTGTCGGCCTGCTGCAGGAGCACGCCGCCGAAGACACGCCGCCAGTCGAGCTCGGCGCGGTCGATGCCGTCGATGTCGAAGGCCAGCAGGCGGCGGTTCTTCTTCTTGCGCAGCAGGTCGAGAGCAGCCTCGTCGAAGGAGGGCGCGACCAGGACTTCGGTGAAGATCTCGTCCACCTTCTTTGCCAGCGCCAGATCGAAAGCAACGTTGGAGACGATGATGCCGCCGAAGGGCGAGTCGGGGTCGGTCTCGAAGGCGCGCTCGTAAGCCTCGAGCGGACTCGCACCGGCGCCCACGCCACAGGGCGTGTTGTGCTTGAGGATGCCCACAGCGGCGTGATCGGCCGGATCGAAGTCGAAGATCAGGCCGAGCGCGGCCTGCACATCCACCAGATTGTTGTAGGAGAGCGCCTTGCCGTGGAGCTGCTCGACATTGTCCAGGAAGTGGCCATAGAGGGCCGCCGCCTGGTGGGGGTTCTCGCCGTAGCGCAGCGGGGTCACCCTGGGCAAGCCGACCACGAATCGCGACGGCAAGGGATCGTCGCCCTCTTCCTGGATCTGCCCACCCAGCCACGCCTGGATGGCCGCGTCGTAGGCGGCGGTGATGCGGAAGGCCCGCAGGGCCAAGCGCCGGCGAGTGGCCGCCAGGAGACCGCCCTCGTTGCGGATCTCGGCCAGCACGGTCTCGTAGTCGGCGGGGTCCGAGAGCACGCCCACGTACTCGTGGTTCTTGGCCGCCGATCGCAGCATCGACGGACCGCCGATGTCGATCTTCTCGATCGCGTCCGCGTAGCGGACCTCTGGCCTGGCCACCGTCGCCTCGAAGGGGTAGAGGTTGACCACCACCAGATCGATCGGGCCGATCCCGTTCTGCGCCAGGTCCACGCGATCGGACTCGACGTCGCGGCGCGCCAGAATGCCGCCGTGCACCTTGGGATGGAGGGTCTTGACCCGGCCACCCAGCATCTCGGGGCTGGCCGTCAGCTCCGCCACATCCAGCACCGTGAGGCCCGAGTCGCGCAGGGCGGACGCCGTGCCGCCCGAGGCCACCAACTCGATGCCCAGCGCCGCCAGCCCCTTGCCCAGCTCAACCAAGCCGGTCTTGTCGGAGACGGAGAGCAGCGCGCGCGCCACCGGGCGCGGCGTCTTGCTGGGGGGCATGGATTCCTCCTGGAGGAGAGGTCTCGCGCGGGTCCGGGGGGGGCGTTCGCAGGGTTTGTACCGGGGCACCGTGGGGAAGTCAATTCATTCGCCGGCAGCGAATCGTCGCCCCCGCCGGTCACCTCGATCCACTTGCAGAGACCCGTTTCAGTCGCCGTCCACGACCTGCCGCGCAAGCCGACGGCCGACGCCGACGAGCAACTCATACGCAAGCGTGCCCGCCGCAGCCGCCTGTTCCTCGACCGGAATGCCGGGCCAATCGGTCGCGGGAAGACCGCCCTCGCCCCCGGGTGCGGGACCGAAGAAGACGGCCTCGTCGCCGAGCTCGACGGGTGCATCGCCCACGTCGACACTGATGTAGTCCATCGAGACACGCCCCACGATCGGCCGCCGCGCGCCCGCCAGCCAGACCGCGCCGCGGCCCGTGAGCGAGCGCAGCACGCCATCCTCGTAACCGATCGCCAGGGTGGCCACCTTTGTATCGCGCGTCGCCCGCCAGCTTCGTCCGTAGCCGACGGCCTCACCCGCGAGCACGGCGCGCAGGGTGACCACTCGGGCGCGGACGCTCATTGCCGGCCTCAGTCGACGCGCGTCCGCGAAGTGGTCCGCCGGGCAGGCACCGTAGAGCATCAGTCCGGGCCGCACCGCGCCGGCCTCGGGCAGCGCGTCGGCCAGCAGCTTGCCGGCCAGCAAGCCGGCCGAATTGGCCGCGTGCACCAGCCCCGGATCGACGCCCCGGCCATGCAGCGCCTCGAGCAGCGCGCGGAAGTCGGAGAGCTGACCGAGTGAGACATCTGGACTCGGATCCTCCGCGCAGGCGAGGTGCGTGAAGACGCCCTCCAGGTCGACGGCGGGCTCGGCTGCGACATCGGCCAGGAAATCCAGCGCATCCTCGCGCGCCACGCCCATGCGCCGCATCCCGGTATCGACCTCGACCTGCACGGGCAGCGCACGGCGCACGTGAGCCGCCGCGGCGGCGACGCGCTCGAGGCCGCCGCGGTCGTGGAGCACCGGCGTCAGGCCGAATTCGGCCGCCAGGCCCGCCTCGCGAGGACTGTGCACGCCGCCCAGCACGAGGATCGGTCCGGAGAGCCCGGCCTCTCGCAGCTCGCAGGCCTCGTCGACGCTCACCACCGCCAGGCGGCGACAACCCGACAGGGCCAGTGTGCGCGCCACCTCCACGGCTCCGTGCCCGTATCCGTCAGCCTTGACGACGGCGATCACCTCGCGGCCCGCAGCGAGCTCGGTCGCCAGCTCGAAGTTGCTTCGCAGCGCCGCGAGATCGACGATGGCGCGGCTCGAGCGTTCTCCTTGCACGGCTTGCCCACCCCCCGCCGACCGGGCGGCACGCTCCGGGTCGGATGCGGGCAGCGTACCAGCAGCATCGGACGGGTGCCGCTGGTACCTTTGTGAGCGCGCGCTCGCACTGGCGACGCGAATCACTATCTCTCATGCCGCAGCAACGACCCATCGCCCAGGACCATATCCTCGTGAATGGTCACGAACACCTTCTGCAAGGCGACTGCACCGTGCAGGCGCTGCTGGAGCAGCTCGGCATGCTGGGCAAGCGGGTGGCGGTGGCGGTCAACCGCGAGGTGGTGCCGCGCTCCACGTACGCCACCGCGCCGATCTGCGCCGGGGATCACATCGAGATCCTGGAAGCGGTGGGGGGGGGATGAAAGGGGGATGAAGATGTCGAACGACGAATCTTCGCAGAGCTATCGAATCGGGGAACACACGTTTCACTCGCGGCTCATCATCGGAACCGGCAAATACGAGTCCTTCGAGCAGAACCTCGAATGTGCCGAGGCCGCCGGAGCGGAGATGGTCACGGTGGCGCTGCGGCGCGTGAACTTCGATGCCGCCAAGGGCCCGCGCCTGCTCGACGTGATCTCGCCCGACCGCTTCACGATCCTGCCCAATACGGCCGGCTGCTTCAGCGCCGAGGAGGCGATCACCACGGCGCGACTCGGGCGCGAGCTGCTGGACACCGATCTCGTCAAGCTCGAGGTGATCGGCGACGAGCGCACCCTCTTCCCCGACGTGGCCGCCACCCTGGAGGCCGCGAAGGTCCTGCTCGACGACGGCTTCACGGTGCTGCCCTACATCACCGACGATCCCGTGGCCTGCCAGCGCCTCGAGGCGATGGGCTGCCCGGCCGTGATGCCGTTGGCCGCACCCATCGGGTCGGGGATGGGGATCCGCAACCCGGCCAATCTGCGCATCATTCTCGAGACCGTCGAGGTGCCGGTGATCGTGGATGCGGGCGTCGGCACGGCGAGTGACGCCGCAGTCGCGATGGAGATCGGGGCCACGGCATTGCTGATGAACACGGCGATCGCGCATGCCAAGGATCCAGTGAAGATGGCGACCGCCATGCGACTCGGTGTCGAAGCCGGCCGGCTCGCGTATCGGGCAGGGCGCATGCCGCAGCGCCTCTACGCCGCCGCGTCGAGCCCGCTGGACGGTCTCGCCCGGTTCTGATCGGTCGGTGCCGGACGCGGTGCGAAAGGTTCTTGCGCTGGTCGTGGACCGGCACGCGACTCGGCACGCGCTGCCGGGTGCCGTGGCCGCGGCGGTGCGCGGCGGTGTCGACCGTGTGCAGCTGCGCGAGCGCGAGCTCGAAGGCGCCGACTGGCTTCGGTGGTCGCGCGAGATCAGCCGGGCGGCGCACGCAGCGAGTGAGGGCGTGGGCCTGATCATCAATCGCCGGGTCGACGTCGCGATGGCGCTTGCGGCCGACGGCGTGCACCTGGGCTTCGATGCGATGGCGGTGCACGATGCGCGCGCCCTGCTCGGAGACGACGCACTGATCGGCGTCTCGACCCACGCCATCGACGAGGTCCGCACCGCCGCCGAGGCGGGCGCCGACTATGTCCACCTGGCACCGATCTTCGATCCCCTCTCGAAGCCCGCGGAACGACCGGCGCTCGGACCGGGTGTACTCACGTCTCTGCGTGGCGCGGGCATTTCGGTGCTCGCCCAGGGCGGATTGGACGCCGCGCACGTCCGCGCCGCGGTGGCGGCCGGGGCCGCCGGCGTCGCCGTGACCGGCGCGATTCTATTGGCCGACGATCCTGGCGAGGCCGCCCGTGCGCTGCGCGCAGCGCTCGATGGGGATTGATTCCCGACCCCGCTGGAGCCGCATTCAGGCAGGGCGGAAGCTCACTCGCTTCGGTCTACGGCAGCGCACGCGAGAACGCGCCGTCGCAGGGCGTCACGATCCAGCGCCGTGGTCGGCTGCCAAATCGGCGCACACAGGCGGCTGACATCAACTCGTCGGCTTCCGCTTCGCGCCCGGCCCGCACCAGATGCAGCGTGCAGCCGCCGAAGCCCGCGCCGGTGAGACGCGAGCCGAGAATGGCCGGCACGTCCTCTGCCATCTCACACTGCGCGTCGAGCTCGGGGGTCGACACCGCGTAGTCGTCGCGCAAGCTGCGCTGCCCGGCTGCCAGGATCTGACCCAACGCGTCCGAGTCGCCGCGTTCCATCGCGGCGCAGAAGTCGTCGACGCGGGCGTTCTCGGTCACGACGTGTCGCGCGCGGCGAAAGAGCACCGGCTCGAGGTCGCGCTCGAGCGCCGGCAGCAATTGCGGGGTGAGATCGCGCAGCGTCCGGTCGCCCGGCTTCGCGATGCCGTGCTGCCGGGCCGCCGCGATGGCGGCCTGGCACTCGGCCACGCGCTGCCCATAGAGGCCGTCTGCGAGCCTCCGCTCGACACCGGAATGCAGGATCAAGAGCGCCAGGCCCTCGCCCGCGAAGGGTCGCTCCAGAACGGCGCGCGTCCTGCAGTCGATGCGCAGCGCGTGACCGCGGCGACCGAGCGCGCTGGCGAACTGATCGAGAATTCCGCAGCCGATGCCGACGAACTCGCACTCGCCGCGATGGACCAGCTCGGCGAGCGTGCGCGAATCCAGCCCGAGCCCGGCGGCCCGGTCGAACGCGCGAGCCACGGCCAGCCCGAGCGCCGCCGAGCTCGACAGACCCGATCGCATCGGAAGGCGGCTCGCAATCGTCATGTCGAGCGCCGGTACCCGGTGACCGAGGGCCGCGAGGGAATCGACCACGGCCTTCACGTAGTCGCTCCAGTCTCCGCTCCGGCGCGGAGCACCGGCTTCGATCTCGACCCCCGCCTCGAGATCCTCGGCAAAGACGCGGATCCGGTCGCCCGCGGCCGGCGCCGCCAGCACGAGGGTGTGGCGATCGATCGCGCACGGCAGCACCAGCCCCTCGGTGTAGTCGGTGTGCTCGCCAATCAGATTCACGCGTCCGGGCGCACACCCGAGCACGCGGGGGGGGCGCCCGTAACGACCTCTGAAGGCGCCGACGCGCTCCTCGATCCAGGCCTCGAGATCCTGGGCGGCCCCTGCGGGCTCGGTCATTCTTCGTCCTCCGAGGGCCGAATTGAACCGCGCGGCCCGCGACGGGGCCATACCTTTGGCTGCCAGCCTCGGGGGGTGGGAGCAAGACGGATCGCTCGCGGGGCGATTCTGCAGAGGGGCCGCCCCGGGGCGTGCGACGAACCCCCGGGGCGGTACTCTCCGCCCGGCCCGCATCCGCGGCGCCACAATCGAGCTGTTGGGAAATTGGACATGACCGGCCCGAAATCCACGCGATTCAGATCGAGAACGACGCGGGCGCTCGGGCTCGTCGTCCTGTCGACCCTCGTCGCGCCCGGCCCGACCACCGCCGGCGAACCCTTCCTGCGCCGAACCGCCACCGTCGAGGTGGTCGAGCAGGCGGGGCCGGTGGTCGTCAACATCACCACCGAGCGCGTGGTGCAGAGCCAGAACCCGTTCGGAAGCCGCCCGAAACACCCCCTCTTCGATCAGTACTTCAACGACCTCTTCGAGCCGCGCGCGCCGCGCACTGTTCAGAACCTCGGCTCCGGCGTGATCATCAACTCGCAGGGACACGTGCTCACCAACGAGCACGTGGTGGCGCGCGCCAGCCGCATCTTCATCACACTGGCCGACGGGCGCGAGATCGAGGTGGAGGTGGTGGGCGCCGATCCAACCAACGATATTGCCGTCCTGAAGGCCGAGACCGCCGATGACCTGCCGTGGATCGAGCCAGGGACCTCCTCCGATGTGATGGTGGGCGAGCCCGTCATCGCCATCGGGAATCCCTTTGGCCTATCCAATTCAGTGACGACAGGCGTGATCTCGGCCGTCAATCGCTCGGTACGGACCAGCGAACACACCTTTCACGGATTCCTGCAGACCGATGCCTCGATCAACCCGGGTAACTCGGGTGGCCCCCTGCTCAACGCCGAGGGATCGCTGATCGGCATCAATACGGCCATCTACAGCGGTGCCGAGGGGATTGGCTTTGCGATCCCGATCGACGTGGCCAAGCGGGTCGTCGCCGAGCTGATCGAGCACGGTGAGGTGCTGCCCGTGACGCTGGGCATCGACTTTCAGGACCTCGATCCCGCGCTGCGCGGGGTGATGCACCTGCCAGCCAGCGTAAGGGGTGCGCTCATCAATCGCGTGCATCCCAGCGGCCCGGCCGAGGCCGCCGGCGTGCGACGCGGCGACGTGCTGGCGAAGCTCGACGGACGCAAGATCATTTCGGCGCGGCAGCTCTTCGAGATCCTCGAGACCACCACGCCCAATCAGGAGCTGAACCTGGAGCTGTGGCGAGACGGCCGATCCTTCCTGCAGTCCGTGGTGGCGACGGAGATCCCGGAGAATGTCGGCGGTGAGCTCGCCAGCCGGCTGCTGGGAGTCGGGCTCGCGCTACGGGAGCAGAGCTACTACGCGATCACGCGCGTGCGTCGGGGCTCGGCCGCCGCGCAGGTCGGCCTCCAGCAGGGCGATCTGCTGCTCGGTGTGAACGGCCTGCATCTCGACTCCGAAGCGGCGTTGCGCCGAGCGATGCTCAATCTCCGCGGCCGCGAGCGCGCGTTGGTCGTGGTCCAACGCGGCCCCGGTCGGTACCATCTGACAATTCCGCTCCGCTAGGATCATGCACTCCCACGGGTCAACCTCTAAGGCTCCGCGTTCTCCCGGCCACAATCCGAAATCGCAGACATGGGCCGCCGGGCCAGGCGTCTCGTGCTCGGGGCTCGAAACACGGCCGATTGGAACCAATCGAAGTCGACAGACGTCCGAGATCGGCGTCGTCGATGCGCGGAGACGCGCGCAGAGGGACGGCAGAGCCGCACCCATCATCGACACCATGGAGACACAATGAAGCGAGTCGGAACGAGCCTCATCCTGCTGGCCACCGCGATCGTATTCGTCGCAGTGGCTACCGCACCCGTCCGCGCCGAGAAGCCGAGCGACGAACCGGGCCTCTGGGAGCGACTGACCGGCGGAAACGCAACCTCCGCCGAGGACAAGAAGACGCCGCCCGTCGATGCCGCCGGTGAAGCCTTCTGGAAGACGAAGAGCGACATTCCACCGATGGTGCAGACGGGCGTGCCCTCGAGCTTCGCGGACCTGGCGGAGCGCGTCTCACCCGCCGTCGTGAACATTCGCACCACGCAGACCGTGACGGGCTTTCCCGGTATGCCGCCGCAATTCGAGGAGTACTTTGGTTTTCCCTTCGATGGGCACGGTGGACGCCCGCACAAACGCGAGGGCGCCGGCAGCGGATTCGTGATCTCTGGCGACGGCTATATCGTCACGAATAATCATGTCATCGAGAACATGGACGAGATCATTGTGGCCTTCAAGGACGGCAGCGAGCTGCCCGCCACCGTGGTGGGCCGCGACCCGAAGACCGATATTGCGCTGATCAAGGTCGATCCCGAGAACGCGCTGGTTGCCATCGCGCTCGGCGACTCGGAGGCAATCCGGCCCGGCGACTGGGTGGTCGCCATCGGCAACCCCTTCGGCCTCGAGCACACCGTCACCGCCGGCATCGTGAGTGCCAAACACCGCAGGGACGTGATCGGCGGCAGCTACGACGACTTCATCCAGACCGACGCCGCCATCAACCCGGGCAACTCGGGAGGACCCCTCATCAATCTGGCCGGCGAGGTCATCGGCATCAACACCGCCATCAATCCGCGCGCCAACACGATCGGCTTCACCGTGCCGATCAACATGGCCAAGACGATTCTGCCCCAGCTCAAGGCCTCGGGACATGTGACGCGCGGCTGGCTGGGCGTCGTCATCCAGGGCGTCACCCCCGAGCTCGCGGAGTCCTTCGACCTCGAGAATGAGCGGGGCGCACTGGTCTCCAAGGTCCTGCCGGGCGGTCCCGCCGAGGTGGCGGGCATCCAGCGCGGTGACGTGATCGTCGAGTTCGACGGCAAGCCGATCCCCGAGTGGCGAGAGCTACCCCGGGTCGTAGCGGAGGCACCCGCCGATCAGCCGGCGATGGTGGTGATCATTCGCAACGGCGATCGCAAGACACTGGAAGTCGAGGTCGGAACACTCGAGGAGCCCCGGCTCGCCCACGCCCGGCCGGAGAAATCGAGCCCGGCCGTCTTTGGGCTGCGGGCGCAGAACATCACGCCCGAGCTGGCTGAGCAGCTCGGCCTCGACGAACCCGGAGGCGTCGTGGTGACGGAGGTGCAGCCCGGCAGCCCCGCCGATGAAGCCGGCCTGCGCCGCGGCGACGTGATCATCGAGGTGAACCGCTCCGAGATCGCCGAGCTCTCGGATCTGCACGAGCAGCTTCAGCGCGGCGACGCCAGCGTGCTGATGCTGATCCGGCGCGACGACTCGACGATCTACGTGCCCATGAAGCGAGCCGGGTAGGAACGCCCTCGTCCCCGTCGGGGCGGTTGCGCGCGTGCTGCCGGAAGCCGACGGTCACGACACCACACAGAGCCGCGTCGGGCCGCGAGAGCGCCCTGACGCGGCTCGATTTTTGTGCCCCGACTGAGCTCCACCGCTTGCACGCGCCACGACGGTGCGCAGAATTGCGGCCATGCAATACGACAAGCTGACGATCAAGAGTCAGGAGGCCGTCCAACGCGCCCAGAGCCTGGCGCGCGAGCGCGGTCACAGCCTGATCGAGTCCTTGCACCTCCTCGCGGCCCTGCTCGAGCAGGAAGAGGGGAGCACGGTCCCCATACTGCAGAAGCTCGGCGTGCCAGTGGACTCGCTCCGCCACAACGTCGACACGGCGCAGAGCGCTCTGCCCAAGGTCAGCGGCGCGACGCAAGTGCAGTTCGGACAGAGTGCGGGCAGCGCACTCGACGCCGCCTTCAGCGAGGCCGAAGCGCTGAAGGACGAGTACATCTCCACCGAGCACATCCTGCTCGCCCTGGCTCGGAACGAAAGGGACCCTGCCGGCGACCTGCTGCGCGAGGTCGGCGCAACCCACGAGGCCATCCTGTCGGCGCTTCGTAGCGTGCGAGGCGGCCAGCGGGTCACCGATCCCGATCCCGAGTCCAAATACCAATCACTCGAGAAATACGGCCGCGATCTCACGCAGGTTGCGCGCAGCGGGAAGCTCGACCCCGTAGTCGGGCGCGACGAGGAGATCCGTCGCGTCGTGCAGGTGCTCTCGCGCCGCAGCAAGAACAACCCGGTGCTGATCGGCGAGCCCGGCGTGGGCAAGACCGCCATCGCCGAGGGCCTCGCTCAGCGCATCGTGGCCGGTGACGTGCCCGAGACGCTGAAGGATCGTCGCCTGATCGCGCTGGATATCAGCGCGCTGATTGCGGGCGCCAAATACCGCGGTGAGTTCGAGGACCGGCTAAAGGCGGTTCTGCGCGAGGTCTCCGAAGCCGAGGGCAATGTCGTACTCTTCATCGACGAGCTGCACACCATCGTGGGCGCCGGGGCCGCTGAGGGTGCGGCCGATGCCGCCAACATGCTGAAGCCCGCGCTGGCACGCGGCGACCTCCACTGTATCGGTGCCACGACGCTCGACGAGTATCGCAAGCACATCGAGAAGGACTCGGCGCTCGAGCGCCGTTTCCAGCCGGTCTTCGTGGGCGAGCCCAGCGTCGAGGACACCATCTCGATCCTGCGCGGTCTGAAGGAGCGCTATGAAGTGCACCATGGCGTGCGCATCAGCGACAACGCCATCGTGGCCGCGGCCTCGCTCAGCAACCGCTACATCACCGACCGCTTCCTGCCCGACAAGGCCATCGACCTGATGGACGAGGCGGCGAGCCGGGTCCGCGTCCAGATCGACTCCATGCCCGAAGAGCTCGACCAGCTCGAACGCAAGCGCATGCAGCTGGAGATCGAGCGCGAGGCGCTGAAGAAGGAGAGCGACGACGCCAGCAAGGCGCGCAGCGACGCCGTCGAGCTCGAGATCGCCGAGCTGCGTGGCCAGTCCGACGCCATGAAGGCGCGCTGGCAGAACGAGAAGTCCGTGATCGCCGACGTGCGCACCTGCAAGGAACACAAGGAAGAGCTCGAGCTCGAGTTCGAGCGCGCCACACGCGGCGGCAACCTCGAGCGCGCTGCCGAGATCCGCTACGGCGATCTGGTAGCCATCGAGCAGCAGATCACCGAGAAGCAGGTCGCCCTCGACGAGCTCCAGGCAGCGGGATCGCTCCTCTCCGAGGAGGTCACCGCCGACGAGATTGCGGAGATCGTATCGAAGTGGACTGGTATTCCCGTGACCAAGATGCTGGAGAGCGAGCAGGAGAAGCTCCTCTCGATGGAGAACGAGCTGCACAAGCGCGTGATCGGGCAGGACGAGGCGCTGGTAGCGATCTCCAACGCCGTACGCCGTGCGCGAGCCGGCTTGCAGGATCCCGACCGGCCGATCGGCTCGTTCATCTTCCTCGGACCGACCGGCGTGGGCAAGACCGAAACCGCGCGGGCGCTGGCGAGCTTTCTCTTCGACGATGAGAACGCGATGGTGCGCGTCGACATGAGCGAGTTCATGGAGAAGCACTCGGTATCCCGCCTGATCGGCGCGCCCCCCGGCTATGTCGGATACGACCAGGGCGGCTACCTCACCGAGGCCGTGAGGCGAAGGCCCTATAGCGTGGTGCTCTTCGATGAGATCGAGAAGGCCCATCCGGATGTCTTCAATGTATTCCTGCAAATCCTGGACGACGGTCGCC
>JAFDDH010000288.1 GCA_019310975.1 Deltaproteobacteria bacterium | reverse complement strand
GTCAGAATGCCCCAGCTTGAGCCCACGTAGGCGTGGGTCAGCGATTCGGCGACGCACACGACCTCGTGATGGCTGAACTCAGGACCGCTTCTCTGATGCGTCGGGGGTCACGTCGACCGCGTCGTCGCCAGAGCCGCTTGCTCGAAGCTACTGCCATTTGCGATGAGGCGGCGTACCTCAAGTCGCTCCTCGCGCGTCAGCCGCACACCTCGAATCCGTCTCGCTGCCATCGAAACACCTCCATCGAATCCATATCATTGAATTCGTCAAGTGTTGCGATGACCGCTAGAGACCAAGGGTCAAGTCCAAGTATCCACGAAACCGGGGGAAGTCCATGACGGTCCACCAACGGATCCGGACGCTCGACGGAGAATCGCGCCCCTTCGGCTCGGGCTGGGATCTGCCGAGGGCGAACGAAGCCGCGCTGAATTCTGTACAAGCGTGGGGAGAGGACCGCATTGCGGCGCGATCGCTCTGCGCAGTAGCCTGCCGGGCGTACAAAGTGTGACCCCGGGTCAGGCTTGTTGGAGGATCCGCTGGCGAACGTTCGAGACCGCTCGAAAGACTGCGGGACCGGCCCGGTCGGAACGAGGAGACGCGTGTGAGTCAGGATGAGCCGGATCGTCGCGGCGCCGGACGGATCTACCCCGAGCCGCCTGCACCCAAGGCGGAGGCGGAGCTCAGCCCAGACGTCTGGGGCTACCGAGACAGCGGTTTCGAGATCACCGCGGCAGGAGACGTCACGTTCCGGGGCGACCGCTATCCGATCAGCGGCACGATTCTGCCCGACCTGCTGCCCTGGGCGGGCGAGGTCCTCGGCTCCGAGATCGCCCCCGATGACATTCACACCAGCGGCTACCCGCCGATGATTCCGGCGCCGCGAAGCAACCCAGGTTTCCTGGCCGCGATTCGCGGCGCGTTGAACGCCGACCAGATCGTGGACGATGGGCCGATTCGGCTGCGCCATGGCCACGGTCATACGCAGCAGGAGATGTGGGACATCAAATATGCGTCCCTGGCGCGTGTCCCCGACCTCGTCGTCTATCCCCGCACGGACGAGCAGATCCAAGCGATCGTCCACGCCGCCAGCGAGCACGACGTCTGCCTCGTCCCCTACGGCGGTGGAACGAATTTCACCGACGCGCTCCGCTGCCCGGCCGATGAGAAGCGCAGCATCGTCTCGATCGACATGGGGCGCATGAATCGAGTCCTCTGGATCGACCCGGAGAACTGCCTCGCCTGCATCGAGGCGGGAGCCACTGGAATCGAGATCAGCGAGCAGCTGGCTCGCCACGGCTTCACGATGGGCCACGAGCCCGACAGCTACGAGCTCTCGACCCTGGGCGGGTGGGTGGCGACCCACGCCAGTGGAATGAAGAAGAACCGCTATGGGAATATCGAGGATCTGTTGCTCGGCGTGCGCGTCGTGACCGCGAGTGGCGTCCTTGATCGCGAGAGCGTGGCGCCGCGCGAGTCGATTGGCGGCGACCCGGCCCGCTGGCTGCTGGGCTCCGAGGGCCGGCTCGGCATCATCTCCCGATGCGTCGTCAAGCTCTTCCCGCTGCCCGCCGTGCAGCACCACGGTTCGGTGATCTTCAAGAGCTTCGACGCGGGCTTCGAGTTCATGCGCGCGGTGCACCGGAGCGGTCAGATTCCGGCGAGCATCCGACTGATGGACAATCTCCAATTCCAGTTCGGCCAGGCGCTGAAGCCGAAGAAGGAGGGGCTCGCGGCCCTGATCAGCCGCGTCGAGAAGCTCTACGTCCTGGGCATGAAGGGCTTCGAGGCCGACAAGATGGTGGCCTGCACACTGCTCTTCGAGGGCAGCGCCGAGCAGGTCGCCGCCGAGGAGAGGACCGTCTATGCCCTCGCCGCTCGGCACGCGGGCATGAAGGCGGGCAGCGAGAACGGCGAGCGGGGCTATCAGCTGACATTCAGCATCGCCTACATCCGCGACTTCATGATGGACCACCACATCCTGGCGGAGTCGTTCGAGACCGCAGTCCCCTGGAGCCAGGCACTCGCACTCTGCGAGAACGTCAAGCAGCGGGTCTGGCAGGAGCACACCAAGCGCGGGCTCCCGGGCATTCCGTTCATCACCTGTCGCGTGACCCAGCTCTACGACACGGGCGTCTGTATCTACTTCTACTTCGCATTCCTCTCCAAGGGTGTGGACAACGCGAGCCAGGTCTACTCGGAGATCGAGCACATCGCCCGTGAGGAGATTCTCGCGTCCGGTGGCTCGCTCTCCCACCACCACGGCGTGGGCAAGCTCCGGCAGGACTTCCTCGGGGAGATCCTCTCGCAGACCGCACTCGATTGGCGGCGTCGGCTCGAGGAATCCGTCGACCCCAAGAATATCTTCGGCTGCGGAAACTGAGCGCATGCCGATGCGGGATGCGCAGACCGAATCCAGCGCGATCCTGCTCACGGGTGCGACCGGATTTCTCGGCAAGGTGGTTCTCGCGCTGCTCCTGCGCGAGCGGCGCGATCTCCGCATCAACCGAATCCACGTGCTGATTCGAGCCGAGAGCCAGCAGGCGGCCGAGGCACGATTCGAGACAGAGATCGTCGGGTCAGCGTGCATGGCCGATCGCACCGAGGCCCTGCGCGCGCTGGCGCGGCCCGTGCTCGGCGACTGTGCGGAGCCGCGCTGCGGGCTCGCCGACGAGGTCTTCGAGACCCTGACCTCCGAGGGGGTCCGTGTCATCCACTGCGCGGCCTCGGTCGAATTCGATCTGCCATTGGAGGACGCGACCCGGGCCAACGTCGAAGGCGCACTCAATGTGCTGGCTTTTGCCCAGGCGTGCTCGAAAATGACCTCGATGGTCAGCGTGTCGACCGCCTACGTGACCCCGCACCAGAGCGACGCGACGCCGATCCAGGAGGCGCTCTCACCCCTGCCCCTGGCCCGCTTCGACGACGACCCCGAGGTGCTCCTCCGCGCGATCCGTGCGGGTGAGCTCGAGACCGAGGCGCTGCTGCGCGAGTGCGGTCACCCGAACACCTACACCCTGACCAAATGCCTTGCCGAACATCTGCTCACGCGTCGGTCGCGTCGGTGCGGGAGCGTCCCCCTGACCATCGTGCGGCCGAGCATCATCGCGGCCAGCCGCCGCGCGCCGATGCCCGGCTGGATCGACAGCCCGGCTGCCCTCGCGGCCTTCGTCCTCATGCTGGGCAGCGGATACCTCAGGGTGGTCGCGGCCGATCTCGAGGCGCGTCTCGACATCGTGCCCTGCGATGAGGTCGCCGCACGCGTCATCACCGCGGCCTTGGCCTCGCCACCACGCGAAGAGCCCGCACCCATCATCCACTGCGTGGCAGGGCTCGAGAACGCGGGCCGGATCGATGTATGCCAGCGCCGCATCATCGAGTATTTCAGGCTGCACCCGGTGATGGGTGGGCCCCGCCTCGCGTACATCGGTCCGAACTCCGAGCACGGCGGATGGCGTTTCGGGATCGAGCACTTGATCCGACATCGCCTCAAGGGCGCACTCGCGATCCGGCTGCTCGAGGGGGTTGGCAATACCCGGCTCGCCGACAAGGCGCGGCAGCTGGGGCAGCGCCAGGAGCAGATCAACGCGAGCTTCGCGTACTTCACGCACCGCAGCTTCGATTTCAGGACCTCGGCGCCGCTCGACAAATCGCTGGACACCCAGCGCTACATGGACCTGGTGTGCGCCGGCGTGCACCGGCACCTGATGCACGGGGACGAGCGTGCGCTCAGCCTGGCCGGCCGCCAGCACATACGTCGCGGATTCGACGCGCCGTGGGCACTGGGTGTGGGTCGCAGCCGGGCAGCACCTCGAACGCTGCGGCGCAGCGAGAATCTCGCAATTCGCGGCTGCGGCTACCTGCTGACGAAGATTCTCGACCGCTGCGCGCAGCGCATCCAATTCGATCGCCCCTCGTTCACGGCCGCAATGCTCGCTTGTCCCGAGGGCCGCTTGCCGATCGTCTTGCCCACGCACCGCAGCTACCTCGATTTTCTCTTGATCCCCTACCTCTTCTTCAGCCGCCCGGACCTCGGGCTGCCGATGCCCTACATCGCGGCCGACAAACAATTCGCACGGATCCCGGTGCTGGGCCGCATCGCCCGCGCCGCCCACGCCTTCTTCCTCGAGCGGGGCACTGGACGGCCGGACCCGGCGCTCTGCCAGGCGGTCGATCGGCTGGTCGCCGATCGCCAGAGTGTGCTCTTCTTCATCGAGGGGGAGCGCAGCCGATCCCGGGACTTCGGAGCGCCCAGACGCGGGCTGCTGCGCAGTCTCCAGTCCACCGGCACCCCGATGGTCGCGCTGCCGATTGCGATCGACTTCGACCGCGTTCCCGAGGAAGCGACGTTCGAATCCGAGCTGGCCGGCGCGCCGTCCCCGGGCATTCGCATGCGTGTCCTGGCTGGCTGGCTGCGTCGTCTGCTGCGCGGCGAGATCGACCTCGGCACGATCCAGATCAGCTGCGGCGAGCCGATCCCCTTCGACGGCCAGACGGACTGCCACGTCCTGTCGCGGCGCGTCCTGGCGAGCATGGCGGCCGCGCGAGGCGTGTCCACGTACCACCTGCGCTGCTTCGTTTCACGCGCGGGTGCGCCCGAGATCGACGTCGACTTCCTTTGCCGGGCGATCCGGGACCGCGGTGGCCGAGTCATCGAGAGTCGTCTGCGGCCGCCCGACGATCTGGCGAGCCGCACGGAGCTCGCGCTTCGCGGGCAGTGGATGCACCACTTCTTCCCAGAGGCCCGCGTGCTCTACGGCGAGGATCCCGTGATCGCCCACTATCTCGAGC
>JAFDDH010000102.1 GCA_019310975.1 Deltaproteobacteria bacterium | reverse complement strand
GAGCTATACGCTCGATGACGCCAATGCGGCCGTCAATGCACTGAACGTAGGCGATTCACTGATCGATACGATCACAGTCCTCACGGTCGACGGCACGAGCCAGGAAATCACGCTCACGATCAACGGTGCCAACGACGCGCCGGTGATCGGCGGCACCACCACCGGCACCGTCACCGAGGACACGGGCGTGGCCGCCACGGGCACGCTGACGGCGACAGATCCCGACGACGCAAATGGCTTCCAGGCGAATGCGGGCCTGGTGGGGACCTACGGAAGTGCAACGATCAATGCGGCGGGCGACTGGAGCTACACGCTCGATGACGCCAACCCGGCCGTGGACGCCCTGAATGTAGGTGACTCGCTGATCGACACCATCACCGTGCAGACGGTGGATGGCACCACCCAGGACATCACGATCACGATCAGCGGCGCCAATAGTCAACCGTCGCTGAGTGACGCCGCGCTCATCGTGGATGAGAACACGGCGGGCGGGGCCGCGGTCGGTACGCTTACGGCTCTCGACCCCGATCTCGGCGATACCATCGGCTATACGATCACGGCGGGAAACACCGGCGGGGCCTTCGCCATCGATTCGGCGAGCGGTGTCATCAGCGTGGCCAATGCATCAATCCTCGACCACGAGACGAACCCCGTACTGGTGTTCACGGTCGAGGCCCGAGATGCCGGTGGGCTCACGGATACGGCGCAGGTCACCGTCCAGATCCGGGACGTCAACGAGGCACCGACGAACGTCATGCCTTCGTCGCAGACCACGATTGGGAGCACACCGCTCTTCTTCAGCCCGGCTACGGGAAATGCGATCTCGGTCGTCGAGGCGGATGCTGGAGATCCGGTCGTCGAGCTGACGCTGACGGCCACTCGCGGCAGCGTGAGTCTGGCGGTCACCCAGGGCCTCACCTTCCTGGCGGGCGACGGCACGAGCGACAATACGGTGACGGTCCAGGGCGCGCTCAGCGACGTCAATGCTGCACTCGACGGGCTGCGATTCGATCCCGAGGTCGGCTTCTCCGGCTCGGCGACGCTGGCAGCCTCTGTGAGCGATCTCGGTGGATCGGGTGGGCCCCCGCTGACCGACAGCGACACGATCTCGATCGATGTCCAGCCGCCGCCTCCGATCGACACGATTCCGGACGATGACGAAGAGACCCCAGACGATGGAGACCCCGACGACGGCCCAGACGAGGACATCCCCACGGAAGTCGTCGGGCCCGACGCCGATGATCCAACGGACGAGGGTGAGGCCGACCCCGTGATCGAGAACCGGCCGCTGGGCTCGAGTTCCGAGCGCCAGCCGGAAGAGTCCGGGTCCGATACCCGCAGCATCGCGGAGGCCGCCGCCACGTCGATTCTCGATCTGCTCGGCGAAGACCTGCTGATGGACAGCGAGTACGTGGAGTCCGAGGACGAAGAGAATGAGCAGCACAAGGTGATGGCCGGTGAGTTCCTGTGGCCGGAGGTGCGGGACGTGGCGCAGGATCTGAGCTCGGATGCAGAACACCAGGAGGCGGCCAACGACTTCGCGCTTGCATCGATCGAGAGTGTGGGACTGGCGCTCTCGGTGGGCGCTCTCTCGGTGCTCGCTCGCGGTAGCTCACTGATCGCGATGGCCTTGTCCTCTCTGCCCGTCTGGCAGCGTGTCGATCCCCTCTCGGTGATCATTGCGTCGGACCGCGATCGCGAGGCACGCGAGGACGAACAGAGGGCGATCGATGAGGAGGAGAGCCGGCTCAACAAGGGTCTTGACGATCTGCTGGACTCCCCGCCCCCCGCTGACGACGCACACGAGTCCGAGCCAGCTGACGACGAGGATAAGTTCCAGGAGACCCGAGCCAAAGATCCGCAATGACACCCTGCTGAGTACGCGGGGGCCAGTGGGGCTGAGGAGCGCCTACCGAACGCTCTTCCCCTTTTCCGCTGCGCTGGCGTAGAATCCTCGCAACGTGATCTGCGCTGCCTGTCAGACCGAGAACCGAGGGGCCGCCCGCTTCTGCGATTCGTGCGGGGCTGCGCTCCAGCTGTGCTGCCGGAGCTGCGATGCCGAGCTCCGGGCCGGTGCCCGTTTCTGTGACTCGTGTGGTCAAGCGACCGGATCGGCTGAGCACCCGGTGACCGCGAGCGGGGCGTCTGCGAGGAAGCCGGCCACCGGCTCCGGTCCAGCGCGAGCGACTTCTACTGGTGCTTCGTCTGCTCCGACTCTCCACCCGCCGGGTGCCAGCGCGGCTCCGCTGCCCGCGGGCTTCCCGAGCTCGATCGCATCGGGCCGGTACGAGCTCCAGCAGCTCCTGGGTGAAGGCGCCAGGAAGGTCGTCGTGCAAGCTTGCGACACACGCCTGGGTCGGGATGTCGCCATCGCGCTGGTGAAGACCGACGGGCTCGATGAGGCGGGCCGTCTGCGCGTTCGGCGAGAGGCGCAGGCCATGGCGCAGCTCGGCGATCACCCGCACGTCGTCACGGCCTACGACATCGCCGACCACGAAGGGCAGATCTTCATCGTGAGCCAGCTGATGCGGGGCGGATCCCTCGAGGACCTTATCTCCGCGGGCGGTCAACTCGCCGTCGACGATGTGCTCCGGATCGGCGATCAGATCTGTCAGGCGCTCGAGCATGCGCACACGCGCGGCGTCATTCATCGCGACCTCAAGCCCGGCAACATCTGGCTGAATGACGAAGGGGACGCTGCACTCGGAGACTTCGGACTTGCGGTTTCGCTCGACCGATCACGCGTGACCCAGGAAGGCATGATGGTGGGCACCGTCGCCTACATGGCGCCGGAGCAGGCCCTCGGCCAGACACCTGATCCGCGCAGCGATCTATACGCGCTCGGCGTGACGCTCTACGAGGCCCTGGTCGGGCGTCCGCCCTTCGTCGGCGACGACGTGGTCGCCATCGTCTCCCAGCACATCAACACGCCGCCGGTGGCCGCCTCCTGGCACAACCCGCAGATCTCGCGGGCGCTCGACGGCCTGCTGCTGGGTCTGCTGGCCAAGAATCCAGACGATCGGCCCGCCAGCGCCAGCGAGGTTCGACGCCGACTCAGCGATGTTTCGGCTGCTCGCAGAGGCGAGGGAGCCAGCGTTGTCGAGCCTTCGAATCCACTCGACGCGCTCGCGGGTGGTGTATTCGTTGGCCGTGAGCGAGAGGTGACTCAGCTGCGCACCGGTGTGGACGACGCCCTCTCCGGGAAGGGGCGGGTGCTGCTCCTGGTGGGTGAGCCGGGCATCGGCAAGACGCGCACATCCGAAGAGCTCGGCACCTACGCGAGTCTTCGAGGCGCTGCGGTGCTATGGGGCCGTTGCTACGAGGGCGAGGGCGCTCCGACGTACTGGCCGTGGATCCAGCTGGTGCGCTCCTATATCAACGACCACGACGCCGCAACTCTGCTTTCGGAGTTTGGATCCGGTGCGAGTGCAGTCGCCGAGGTGGTGTCCGAGGTGCGAGAGTGCCTGCCCGGTCTCCAGCCCGCACCGAGTCTCGAGGCGGAGCAGGCGCGCTTCCGGCTCTTCGACAGCATTGCGAGCTTTCTGCGGAGAGTGTCGCAGCGTCAACCGATTGTGCTGATGATCGATGACCTGCACTGGGCCGACAAGCCATCGCTGCTCCTGCTGCAGTTCGTGGCACGAGAGCTGGAAGGTTCGCGTATCCTGGTGCTCGGGACCTACCGCGACGTCGAGCTGGGGCGTACGCATCCTCTGGCGGAGACATTGGCAGAGCTTGCGCGGGCGGGCTCGGTCGAACGTGTGGTGCTCCGTGGCCTCGAGGAGGCGGACGTCATGCGTTTCATCGAGCTGTCCACGGGTCAGTCAGCTCCGGTGACGCTCGGCGCTGCCGTGCACCGCGAGACCGAGGGCAACCCCTTCTTCGTGCACGAGGTCGTTCGTCTCCTGGCTTCCGAGGGACGACTCGAAGGTGCGACCGACGAGAGCTCGTGGAGCCTCTCGATTCCGCAGGGTATCCGCGAGGTCGTCGGCCGACGCCTATCGACACTCTCCGAGACGTGCAATCAGCTCTTGACCACCGCATCCGTGATTGGGCGCGAGTTCGACCTGCCGGTTCTCTCGCGAGTGTCGGAGCTCGACGCCGAAGCGACGATGGAGCAGCTCGAAGAAGCCGTCGGCGCGCGCCTCGTCGAGGAGATGCCCGACTCCATCGATCGCTATCGCTTCGCCCATGCGCTCGTCCGTGAGACGCTTTACGCGGAGCTCGGCACCACTCGCCGAGTCCGCCAACACCGCCGTGTGGAGGAGGTCTTGGAGGAGCACTACGCGGGCGATCTCGAGCGCCACCTCGCCGAGCTTGCCCACCATGCCGTCGAGGGCGCCCACGGTGGCGGAGACGTCGAGAAGGCGATCGACTATGCGACCCGCGCAGGCGACCGGGCCCGTGCGCTCTTCGCCTTCGAGGACGCAGCCCCACACTACGACCGCGCCCTGCAAGCCCTGGACTTGCTGGAGCGGCCGGATCCCCTGCGGCGCTGCGATCTCTTGATCGCGCTCGGCACGGCCCAACGGCGGGCGATCGACCGCGAGCGCGGCGCCCGAACACTCCGCGAGGCCGTCGATCTCGCGCGTGCGGAGGGCGAGTACAAGCGCATGGCCCTCGCCGCATCCGAACTCTCCTGGGCGGTGCACATCCTCGGCCGCCCGACCCCCGAGTGCGTGAGCCTGCTCAACGAGGTACTGGCCCACCTCGGCGGCGAGGATTGCCGCGAACACGTGGACGTTCTGCGGGCCTTGACCTACGAGCAGGGTCTGGGACCGACGGCCCCAGCCGCGCAGGCAGCCGCCGATGAAGCCGTGGCTATGTCACGCCGTCTCGGCGATTCGCAGCTGCTCTCGCTCAGCCTGGTGAGCGCGCTGACGTCGCGTTGGGGCCTCGATTCGCTCGATGCTCGGGAAGCGAACGCGCGCGAGATCCGCGAGCTGGCCCAGAAGACCGGCGACACCGGCCTCGAGGCATTCGCGCTCTCATTTCAACGGATCGCGGCACTCGAACGCGGCGATCGCGACACCATCGAGCGGCTCTACGAGGAGGAGGGCCCGCTCGTGGAGCGGGCGCAGGATGCCTCCACCGCTCTCTGGTACCACGTCTGCAGTGCCACGTTCGCAATCCTGGATGCAGACTGGGACAGGGCCGAGGCCCTCGCGGGGCAGGCGTTTGCCTTCGGCCAGCGCGTCGAGCCCGAAATCTCGGCACAGATGTTCGGAGCCCAGATGTCGGGGGTGCTTCGCGCTCGTGGCAAGCTGGACGTTGTCGCGAGCGCACTCGAGGAACGCGTGAAGCTACATCCGCAGCCCGCCTGGCGCTGCGCGCTGGCTCCCAGCTACGCCGAGTTGGGCCGCCACGAGGAGGCTCGCGCCATCCTCGAAGAAATGTGTGCCGACGAGATGGCCGGTGTTCCCAACGATGGGAACTTCCCGGTGTCGATCGCATTGCTCTCCCAGGCCTGCGCGACGATCGGCGCAGAGGAGTTCGCGCCGATACTCTACGCTCAGTTCGCTCCTCACCCGAAGCGCGTCGTGAACATCGGAACCATGGCGTCCATCTACGGCTCGACGTCGGACTGGCTCGGCCGCATGTCGGCCCTGATGGGACATCATGACGAGGCGGTGTCGCACTTCGAGGATTCCCTTGAAATCCTGGGTCGGCTTCGCGCGCGCTACTGGATCGCGGACACGCAGCGGTTCTTGGCAGAAGTTCTGATGGCCCGAGATGCGTCCGGCGACAAGGCACGGGCGATCGATCTATTGAACGCGGCGATCGATGCGGCCCGCCAGTCGGGCATGGACTATCTGCTGAAACGCGCGATCGCTGCGAAGCTCGATATTCAGGGGGTGGATTCGGCGACGCTCGAAGGCACGATCCACACGGTGCACGCCAGAGTCCAGGACGTGCGGCCCAATCTGGCCGAACACGCTGCCCCCGATGGCACCGTCACCATCATGTTCAGCGATATCGTCGGTTTCACCGCGATGACCGAACGCCTCGGTGACCTGCGGGCCAGGGAGGTGGTGCGCGGCCACAACGGGATCGTCCGGGAGATCCTCGCGGCGCACGCAGGTTACGAGGTGGAGCTTCAGGGCGACGGCTTCCTATTGGCTTTCGGCAGTGCACGCCAGGCGCTGCTCTGCGCGATTGCGATTCAGAAGCGCTTCGCCGATCGCAACGCCACCGCGGACGAGCCTCTGCAGGTACGAATCGGGCTGCATACGGGCGAGGCCTTGCGCGATGCCGACAAATTCTTCGGTCGCACCGTGATCCTGGCGGCACGCATCGCGGGGGCGGCCAATGGGGGTGAGATCCTCGTGTCCTCGCTGTTGAAGCAGCTTACGGAGAGCACGGGTGATGTGCACTTCGGAGCGGCGCGGCAGCTCGAGCTCAAGGGCATCTCCGGGGTCCAGGAGGCCTTCGGCGTTCAGTTCGAGTAGCTAACGGGCGTACCAGATCGGTGAAGTCCAGGCGCGTTCCTGGATCAGCTGCGGCAAGCGGTCCGTCGTGCACCCATTCGGGCGCTCGGCTTCCGGCAGCGACAGACACAGCCGGGTCGACCAGCGGCAGCTCGGATTCTCGACGATCCATGCGGATGGGGTCTTCTACCGTCCTTGGGGCATCTTGTGGCATACTCCAATCCAGCGCCCCCGAAAGGAGATCCTGCCATGACGATGCAGAGGCCCTTTCCCGCCGCGACGTCCTCGCGCCTTCCCGATGGTGTCACGATCCAGCCTCGGGAGTTCGACTGGCACGATCTGGAATCCGTGCCGCAATACTGGTTTGCCGGCAACGCAATCATCAGCCACTTGGAGAATGCTTTCTCCATCCTGATCCCACCTGGCGAGCGCTTCTTCATCCGTTCGGTGCGCCACTACGAGGATCGTGCGAAGGACCCGGAGCTGGGTGACCTGATTCGGGCGTTCATCCAGCAGGAGGCTCTGCATACCCGCGCGCATAATCAGTTCAATGCATCGTTGAGGAAGTTCGGTGTCGACGTGGATCAGGAGATCGCCTACGCGGAAAGGTTCATCACCGCGATGGGGAAGTACCTTCCGAAGAAGATGCAGCTGGCTGCAACCGTCTTCCTGGAGCATCTGACCGCGACCGGCGCGCACGTTCTCTTCAGCGTGCCGGAGGTCGCCGAGACCATGCATCCGGCAATGCTGCGCTTCTGGCGCTGGCATGCCGTCGAAGAGCTGGAGCACAAATCCGTCGCTTTCGACCTCTACCAGCAGGTCGGGGGTGGCTATCTCCTGCGCGTATTCTCCGCGATCGCCACCATCCTTCTGCTCGCACGGCCCTTCGACAAGATCGCCCGACGCATGATCAAGGCAGACCCGAATCAGATCACCGACGAGATGCGGCAGCAGGCGCGAGAGATCAATCGGAAGGTCATGGGCCCACAGCTCCGCATGATCGGTCAGTACTTCAAGCCGGGCTTCCACCCGTGGAAGTGCAAGGACGAGAAGTATCTCGCCGAGTGGTACGCCTCAGCCGAGGGAGCCTAGGCGGTATCTTCACCGCAGAGCGGATGAGGATAAATGCAGGACGGTCATCTGCATACCGGCCATTCGAGGATTGATCGGCCACCGAGGGGCAGGTCGGGTCCGCGGATCGATCGGGCGAACGAGTCGGATCGGGTGTAGCTTGCCGGAATGACGAACGCAGGTGCTGGTGCTGGAGGCATGCGACGCTGGGGAGTACGGCTCGGCGTGCTCGCGGGACTGTCGCTGGCTGGCGTGGCACTGCGCCTCACCCTCTTCGCCCCCAATCCTGTCGAGGTGCGCGTCGTCACCGTGGAGCGCGGCCGAGTCGAGGCCACGCTCACCAATTCGAAGGCCGGAACCGTGCGAGCCCGCTTGCGCTCGCGGCTCACCGCCGAGACCGGTGGCCGCGTGGTGGAGATCGTACACCGCGAGGGCGAGCACGTGAGCGCCGGCGACGTGCTGGTCCGTCTCAACGACAGCAGCCTGCGTGCCCAGCACGATCTGACGCTTCGGGGTGTCGAGGTGGCCGGCTCGCGCCTCGAGGAGGCGTGTCTGCGCCGCGACCGCGCGAGCCGGGAGCTCGCCCGCACCAAGAAGCTCGCCGAGCGAAATATCGCCTCGGAGGACATGCTCGACGGGCTGCAGTACGCGTACGACGCCGCGCGCGTATCCTGTCTGGCCGCGAAGGCGGAGCTGGCAAGTGCGCACGCACAGGTGCGCGCGGCCAAGGCCGAGCTCGACAAGACGATGATCGTAGCCCCCTTCGAGGGCGTGGTTGCAGAGGTCAGCACCGAGGTCGGCGAATGGGTGACGCCGTCCCCGCCGCTGCTTACCGCGCCCGCTGTCGTGGACCTGATCGATCCCACCAGCCTCTACGTGAGCGCTCCAATGGACGAGGTGGACTCAGCGCAAGTCCACGCCGGCCAAGCTGTAAAGCTCACCGTCGACTCCCGGCCCGGCGAGGTCTTCGCGGCAAGCGTCATCCGTGTTGCCCCCTATGTGCTCGACCTCGAGACCCAGAACCGGACCGTGGAGATCGAAGTCGAGCTCGACGACGACGCCGCCACCGCGGAGCTGCTGCCTGGAACCTCGGCCGATGTCGAGGTCGTGCTCGAGGTGCGCGACGGAGTCCTGCGCCTGCCCACCTCGGCGCTCCTCGAGGGCGATCGCGTGCTGGTGCTCGAGGAAGGCGAGCTCAAGGAACGCTCGGTGAAGCTCGGGCTTCGCAACTGGCGCTACGCGGAGCTGCAGGGTGGTCTCTCCGAGGGCGAGGCCGTGGTGGTGTCGCTGGACCGCGTGGGCGTCGAGGCCGGGGAACGCGCGATCATCGTCACAGAGGACGCGGGCACCGGATCATGATCCGCGTCGAGGATGTCTGGCGCACGTACGAGATGGGTGACGAGGAGCTTCACGCGCTGCGCGCTGTCACCGAAGAGATCGCCGACGGCGAGCACGTGGCCATCATGGGCCCCTCGGGCTCGGGCAAGAGCACGCTGCTCAATATCATCGGCTGTCTCGATAGCCCCACGCGCGGCCGCTATCAGCTCGACGGCCGCGAGGTGGCGAGTCTCGACTCCGACGAGCTGGCCCACGTAAGGCTGAACCGTATCGGCTTCATCTTTCAGTCGTTCCATCTCGTCCCGCGGCTCACGGCACTGGAGAACGTGGAGCTGCCAATGATATTCGCTGGCATCCCGCCCTCCGAGCGCCGCAAGCGGGCCGAGGCCGCGCTCGACGCAGTCGGGCTCTCTCCCTGGGCCGGTCATCGACCCAGTGAGCTCTCCGGAGGTCAGAAGCAAAGGGTCGCGATCTCTCGCGCGACCATCATGGGGCCGGGCCTGCTGCTCGCCGACGAGCCCACTGGCAATCTCGACACACGATCCGGCAACCAGGTGCTGAACCTCCTCGATCACCTGAACGACGAGGGCAAGACGCTCCTCGTCGTGACTCACGACCCCAACGTGGCACGCCGAGCCGACCGCGTCCTGATTCTGCGCGATGGCGAGATCATTCGGCGTGTGGAGGGGAGCAGCGTTACAGAGCTCGCGACCCTCTTCGCCGAGCGGGACGACGACGCTTGACTGGCGTGGACCTGGTGCGATTCGCCGTCAATGCCCTGGCCCAGCACCGGCGGCGCACGCTGCTCTCGCTGGTCGGCGTGGTGATTGGGGTGGTCGCAGTGGTGTCGCTGACTGCGCTGGGCGAGGGGGCGCGCCGCTTCGTGAGCGATCAGTTTGCGAGCCTCGGCAGCGAAGTCCTGATGGTCAACCCGGGCCGAAATGAGACCACCGGGGGACTCCCCTTCATGGGAGGTGTGCCGAATGACCTGACCCTGGCGGACGCCCGAGCGATCGAGCGGCAGCTTTCGGGGGTGCAGCGCAGCGTGCCGATCTCCGGATCGACGGCCGACGTGTCGCGCAACGAACGCAGCCGACAGTCGATGGTGATCGGCAGCACCGCAGACTTCAGGCGCGTGCGCGATCTCCACATGCTCAGCGGCAGCTTCCTGCCGGAAGGCGACGTCGAGCGCGGCGCGCCGATCGTGGTGCTCGGGCGAAGGATCGCACGCGAGCTCTTCGAGGAGACCGAGCCCGTGGGCCTTCCCGTTCGGGTCGGGGGCTCGCGGATGCGGGTGATCGGCGTGCTGGCGGGCCGCGGCGTGCAGATGGGGCTGAACCTCGATGACTGTGTGGTGGTGCCGGTTGCCACCGGGCTGCGGCTGGCGAATCGCGCCTCGCTCACGCGCCTCGTACTCGAGGTTCGGCCGGGCGCCGAGATGGACGCCGTCAAGCAGCAGGTCATCGACCTGATGGAGGATCGGCACGGCGAGAAGGACATCACAGTCATCACCCAGGAGGCGATGATGAGCGCGCTCTCCTCGATCCTCCAGGTGCTCACCATGGTGGTGGCGGGGATCGCGGCCATCAGCCTCACGGTGGCCGGTATCGGGATCATGAACGTGATGCTGGTCTCCGTCTCCGAGCGCAGCGAGGAGGTCGGGCTGCTGAAGGCACTCGGGGCGACGCGCCGGCAGATCCTGCTGATCTTCCTGCTGGAGGCCGTTCTGCTCTCGGTGGCCGGCGGCATCCTGGGGCTCGCCACCGGCTATCTGGTGGTGGAGGTCGGAACGGCCCTCTACCCCGCAGTGCCCGCGAGTCCACCGCTGTGGGCAGTCCTTGCAGTGATCGGAGTGTCTTTCGGAACGGGTACACTCTTCGGTGTGCTTCCGGCCTGGCGGGCCGCGCGTCTGGATCCGGTGTCGGCTCTCCAGGGTGGACATTAGGGAGGCGGGGAGGCATGGCGTCACTCGAAACCAGCGACCTGCTGCGGCTCAGCACCGGGGCGATTCGCGGCCATCCGACGCGCTCCATGCTCTCGATGCTCGGCATCGCGATCGGTGTGGCGGCGGTGGTGCTGCTGACCTCGCTCGGTGAGGGAGCGCGCCGCTACATCGTCGCGCAGTTCTCGCAGTTCGGGACCAACGTACTCGCCATCAACCCCGGCAAGGTCGAGACCGGGGGCATCCCGGGTGCATTCGGTGGCACCACGCGCAAGCTCACGATCGAGGACTCCGAGGCGATCGGGCGCCTGCCCGAGGTTCAGAACGTCGTCCCGATGGCGATGGGTCAGGCGCGCGTCGAGGGCAACGGCCGCGGGCGAAGCGTCCTGATCTATGGGACCACGTCGACGCTGCCCGAGGTCTTCAGCTTCGAGATCGGTCAGGGGAGCTTCCTGCCCCGGGGCGACCCGCGCCGCGGGGGCTCGCTGGCAGTGCTCGGCCCGAAGCTCAAGCGCGAGCTCTTTGGGGAGGAGAACGCCCTCGGAGAGTTCGTGCGTGTCGCGGGCGCGCGCCTGCGTGTGATTGGCATCATGGCGCCGAAGGGCCGCATGCTGGGCTTTGACATCGACGACGCGGCCTACATCCCCGTCGCCACGGCGATGCGGCTCTTCAACCTCGATGAGCTGCAAGAAGTGGATGTCCTCTTCTCACACGAGGGCATGACGGAGAGCGTCGCGCGGGCCGTGCGGCGACTGCTCGTCGAGCGCCACGGTGGCAACGAGGACTTCAGTCTGACAACGCAGACCGAAATGCTCGAAGTCTTCGGTCGTGTGATGGACGTGATCACGCTCTCTGTGGCGGTGATCGCCGCCATCTCGCTGCTCGTTGGTGCGATCGGGATCTTCACCATGATGTGGATTTCGGTGGGCGAGCGTGTGAGCGAGATCGGGTTGATGCGCGCGCTCGGTGCGACATCGCGCCAGGTGCACGGGATCTTCCTCTCCGAGGCGGTGCTGCTCACATCCCTGGGTGGCACCGCGGGGCTGGTCTTCGGCCTCTCGATGATGCTGCTGTTGCGGCTCATGCTGCCCGGACTTCCGCTGAGTGCACCCGTCGAGTACGTGCTGGCGGCGCTCCTGATGAGCGCCGTGGCTGGGCTCGTCAGCGGTGTCAGCCCCGCCCGCCGTGCCGCCGCCCTCGAGCCGGTGGATGCGCTGCGCGCCGAGTAGGGTTGTGCTCCCTGCCGGAGTGAGCCCGCGACCCGGCGTCGCCCCGGGGCTGAGATCCTACCCGAGTCGCTGAAGTCTCCTCCCCCGTTACGCCCGGGTCTCGAGGTACTGTTTTGCGAGATCGGCCGCATTGAGGCCTCCCGTCATTACATTGCTGACGCCTCCACCGGGCGCCACCCAATGGCCGCAGAGGAAGACGTTCGGAATCGGCGACTGCTGAGGGATATGATCGCGCGCCTGGTCGGTCGAGTAGCGCCAGCCCACGTAGGCACCGCCGCGATTCTCCGTGAAGCGCTCGATGGTGACTGGAGTGGCCAACTCCAGCACCTCCACGTGGCGCTCGAGATTCTCCACACCGAGCGCTCGCTCCATCTTCTCGAGTAGCTGGGGCGTGACTTCGTCCTTCAGGGCTTTGTAGGACCGACCTCGATGGCGGCCCCTTCCCAGCGCTGCTTCGAAGCGCTCCGGCGTCGCCAGCACCATCGTGGCGACGACGCTCTTCCCCTCCGGACAACACGTCGGATCGATGTTGCTGTAGATCGTCGCCATGGCGGAGGGGAGCTTGCGGTAGTCTCCGTCTACGGCGATCTCCGTGAAGCTCTGTGGATCACCTTCCGCTGCCCAGGTGCGCGTGATCTCGCACTCCGTTATCCCCATCGCCCGCAGGTCCAGATCGAGCCCTGCGAAGAGGATCAGAGCCGAGATACTTGGCTTTCGCTCGTTGATGGATTTCACGTACTCGTCGGGAAGCTTGGCGTCCGGACAGAGCTGATTGGCGAATGCCGTCACGTCACCGGCGTAGATGATGCAGTGTGCCTGCGCCGAAACGGAGCGGCCGCTACGTCGTCTCGAGACGATGCCGGTGGCGCGACCGTCGCCGACAGTGATCTCCGTGACACCCTGCGCCAGGAGCAGCCTACCGCCTCTCTCCTCGAAGAGGTCTGCGAGCACACGGCTCATATGACCCGAGCCGCCCTTGGGATAGTAGGCCTGCCCGCCATCCACCCTGAAGACCAGATCGCACATGATGGCAGTGCCTGCATCGAGGATGCGGGAGCTGGTTCCCATGAAGCCGCTGGGGATGGCGAGCATCAGCTCGATCAGCGCAGGATCGGACACGTGTTCGCGGAGGACCTCCGGTGCCTTCCGCCCGGCCAGAGCCGCGTACGCCTGCGCGGCCTCGCCGAGCCGCTGGAGCTGCTCGGCGTCCGCACTCTCTTCGACGCCGTGGCTGGCGAGGAGTGTCTCAGCCATGGCCGCATACTTCGCGTAGTAGGCGCGAATGCCCTCCGCCTGGTTCGGGAAGTTTCGAACCAGCACATCGATGTGCTGGTCGAGCGCCCAGGGCAGCGAGAAATCGCTACCGCGCACCTCGTCCACCGTGCGGCCGAAGGACTCCAGGTGAATGAACTCGAGTCGATCCTGTGCCCCGATTTGCTCGAGGAGTCGATAGGTCATGCCGCCGGCCGTGCAACCGTTGATCACGTGGTTGGAGGCCTCGAAGCGGTAGTCCCCTCGCTCGAAGTTCATCGTGCAGCCACCGGGATTGGCGTGCTTCTCGAGCATGAGTACGCGCTGTCCATCGCACACCAACGCATTTCCGGCCATCAGGCCGGCCATGCCGGTGCCGATCACGATCGCATCGAATTCGCCGAGATCCTCGAGTTCAGACATTCCAATCCCTCCTGATGGCTCGTGGATACGAGCCAGTCAGCGATCCAGGACTGGAATCTAGGAGACTCGACGACATGCATCCGTGTCTACTGGCGCCGGATCTTTGGCTGTGGCGGTTGGATTGAGTCACGAGGACGCTTCGTTTGGTGGAGCGCCAGAAAGCGAGGCGCGATGCCGCATCCGAGATCGATCCAAGAGGGGCCCCGCCGCTGCCTCTCTCCCACGTCGTGGCACACCCTGCCGACCCCTTGGAGTTCGCCGAAG
>JAFDDH010000101.1 GCA_019310975.1 Deltaproteobacteria bacterium | reverse complement strand
TAGACGAGCGAGCCTCGCTCGATCACGCCACACACGATACGCTCCCAACATTGGAGAGTGGCGTTGAAGCTCGGAGAGCTCGAGAAGGAACTGGCCAAGGGGCGTCTCCGGCCCGCATACCTTCTGGCCGGGGAGGAGCCGCTGCTGCGCGACGACGCGCTGGCGGCGATTCGCGGCGCCGTGCTCGGCGGCGGTACCGACGATTGGAACTACGATCGCCTGCCCGGTGAGAGTGCCACGGCCGGCGTGCTCCAGGACGCCGTGCGGGCGCTGCCGGTGATGGCCAGTCACCGGCTGGTGGTGCTCGCCGAGCCCGAGCGCCGGCGCGGTGCGGCCGCGAAGACATTGACTGACGCGCTGGCGGACGTCGTGAAGGAACTTGGTGCTCAGCAGGAGACGGTGCTCGTTGTCATCGCGACGAAGGCCGACAAGCGATCGCGCTGGGTGAAGGCCTTCGCGGAGCCGAGTGTTCGAGTCGAGTGCGAGCCGCCCAAGGCTGGCAAGGCGTTGCTGACCTTCATCGAGCGCGAAGCGCGAAGCCAGGGCCTGGATCTCGAGGGCGGCTGCGCGGCTCTGCTCGCGGAACGAATCGGGCCGCAGCTCTTGGTTCTGCGCCAGGAGCTTGGCAAGGCCGCCCTGCTGGCCGGACCCGGTGAATCCGTCATGCTTCTGCACGTCGAGGCGTCATCGAGCGCGATTGCAGAACAGCCGGTCTGGGATCTCACCGATGCGATCGGAACCGGCCGCGTCGCAGAGGCGATCTCACTGCTATCACGAATCACCGCCACGGGCGCCGCGCCGCAGCAAGTGCTGGCGACACTGGCGGGTCACTTTCGCAAGCTCGCGGTACTGCGCACGGGCGGTGACGTGGCCGGCCATCCCTATGTGGTCAAGAAGCTCCAGAGCCAGGCCGGTCGCTACAGCCAAAAGGCCCTACGCGAATGCTTGTCCGCGATTCACGACACCGACCTCGCGCTCAAGGGGATGGGAAGCCTGCCTCCGCAGCTCGCGCTGGAGCACCTCGTCATCGACCTGACCGGCTGATTGGTGAATCCTGCGGATTCACTGACTGATTGGTGAATCCTGCGGATTCACTGACTGATTGGTGAATCCTGCGGATTCACTGACTGCTCTGCTGCTGCGCGGCCGTCTGCTGCTCGGGTCTTCGACGGAGCCCTGGGAGTTCTGGGGGGCGGGGAGGGCGCGCTGCTACTTGGACGCGGTGACGGCGTTCAGGTGTATGGCGAGGCGGCTCACGCTGCGGTCTGCGCGTCGCTTCGGAATGATGCCCTTGCTGGCGGCGCGGCGAATGGCGCGCTCGGCGCCGGCGAAGGTTTCGCTGGCCAGCGAGGCATCGCCGGCTTCGACGGCCTGGCGAAACCGCTTGATCTGGGTGCGAAGTCCGCTCCGGATGTGCTGGTTGCGCTTGCGTCGCTTCTCCGACTGGCGGATGCGCTTCAGCGCCGATTTGTGATTGGCCAAGGGCCGTCTCCAATCTCCGACTTCAGGGCGGCGGATACTAGTCCGCGACCTCGCGGGTGTCGACCATTCCAAGCATCTTCCCCTCGGGGAATCAGGCCAGAATGATCCGTTTCGTGTCGCCGCGGCCGCCTGGGAACAAGCGCCTCCGGCGTGTTCAGCTTCGAGTGCAGATCGCCGATATGTCAAGCGAACCCGTGTTTTGGGGGAGGGCTCGGCTTGCGCAAGTGGTGTTTCCGAACCATCTGGATCGCATTGGTGGTGTGCATCTCTGCCGCTCCCGCGTCCGCGGACGCCGTTGTCGCGCAGCCGCCTGTCGACGAGATGTATGGGAGTGTGGAGATCCCGCCCGTCGCGGTTGTGCCCGCCGTGGTGCCGATGACCCCTGCCGCCATCGTCGAGGATCCGAGTGGCCCGTCGCCAGCCGCAGTCCTGGCCTCCATGGGTTATCGCTCGGAGATCGAGCGGACCTGGTTCGAGAGCGGCGCCGCCAGTGGCAGCCGCGGTACGAAGACGCGCTACCGCGCGCTCGAGCTCGGTGCCGACAACCTCGATGCCGCGGCTCGCGCCCTGATCGCCAGTGGCACCGAGTCGCAGGCTCTCACCAACCGCCTGCTTGCCGTGCGTCTCGCGCCCGACCTGCCGCTGGCCCACATAGCCCTGGCGCACGAGCAGTGGAGGGCGGGCGAGTACCGCGCCGCTCTCGATCGAATGGCTCGCAGTGTCCTGGCCATCCCGCGTAATCTCGAGGCTTCCATCTGGCTGGTGGGCTCGCTGCTCGTGATGTTCGGCACGGTGCTGATCGCCGCCTCGCTGGTCTTCATGCTGGTGGTCGGTGCCAGCGTCTTCACGCACGCCGCCCACGATCTCGGTGACGTCATCTCGACGCGCATGCCGGCCTTTGGCCGCACCGCTCTGCTGGCCAGCATCACGCTGGCCCCTCTGGCGATCGGAGAGGGCGCCCTCGGTGTCGTACTCGTGATCTTCGCGGTGAGCTGCGTATATGGCGGTCCGCGCCATCGGCTGGTGCTGGTCCTCTCGGGCATGCTCCTCGTGCTCGGTGTCTTTCCCGTCATGCGCTCGGCGGGCCAGGTCCTGACGGCACTCGAGGCCGACCCGGTAGCGTCCGCCACGCTCGCCGTGGTGCGCGGCACCGCCACTGACTCCCAGGTCGAGTTGCTTCGCGAGGCGGATCTGCACGGTGACGAGCTCGCGAAACGCATCCTGGCGGTACGAGCGCGCCGCGTGGGCGACGTTGACGAGGCCCAGGAGCGCATGCTGCAGCTCGTCCAGTCGAAGCCTGATGATGTTCTCGCGCTGACCGGGCTTGGCAATATCGCCTTCGATTCCGGCCGCAACGAGGAGGCCATCGGCTACTACGAACTGGCCGCGGCCCAGGACTCGAATGCGATTCTCATGTTCAACCTCTCGCAGGCCTACGCGAAGGCATTCCGCATGGAGGAGTTCGAACACTCGCTGGCCCGCGCCCAGGAGCTCGATCCCGAGCTCATTGGTGAGCTCTCGCGCATCGGCGATACCGAGTTCGTGGCCGACATCCCCTTCTCCATCTTGTCGATCCGTGCGCGGATGATCTCAGCAGCCGACGGCGATGCGCTCTCGAGCTCGATTACGCGAGTCTTGGCACCGGGTTGGTTGGGGCAGACCTGGATGCATGTGGGCGGAGGCTTCCTCCTGGTCGCGCTCCTCAGTGCACTCTTCTCGGGGCGCTATCAGCACGCCAGTCTGTGCTCGCGGTGTGGGCGGCGCATCTGCGCACGCTGCGACGACAGCATGTGGAGCAATGAGCTCTGCGACGGCTGTCACCACCTATTCAACCGGCCGCAGGGTACGGATCCCGCCCTGCGCATGGCCCGTGTGCAGGCCCTGCGCGTACGCGAGTCACGCATGGACAACGTGCGCACGGCCGTGTCGCTGCTGATTCCGGGTGCGTCCGGCCTGCTCGCCAGGCGACCGGATCTCTGCTTCATGGGCCTGATCTTCTTCGCGTGGGCGCTGGTTCTCGTGCTTTGGCGCGACGGCGTGGTGCCGGATCCGCTCTCCGTCGGCGGCGCTGGCAGCATCGCCTTCGTGGCGGCCGGTGTCGTGATGGGCCTCCTCTACCTGGCTGTGATGCTCACCGGCCTGTTGATTCGACGGAGTCTCTGATTGTGAGTGCGGCACTACATGGCAATCTCAACGACTTCGGCATCGCCGAGGTCTTCCAGCTGATCGGGCAGCAGCGCAAGACTGGCCTGCTCGAGATTTCGGGCGAGCACCACCGTGTGCAGCTCGCTTTCGATCAGGGCGCAGTGGTCTGGGCGTCTCCCGTCGGCAAGACCGAGTTCGCGGTACTGGGCGAGCGACTGGTGCGTTGTGGGCTGATCACGCGCGCCGTCCTGGACGAGATGATCCGCCAGAGCGAGGCCTCGGCACGCTCGCTGCCCTCGCTGCTGGTCTCCAGCTCCGCGGTGGGCGAAGACGACCTGGAGGAGATCCAGGAATTGCTCTCGCGCGAGACGATCTTCGAGGTGATGCGCTGGACGGGAGGCTCCTTCCACTTCACCGCGCAGCCCATCCACCACGATGTGCCGCCGGAGAAGCTGCTCGCTGCCGAGCAGATCCTGATGGACGGCCTGCGGATGTTGGATGAGTGGCAGACCTTCCAGGACCAGGTGCCATCCGAAGAGAGCGTCTTTCGGTGCAGCGGCCGCCTGGACGTCTATAAGCAGAAGATGCAAGGCGAGTCACGCGTCAACATGAACCGGATCGAGCGGATCTACCAGCTGGTGGACGGACGCCTGACCGCACGTCGCATCATTGATCTATCACGCTTGGGCACATTCGAAGCGACGCGCGTCCTGGCCGAGCTGCACAGCCAAGGGCTGATCGAGCTGGTGAGGTCCAAGAGCGCGCCGGGCGCTCAGCGGAAGGTGCGCCCGCGCGTGCCCATCATGCAGTACGTACGCTCCTCGGTCGCGGCGGTCGTGCCCCTTGTGCTACTCGCCACCGTGGTCTGGTTCGCGCAGCAGCGGCAGCCGATCGGCCGCGGCCCGCAGGGTGACTCGATCCGACATCAGCCTCTGGAACAGGCGCGCCAGGACTTCTGGCGGCTTCGACTGCAGAACGCCATCGAAGCCAGCCGATTCCAGACAGCCGTGTGGCCCGAGAGCCCTTCCATGCCCGCATCCCTAACTCCGCTCGGCGGTGCCCCAATGGCGCCCGAGACGGCTCGATCCTATTATTACGCCAGGCGTGAGGGTGGCATCGTGCTGCTCCCACCAAAGCGCTGAGGCGCTCGAGAGCCCCACTCGAGGTCCGGCCCACAGCAGCGGGAGTTCCTACCTGGGCGACGCACGATCCAACACCCGCCAGACCCTCATCTTCGATGATAATCTCACGGCCGCCGAGCTATATGGGGACGGCGAGCACAACCTGCGCCTCCTCCAGCGTGAGCTCGGTGTGGAAGCGCATGCGCGTGGCAACGAAGTTCGCCTCTCGGGCAGTGCCGCCGCGGTCGAGATCGCGCGCAACGTGCTCGAACAGCTCTACGACGTGTTGCGCTCGGGTCGGCCGGTTCACTCGCGCGACGTTCGCGCCGCCATTGGCATGGTGAGCGAGAAGCCCGACATCGACCTGCAGGACGTCTACGAGGACGTGCTCGCCAACGTCGGTTCCCGCCGCACCATCCGTGCCAAGAACCTCTCGCAGCGCAACTACATTGAGCTGATCCGCCGTCATGACCTTGCGATCGCAGTCGGACCGGCTGGGACGGGCAAGACATATCTCGCGATGGCAATGGCCATCGCAGCGCTGAACGCCAAGGATGTGAGCCGCGTCGTCCTGACCCGCCCGGCCGTCGAGGCCGGTGAGCGCCTGGGCTTCCTGCCAGGCGATCTGGCCGAGAAGGTCGACCCCTATATGCGCCCGCTCTACGATGCGCTGCGCGATATGATGGAGTACGAGAAGATCGACCGGCTCAGCGAGCGCGGCGTGATCGAGGTGGCACCGCTTGCCTTCATGCGCGGCCGTACATTGAACGACTCCTTCATCATCCTGGACGAGGCGCAGAACACCACCAGTGAGCAGATGAAGATGTTCCTGACGCGCCTTGGCTATGGGTCGAAGGCCGTGATCACCGGCGACATCACCCAGATCGATCTGCCGAACGGCACCGAGAGTGGGCTCGTCGAGGCCACTCAGATCCTGAGTGATATCGAAGAGATTGGCATCATGTACTTCACGCGCGCCGATGTCGTACGGCATCCGCTCGTGCAATCGATCATTCACGCCTACGAGGGATTCCAGAGCCGCGGCTCGGACGGCCGGTCCGTGTCCGAGGCCAAGGCCGGAGGCCGCGGCGACGCCTGATGGCAGTCCGTCTCTGCGGCCCGCCGGGGGACGTACGCGGCTCACGCGTCGACATCCGGCTGCTCGAGATGCGCGCTCGCGCGGTGCTGCGCGCCCTGGGGCACGCGCGATCCGAGCTCTCGATCGCCCTCGTGGATGACTTCGAGATCCGCAGGCTCAACGACGGGTGGCGTGGCCTCGACCGGTCCACCGACGTGCTCTCGTTCTCGCTCCTGGAGGGCGAGGGCCAGAGGCATCGCGGGGAGCTGCTCGGGGACATAGTCATCAGCGTCGAGACCGCTGCCTCGCAGGCGAGCGCGCGAAGGCGCGGGCTGGACGACGAGGTCGCGCGACTCCTGGTGCATGGCGTCCTCCACCTGCTCGGTCACGACCACGAAGACGACGAGGATGCCCGCGTGATGCGCGCCGAGGAGCGGCGCGTATGGAAGGCGGTGCGCGAGCTCGGCGCTCCGCGCGCATGACCGCGGCTGTTCCCGCGAGCGAGCGGACGCGACTTGCCTGGCTCGCTGCCTACGGGCTCGTCAACTTTCTCGCCTTCCCACATCCCTTGGGCGAGGGGGTGCTCGATGTCGGCTGGGCGCTGGCCTGGTTCTCACCCGCGTTTCTGCTTCTCGGACTGGAGGGGCTCGCCGTCGCGCGCGCGGCACGCGTGGGTTTCGTCACCGTGTGGCTGGCCAATGCTGCGATTCTGCATTGGGTCTACGTTGTGACCGTGGTCCACGGCGGGGCGCCGCCGGCGATTGGTGTTCTCTCACCGTTCTTGCTCGCCACCTATGTCGGACTGCACGGTGCAGCCTTTGCTGCGGTCTGGGCTTGGCTGGCGCGGCGCGGTGCGGGCTCGCCGCTGGTTGCGGCGATGCTCTGGGTCGTCATCGATCACCTTCGCAGCTTCCTCCTCACGGGCTTTCCCTGGGCGGAGATCGGCTATGCGCAGCACGAAAATTCGCTGCTCATGCCGATCGCGGCATGGACCGGCGTGTACGGCCTGGCCTTCGTGACAGTGCTCGGTGGGGCCGCCCTCGCTGGTTGGATCTCGGCGTGGCGTCGGAGTCTCTGGCCTTCGCGTGAGTGCGTGGTCATCGCGCTCACGATCGGCCTGCTTCACGGACTGGGATCCTTGGAGCTGCTCGAGCAGGATGACGGCTCGGCGACCACGGTCCGCGTCGCGGCCATCCAGGGCAGCGTCGATCAGGGCGCGAAGTGGAGCCCAGAGCGCTACGTGGACACGCTCGAGCTCTACGACCGGCTCTCGCGCAAGGCCGTCGCACAGGGGGCGAGACTCGTCGTCTGGCCCGAGACGGCGCTCCCAGGCGCGATCGAGCTCGACGTCGAGGTCGCGGATCGCCTGCTCGCGCTGGCGCGCGAGACGCGGGCCGCATACGTGATCGGCGCGGTCGGCGTAAGGCAGAACCCGCAGACCGGCGAGATCACCGACTACTACGACAGCGCCTTCGTGCTCGACGCGGAGGGGCGCGCGGTGGACCGCTACGACAAATCCCACCTCGTGCCCTTCGGGGAGTACGTCCCCTTCCGCGGGCTGCTCGGCGGCCTGCTCGACGCCGTGGCGCGTGGCATCGCGCCCCTCGACGTGAGCGCGGGTGACGGGCCGCGCGCGGTCGAGGTCGACCTCGGTCCGGGCGTCGGCCGCATCCGGCTCGGCATCCCGATCTGCTATGAACTGCTCTTTCCGGACCGTGTGCGACGCTTCGTGGACGACGGTGCCCAGCTGCTCGTCGCGATCACGAACGACGCCTGGTACGGTCGCACCGGCGCCCCCCATCAATTCCTGGCGATGACCGCTCTGCGCTCTGCAGAGACGGGCGCTTGGACGGTCAGAGCCGCCAACACGGGGGTGTCCGCCATCATCGACGGCCGAGGAAGGGTTCGCGCAGAGAGCGCGCTCTTCGAGCCAGCCGTGCTGGTGGCCGACGTGCCATTGCTCGCTGCGGGCGCTGGCGCACGCGGGGCGAGTCCATACGTCCGATTGGGTGATGTCTTCGTGGGGTCCTGCTGGATCGGCCTGCTGGTGACTTCGGTGCGGGCGGCGCGAAGGCAAGGGTCGGCGGACGCGGAAGAGCGGGGCGCGTCGCCCGAGTAGTCGAGGAGAGGAAGCAATGATGAGCGCAAAGGATACGATCGCAAACCTGGAACCCGGCGAGCTGCGCGAGCGCCTGCGCGAGCTGCGCGAGCGCTTCGAAGAGTTCCGGGGGCGTCTTTGACCTGGCTGGACTGAGAGCTCGGCACGAGGATCTCGAGACCGAGATGGCCAGGCCCGATCTCTGGGACGACCGGGAGAACGCCGAGAAGATCTCACGTGCCAAGAGCAGCGTCGAGGCGGAGCTCGGGCTCTACGACCGCCTCGAGACGTCGCTCGATGACGCCGACGTACTGCTGGAGCTCGCCGACGAGGCGGACGACGACGAAACGCGCCGGGAGGCGGTCGAGAAGTTCCAGGAGATCGACTCGGTGCTCGACGACGCCGAGCTGGCCCAGCTGCTGGGCGGCGAGCACGACGCAGCCAACGTGATTCTCGAGATCAACTCGGGTGCGGGCGGGACGGATGCCAGTGATTGGGCCGAGATGCTGATGCGCATGTACATTCGCTGGGCCGAGCGGCGGGGCTTCAAGGCAGCGGTGATCGACGTGCAGCCCGCGGAGGAGGCCGGCGTGCGCGGTGCGACGCTCAGCATCGTCGGCGACCACGCCTATGGCTACCTGAACGCCGAGCAGGGCGTGCACCGGCTGGTGCGCATCTCTCCCTTCGACTCGCAGGCGCGTCGGCATACCGCCTTCGCGAGTGTGACTGCGGTGCCGGAGATCGACGACGAGGTGGCTGTGGAGATCGATGAGTCGGATCTGCGCATCGACACCTACCGCTCGAGCGGCGCCGGCGGCCAGCACGTGAACAAGACCGACTCGGCGGTACGCATCACCCACATGCCGACGGGCATCGTGGTGCAGTGTCAGAACGAGCGAAGCCAGCACAAGAACAAGGCCACCGCCATGAAGGTGCTGCGCGCCCAGCTCTACGAGCGCGAGCGGCGCGAACAGGAGGCTCGGCTGGCGGAGATCACGGGCGAAAAGCGCGAGATCGGCTTCGGCAGTCAGATCCGCTCGTACACGTTGCATCCGCAACAGCGCGTGAAGGACCACCGCACCGGTCTGGAGATCGGCAACGTGCTCGGAGTGCTCGACGGCGACATCGACCCGCTGATCCGAGCCTACCTGCTCGCGCGATCGGCAGGAGACACCTAGCGATGTTTCCCTTCGCGGTGATCGCGGATGCGGCGTCGGCGCTCGGGGGCGCGCTCGCGATCGCCTTCATCGTCGCTCTCTCGTTGGGGATCCTCGTACTGACGGTCGTCTACGTTGGCTCCGCGGTGGTGGTACTCGAGCGCTTCGCCCGGGTTGCCCGCTCACGGCGCCGCATGCTCGCGTGTGCGGTGGTGTGGACGGCCGTGGCCGGGCTGGTCTCGCTCCAGGTGATGCGACCGGAGCTCGCCTCCGTCGATCGATCGACCTGGCTGAAAGCCCTCTGGCCCTGGCTCGGCGGGACGGCGGGCGCCGTGTTTCTAGCGATCGGCGTGACGCGACAGGTGCTTGGTCGGCTCGGGTCCGCGCAAGCTGGACTCGTGGCGGTGGTCTGGACCGGTGCCGCGGTGGGCTTGCCGCTCGTGCTCGGCCTGGCGGGTGAGATGGAGCTCGCGGTCGATGCCTGGCGCCTGATCGGGCTGCCGGGCCTCGGCCTGATCGCTCTGGGCCTGCTGCCGCTCGCGATGGCGGGCTTGCTCGACATGCGTGGCCGTGCGGAGTGGTTCATCGCGACACGCTACCTGGTGGCGCGGCGACGTCAGGTCTTCATTTCGGCCATCACGGCGATCTGCGTGGTGGGCATTGCGGCGGGCGTCTGGCTCCTCATCGTGGTGCTCTCGGTGATGAACGGCTTCGAGCAGACCTGGCGCGATGAGATCCTGGGCGATCGCGCGCACTTCGTCATCGAGGGTCGGAGCGGAAGCATCGACGATTGGCCCGGCATCCTGGAGCGCGTCCGCGCCGTGCCCGGCGTAGTGGCCGCAACCCCATACCTCGATGCCGACGCCATGGTGCGGGGACGCGGAGGCGAGATCTACAGCGTCCGCTTGCGGGGCGTGGATCCCGAGACCATCGGCGCCGTGACCAGCCTGCGTGGTGACGTCGCGATGGGCTCACTCGACGACATTGTTGCGGACGCGGAAGGGATCGAAGCGGTCGACGATGATGCGCCGCCGCTCGACCCCGGCATCGTGATCGGGAGCCAGCTGGCTTCCTCGCTGGGCATCGGTGTGGCGGAGAGCATGCTCGTCATCTCTCCCTTTGGCGGCCCGCCGACGCCACTGGGGCCGGCGCCGCGGCTCTCCCGCTTTCGCGTGGTCGGCGTCTTTCGCTCGAGCTTCTATCAATATGACGAGGTCTACGCGTACGTGAGCATTCCCGCCGCTCAGGAGTTCCGGCGCGCCGGCGGGATCGATGGCGTCGAAGGGGTCACGACCGACTACTACCGCTCGCAGCGTGTGGGAGAGGCAATTGCGCAGGAGCTCGGCGAGGACTTCCGCATCCGCGATTGGAAGGAGTACTTCCCGGCCTTCTTCCAGGCGCTCAAGACCGAGCGCATCATGATGTTCCTGCTCCTCAGCATGATCATGGTGGTGGCCGCGTTCGTGATCGTGGCGACGCTCATCATGATGATCATGGAGAAATCGGGCGACATCGCGATCCTCAAGGCGATGGGGGCGGAGGACGCCTTCATCGAGCGAATCTTCGCCCTGGAGGGCACTTTGATCGGCCTGATCGGGACTGCGCTCGGTGTCGTGGCGGGCCTGGCGGTCACGCATCGGCTGTCGTGGATCCAGGATTGGATCGAGGGGCTGACCGGCATCGATACGCTTCCTTCCAGCGTCTATCAGTTCTCATCGCTGCCCTCGAGGGTGGATCCGGTGCAGGTGGGTATCGTGGTGGGGATCGCCATGGTGCTCTCCCTGGGCGCTACGCTGCTGCCCAGCCGCCAGGGGGCGCGCATCGATCCAGCCGAAGGGCTGCGGCATGAGTGAGCGGGGAGAGGGCATGGCCGAGGAGCTGATCCGCATCGAGGCGCTGTGTAAGCGCTTCGAGACCGGCGATGCGGTCATCGACGTGCTGAAGGGCGTTGATCTGAGCCTCGATGCCGGCGACAGCATTGCGATCGTGGGACAGTCGGGCGTGGGCAAGTCCACGCTGCTGCATATTCTCGGCACGCTGGATCATCCGACCTCGGGCAGCATCCGCTTCCGCGGCGAGGAGGTCTTCGAGCGCAGCTCCGAGGAGCTGGCCGCCCTGCGCAACCACTTCCTCGGCTTCGTCTTCCAATTCCATCATCTTCTGCCGGAGTTCACGGCCATCGAGAATGTCATGATGCCCGGCCTGCTGCAGCGCCGCGGGCAGCAGGAGATGCGCGAGCGCGCCGCCCACATCCTGGGTGAGGTCGAGCTCGAACACCGCTTGGAACACGCTGTTGGCAAGCTCTCGGGTGGCGAGCGCCAGCGCGTCGCCGTGGCGCGCGCACTGGTTCTCGAGCCGCCCGTGGTGCTGGCCGACGAGCCCACCGGCAACCTCGACCCAGCGACGGGCGAGCACGTCGCGGAGCTCCTCCTGGAGATGAACCGGCGGCACAGGACCACGCTGATCGTGGTGACGCACAGTGCCCACATGGCGGAGAAGCTCGGGCGCATCGTGGTCATGGTCGACGGCCGGCTCGAAGAGGACGTCGCGCTGGACGGGAGCCTGATCTAGGCGCGCGGCCCAAAAGCCTCCGACACCGCCTGGGGCGCTGCGCTCGCCCGCTCGCGGGATCCCGGAATAGCCCCTAAGTATTTGTCATTGAAGACGAATCGTCTCGTGTTGTGGTCTTGTCACGGGATCTGGCCACGAGTAGAATCCGGCGCCACCAACCGCCCCTCTGCTCGCCGTCTCCGCCCGGAGGATGTCCTTGCGCCCGCCGCTCCGCGCTGGATCGCGACTCGTCGCGGCGCCCCTGACACTCGGCGCGCTACTGGTCTCGATGCTCCTATTCGTCGGCTCGACCGCCGCGCAGGATGCAGCGGCCCCGATCACCGAGGAGCTGGCGCCCGAGGAGGTCGAGGAGGTCGTCCGGGACGACGATGGGCTCGTCGCGGATCTGACGGTGCTGGTCGTGCTGCCCTTCCAGGTGCATAGCGCCAAGCCGCTTCAGCACCTCGAAGAGTCCCTGCCGACGCTGCTCGCATCTCGGCTGGCGGGCACCGGCAAGATCGCCGTGGTGGACCAGAGCAGGGTGCGCGACGCGCTGCCACCCGGTCCGCCGCCGGAGTATACGGACGCCGAGGCGCGCGCCTTCGCGCGCGAGCTCGGCGCCGATGGCATCGTCAGCGCCAGCTTGACGGAGCTGGCCGGCCGCTACAGCCTGGACGTACGCATCACGCCCGTCGCGGCGGGGACGCGAAGCCACACGGTGGTCTTCACCGCGGAGAGCGATCGGGAGCTATTCGGCCGCCTGGCTGATCTCACCGAGCAGGTGGTAGCCGTGGTCTCGGGTGCCGATCCCGGCCGCATCGTCGGACTCAGCATTGTCGGGGCCGCGGATCTCGAGCCCGCACTGCGCGCGATCATCGAGTCCCAGGCGGGCACCCACTACGACCCCGATCTCGTCCAGGCGGATCGGCAGCGCATCGAGGATCTCGACCGCATCGCGCGGGTCAGCGTTGATACGGAGCGCCGTGCGGGCGGCATAGAGCTGACGATCACGGTCGTCCGTGCCGAGGCGTTGATCGGTGGGCCGAGTGGCCTCGGCGCCTCGGGCGAGGTAGTGGCGGACATTCGCATCCGCGGAAATCGGCGCATCGAGTCGGACGCGATTCGCAGTCGCATCCGCACGCGCCCTGGCGAGGCGCTCAACCGCACGCGCCTGGCCGAAGATGTGCGCGAGGTGCACGCCCTCGGCTTCTTTCAGAACGTCTACGCGTTCGCCGAAATCACCGAGGACGGGCTGATTCTGATCTTCGAAGTCGAGGAGAACCCGGTCATTCGCCAGATCTCGATCCTCGGCAATGACCGCATCGACTCCGACGAGATCAAGGACATTCTCACCCTCACCACGGGCTCGACGCTCGATCACCCGCTCCTGCACGAGAACACCGAGCGCATCACTCAGCTCTACCGGCAGAAGGGCTACTACCTGGCCGAGGTCACTTTCAAGGTCGGCGACGCCAAGCAGGGCGCGGTGTCCATCGACTTCGAGGTCGCCGAGGGCGAGAAGCTCAAGCTGCGCGAGATCGAGTTCTACGGCAACCATGCGCTCAGCAGCAAGGAGCTCAAGAGCAAATTCAACACCAAAACGTACAAATGGTACTCGCGGGCGACGAGCTGGTTCGACCACACGGGGACCTACTCCGAGCCGATCTTCGCGCGCGATCTGCGCGAGGCCGAGAAGCAATATACGGACTCGGGCTACCTGCAGGTGGAGATCGCCGAGCCCGAGGTGGACGCCACCGAGGAGGGCCTCTTCGTCCGCATCAAGGTCAACGAGGGGCCGGAGTTCAAGGTGGGCAGCATCGACGTCATGGGGGATGACACGATGGATCTCGACGCCCTGCGAGAGAAGATCCTCCTCAAGCAGGGTGACGTCTTCAACCGCTCGTATCTGACGCAGGATGTGGAGGCCCTGGAACGGCACTACACCGATCGCGGCTTCTTCCTCGCCAGCGTTCAGCCCGGCACGCGCCGATCCCAGGAGACGCGCGAGGTGGACGTCCAATTCGTCGTCGAGAAGGGGCCGCTCTACTTCGTCCGCAACATCGAGATCTCTGGAAATACTCGCACCGTCGATCCCGTGATCCGGCGCGAGATGAAGGTCGTGGAGGGCCAGCTCTATTCAGCCCGTGGCGTGCAGCTGAGCACTCAGCGAATTCGTCGCCTCGGATTCTTCGAGGATGTCTCATTCTCCTCCGAGCCCACCGAGGATCCCTCTCAGCTCGACCTCGGAGTGAACGTGGTCGAGAGCCCCACTGGCTCGTTCAGCTTCGGTGCGGGCTACTCGTCGCAGGACGGGCTCGTCTTCACAGCCTCGCTCTCGCAGTCCAACCTCTTCGGACGTGGCTACTTCGTCAATCTCTCCGTCGACGTCGGCGGCACAACCAACCGCTACTTCTTC
>JAFDDH010000287.1 GCA_019310975.1 Deltaproteobacteria bacterium | reverse complement strand
AAGTCACCAGAGAGACGGGACCCCCGAGCTCCGGAGTGATCCGCTCACCGACTGACTCGGCCAGCATCGCGTTCGGGATGCTGATGACCACGGTTTCGGCGTCGGGCTGGTGGATCTGGTAGTCGATCACTCGATCGCTCAGCACCGCAATCCGATCCCGCTCGGCGCTGCGGTCGTACTGCAGGCCGTAGACCTCAGCGGATGCCTGGACGTCGTCGGACTGCTCGACCGGCGTCTCGTCAGCCACCTCGACCGGCGCCTCGTCAGCCATCCAGTCATCCGTGGTCTCCTCGATCGGGGTCTCGTCAGCTACCCAGTCATCCGCCGTCTCCTCGTCCTCGATCGCTGCCATCAGGCTGGTGCCGGCCATCTGCTCGAGCGACTGCGCGAGCGCGTCGTCGAGATCGGTACCGGAGCCCACGGTCAGGATCAGGCCATTCGCCGCCGGAATCAGACGGCGCCCCTGGAAGCCGTCGACATTCGGGCCTCCATCCAGGACGACACGAAGCTTCGTCGCGTGCGAGCCGATGCGGATACTCTCGACCCACTCACTGTCGATAGCGATCTTCTGCTGCGCGCCTCCGTTGGTGATCCCCGGAAGATCCACCACCAGGCGGTCCGGGTTCTCGAGCGTGAAGGTTTCCGCAGAGGTCAGCATACCGTCGGCCACGAGGTGCAAGAGCGTACCCGTCTCGGTCGCCTGGACCGAGACGGAGTTCAGCACTTTGGCCGGAGCCGCGTTTGCCGGGACGATCGCCTCGGCGCCCTCCGACTCCAGCTCGGCGTCCAGACTCTCGGCGTCGGCGTCGGCCATGGCCATCCCGCCTTCGTCGGACTCGTTCAAGGACTCAGCGACGGCCCAGGGATCCTCGATGGACTCCGTCAGGCCTTCGTCCGGCTCCGTGTCCAGACCAAGATCATAGTCCTCGACCAGCTCGGCTGTCTCAACCGGAGTGTGAATCCACACCTCGAGACCGTCCGTCGCCGCGACGACCTCAAAATCGGCCAGGGTCGCGAACCCGACCTCTACGCGCGTGACCGGATGGTCATCGCCCATATAGGTCGAGGTGCTGACCCGATCGACGAGGCCATCGTAGACCGAGATCTGATTGTCAGACTCCGAGAGCGCATCAAATAGACTGCCCGAGGGCTGGCTGACACCAGGCAGCTCGATCACGAGGACGTTGTCCTCATCGATGCGATGGGTCGAGTACGCGGGATCATGGAGCCCTTGGAGCTTGATCACCGTTTGGCCGTCGACGCTGTCGACCGTCACTTCGGTGAGCTCCTGGCTCACTACCGCGGCGCTGCCGTCCGACGCACCCCTGTCATCGGTCGGCTGCGACGTCGCACACGCGAACATCGCCGCCGTTGCAAAGATCCCAAGGATCGCTGCAACTTTCTTCACACTTCCGCTATCACGACGGAACATCGAACTCACCCTCCCTGGCTCCTTCGAATGCGCAATTCGACGTCCTTCGTGGTCTCATTACCCTCGAAGTCGACGTATGTCTCTTTCACCAGCACCAGGTTGTCCCCGATGTGGATCACACGACCGTTGTTCTTGCCGATCTGCGACCCCTCGTGCACCACGAAGGACCTTCCGCCCGGATCAGCTACCAGTGCCCGCGGCTTGCTGGTATCCCAGAGCACCGCGACCACAGAGAGCTGACCCAGCTCGAAATCACCCAGAGGTCCAAAGCCAGGCTTGGGAACCCCATCGTCGACGAACTGGAAGGAGCGGAAGGGATCCCGCTTGTCATTCGAGTCGTAGACATAATCTTTTCCGGCGCCCGCGTAGCCGATCTCAAGCTCGGGCTCGTCCGGCTGGCGCTGAGCCGCCCGCGGGCCCTTCCCCGGGCCCTTCTTCTTGGCCAACGCCTGCTTCAGCTTGTCTCTCTGCGCCGCAAAGTCTTCCGTGGTAGTGCCCCCGACCGGATCCTCGTTGCATCCGGCCAGGATCATCACCAGGGCCATCGCGATCACAATCCCGACGCTTCTCACGACCATGCCCCCCTACCCTTGCCCGTGCGCAGACCTGCGCTTCTTCTTTTTCGCCGTCGGTGCCGGGCGACGGTCGCCTTCCCCGAGAAAGCGGAAGGTCGTTGCGGTGCCCACGATCCTCAGGCTGGTGTTCCGGCGGTTCTCCTCGAGGACGTTGACTTCCAGCGCCCCGACGTTCACGATTCTCGCCAGCTGGCCCACTCGTTCAAAGAAGCGAGCGAGATCGTGATAGGTCCCCTCCACCTCGAGGCGGAAGGGAACCTCCGCGTAGAAGTCGCGCGGGATCTCCGGCTCTCTCTGGATCGACTTGATGCGCACACCCACCTGCTTGCCCGCGGTGCTGATATCGCGCAGCAGATCCTCGAATTGCTTGCCATTCGGGAGCTGCTTGAGAGCCTGCTCTAGATCACGTTCCAGGGCGGCGACCTCCATCTCGAAGGCGCCCACGTTGCTGGCCACCGCGCGCACGTTGTTCAGCTTGCGCTGAAGCTGCTGTGCGTTGGCGAGGCGTACTGTCACCTCGTCGGCCCGCGGCTGGTACGAGACAGCCCAGTAGGCCGCCGCAACTGAGCAGAGTACTGCCGAGACCACCGCCAGGCGAATCGGCTTGGGTATTTTCCCGAGCTTCTCGAGCTGTTCGTCGAAGTCGAAGTTTAGATCCATCAGCCTCTCCCCCTAGGCTTCCGCGCCCGTGCTCTCGGCCAACTTCTTGTCGTCTGGATCGGGCGTTACCAGGTCCGCGCTGATCTCGAACTTGACGATGCGGACGCCCTGGATCTGCGAACCACCACCCGTCTTCAGGAGATCGACGTTGGCGAAATACTCCGAGCTGTTCATTGCCTTCAGGAAGTCGGCGACTACCCCGTTGTCGAGGCTGTTGCCCATGATCTTGAGCTTGCCGCCCTGTGTCGACAGCTTGGTCAGCCAGAGCCGCTCGGGCGTCTTCTCCGCCAGCTCGTCGAACATGCGGACCGGACCGGTGCGCGCGCGATCGAGCCCACGGATGACCTCGAGCTTGTCTTCGAGGTCGGTCTTCTTCTTGCGGAACTTCGCGACCTGCTCTTCCTGCGGCTTGTAGCGAGCAATGTCGCTCTCGAGCTGCTGCACCTGAGCACGCGCGCTCACGAGCTGATCATTGACCTTCCCATTCATGAAGATCACGCTGCCCGCGATGACCAGCAGGCCGAGGACCAGCAGCGCAATGCTCTCGCGCAGATCAGCCGCTCGCCTGGCTTCGCGATGCGGTAGTAGATTGACTTCAATCATCGACCGTCGATCCTCCGTGTAGCCAGCCCGATCCCGACACCCAGCGAGGAGCCGACTTCGTCGAGATAGACCGGGTCGAAGCCCTTGCTCGGCAACATTCGCGAGAGCGGGTTGAGGAATTCGATCTCGAATCCCGTCCGCTCCTGGAAGGTGTTGAGAAAGCCCGCGACCTTGGCACCGCCTCCGCAGAGGTAGACCTTTGAGATGTGGCTATCCGCCGCTGTGGCGGTGAAGAAGTCCAGGGAGCGTGAGATCTCGCCCACGACCGTATCGGTGACGCCGCGGATGGCCTGCTCGACTTCTTGCGGAACCACTTCCTGGCTCTGCTCGCTGGCGTTGCCACCGAGCTTGAGGCGCTCGGCCTCGTCGAATCCGATCGAAAGTGCCTTCTGGATCTCCTCGGTGTACTGGTTGCCGCCGGTCGTGATATCTCGCGTGAAGGCGGGAATTCCGTCCTGCACCACGTTGATGTTCACAACCTGGGCACCAACGTTCACGAGGGCGAAGACTCGCTCTTGCTCGGCTTCGTAGTTGATCTCGTAGGCATTCTCGACCGCGAAGGAGGCGACGTCTACACCCACCGGCGTCAGCCCGGCTTCAGTGATCACCTGCACGTAGTCGTCGATCAGGTCTTTCTTGGCAGCGACGAGGAGAACGTCCATCTGGCCCTCTCCCTCGCTGGTGCCGAGAATCTGGAAGTCCAGGTTGACTTCGTTCACGTCGAAGGGGATGTACTGCTCCGCCTCCCACTGGATCTGATCCTCGAGTTCCTCGCGCGTCATCGTCGGAAGGCTCACCTTTTTGACGATCACCGAGTGTCCAGCGACCGCCGCGGCGACTTCCTTGCTCTTGATGCGTCCGGACTGGATCGCCTCCTGGATCGTTTCCACGATGGCACTCGAATTCAGGAAGGCACCCTGGACGATGGCCTCGGCGGGCATCGGCGCGATGCCGAGGCTCTTGAGCTCGAAGCCCTTATCCTTGCCCTTCAAGACGATCTCGACGGCTTTTACGGAGTTGGAGCCGATGTCGAGACCGACAACGGACTTCTTTCCGAAGCTGGGCAGTGAAAAGTTCATTGGGTAGTTTCCCCTCCGGCCCTGACTAGAACTGCCGCTGGTCGACGGAGACGTCGAAGGTCGTGGTTGGCACCTCGTTCTCGGGCATCCCCATCCCAAAAACCAGGTCCTTGTCCGACACCTTGAGCCCGAGGGCCAGCAGGATCTTGCGCTTGGTATCGAGGCGGCACGGTCGGCCCGCCTCGACGCGATCGATGGTCAGCGTCGAGAGACCGGCCTTCCGCGCGAGCTCGGCCTTGCTCATCATGAGGTCCTCGCGATACCTCTGTACGTTGTTGATCGCCACCAGACACTCCTCCGCGAACCCATTGCCGCGAGACCAACGGGGTTGATCTCAGACAGTCCGACTCTTCGGCCCGCTGTTTCGGGGACTTGAGAGCTGCGGGCTCAACCCCTTGGTGCGGCGAATCACATTTCATCCGCCCGCAACGCGACGCGGAGAAGCACAGCGCAAACACGCGACTTTGGTGCAGAATCCCCTCACGGGGGTGCCCGC
>JAFDDH010000286.1 GCA_019310975.1 Deltaproteobacteria bacterium | reverse complement strand
CCGCTCGTCGAGGCCTCGATGTTCGCTGCGCCACGCATCTTGATGCGTCCGGCTTCGACGAAGAGGTTGCCACCTCGTCCTGTGAAGCCCGACCGGCACCGCGTTCCGAAGCCACAGACACTCGCCGAGATCACGGAAATCTCGGCCACTTCCGGGTCCAGATCGATGCCGATCTCCTCCGTGGCGATGATCGAAACATCGCCGCCGCGCCCGGATGCAACGTCGTCCAGATCGCTGAATAGGAAGCCGTTGGCTCCCATGCGGAGGGTTCGGGTCAGGATCGTGATGTCGCCGCTCTTCTTGGCCGCCGGGTCATGGGGCAGAGACGTTCCGTTGGTGACACTAGCGATGACAGCGTTGCTGATGCCTGGAACCTCGCCCGCAATGTCGATTCGATCGGCCGTGATACTGATGTCGCCACCCTTCAAGGCGCCACCGCTCACCGTTTCGATGTGTCCGCCGTCGACTACCTCGAGATGGCCCGTCTCGATGAAGACGTCGCCCCCGACACCATAGTTGCTCGACGTAGTGGCGATTTGGGACAGGCGCGACGTGGAGGTCGAGCCGGTCGAATCGATTCGAATCGAGCCACTGTGAATCCGAATCTCACCGCCGGGTGATCTGCCCGCCGGATTGGAGCTCGAGGTGGCCCTGGCCGAGATCGATGTCGATGTCGCCGCCGGCCTTCACCGGTCCGATGGGTGGGCGGTCCAGGTTGCCATCGTCCCATACACTGCTCGTGGCAATGCGCGAGGAGTTGGCGGCAAAAAAGTTGCTCGCCCGAACGCGGACGTCTGCCCCAGCGCCCGCTATGCCCGGATTCTGGGCATCTCGGACGCCCACCGTGCTGAAGATGATGGACCTGTCCAAGAGCCGGACGTCATCGCGCACTTCGACATCGATGCGACCAGCATCCCCTTGGAACGTGGTCGACAGGATCGAGCTGCGGTCCGCGAGGACGAGCCGCCCGCCACGAATCAAGACTGTCCCAGCGGTCTCGCCAGTGACGTCGAGGCTGGCCGTGTCCGCAATGGCGATCGTCCCGAGCTCGTCGACGGAGTCGGTGGAGAGCCCGAGCGCGGACGCTGCTTCGTCGATCGTGACGCGGCCCGCGGAAGCCACGCTGGCGATGGCCACATCCACGCCATCGACACCTGCGGGCTGCACGAAGACCCCCGGCCCGCCGACCTGTGCCTGGCGGATCGTCACGTCGCCGCCCACGAGTGCGACGGTGCGGCCCCAGCCGGCGTCCACGTGCGTGCTCGAATCGAAGACTTCGATCGATTCGATCGCGTACTGGCTCGGATCGTAGAAGCCGAAGGCGCTGGGTGCCGCCGCCGTGAGAGTGCTCTGCCCGGGCGCGACAGCGCTGAAGACTCCGCCATCCTGCAGCTCGAGTGTGTGTGCAGTGCTAACCACGAAGCTGCCGGTCACGTCGATCTGGGCGCCGCTCTCGAGCGTCACGCCGTAGGGGTTCAGCAAGTAGAGATCGGCACCGAGCAACGTGCCCGGATCGGTGGCCACGGTTCCGGCGATGCGGCTGCGAGTCCCGCCCGTCACCCGCGCGATCACGCGATCGATGCTACCGGGATCGGTTCCATAGAAGGTCGCAAGCTGGCCCGTGTCGACGTCGAACTGGCCGAAGCTGTGGAAGAGGTTGGCACCGACCGTCTCGCCCATATCCGCATCGATGGAGATCGACGCTCCGGTCAGCACGTCGGTGCGCCCGCCCGCGAGCGAGCCGTCCAGCGTTACGTCGGCGACCACCGGAGCGGAGAGTGTGGCCACGACACTCAGAAGAGTGAGCGCAGCGGAATGCCTCGGGCTGGGGCTGGGAATTCCCATTCGTGCTCCCATCATGCCATGATTGCCATCTCTTCTGCGCTCCGACATCGATCGACTCCTCTGCTCGCTCAGAAGGCCAGCGCGGTGACCCGGAAGTAGACGCCCTCGTCCTGGGCGTCCCGATCCGGCAGCACACCCGGGGCCTCGATGATCGGGTAGCCCCAGTAGAGCTCTGCGTAGAGCCAGTCGCGAGGTGAGAAGCGTAGACCCCAACCCACCCCCGCCAGGTACTGCCCCTGCACTCCGATCAAGCGATCCTGCGCCCACCAGCTGCGCCCGGCATCGACGAATGCGGCGAGCTGAAGCCAGGTTGTGCCGTCGGCGCGCGTCCAGATCGGAAAGCGCGCCTCGATGGAGGCCGTCCAGCCGTTGTCGCGCACGAGTCGGTTCTCGCGGTAGCCGCGCACGCTATGGCGGCCACCCACGGAGAAGCGCTCCATCGGCAGCAGGGGATTGTTCGTCAGCTGGAGGCTCCCACGCACCAGCAGCTCGACGCGCGGATCCTCGAAGCGCTGGATCCACTGCGCCTGGGTGAGCCAGGAGATGAAGCGCCCGTCCTCCACGGGGTGCGGGTTCATGGTCGCGCCGAGGACATCGAGCCCGAAGCTCAGCGTCGAGCGCAGCACCGCCGAGTAGCCACGGCCATTCTGCGACCATTCGAGATAACTGCGCAGCACGCTCACAGTGGCGAGTCCCTCGTCCCTCAATGTGCCCGGTGTAAAGCTCTCGGGGATGCCGTTCGGGAGATCGCCCGGAAGTTCCGGCAAGTCGCTGAGGATGAAGGTTCGACTGCGTCGCCACTCGAAGAGGGCGCCAGCCAGCAGCTGCCGGTCGAGCCGACGATAGATGGGCTGACGCAGCGAGGCGGCCGCGCTCACGTAGCGGCTGCTGATTCCGAGCTCGCTCACCGGCTCGGCCACGATATCGCCTGTGTTGTAGACGTAGTGGAGGCCGAACACCCCGTCGTGGCCGTTCAGCGGAATCTCGTAGCTCGTCCGCACCTCGCGCAGCCCCTCGCTGATGCTGAAGCCAAGGTCCAGCACGTCCGCACGACCGGCCAGGCTGTCCCAGCCCGCGCCGAGCTGTAGCTGGTAGGCACCGATGGCGGGCGAGCGCCCGTTGTTCACGTCGGCCCATAGCTGGATCGGTACCTTTTCGTCGATCCGAATCCGCAGCCGAGCCAGGCCGGGCTCGTCCCCGGGCAGCACCTCCGCGTCGGCGCGCGTGACACCTCTGGTCCGCAGCAGGAAGCGCAGGCCGGTCTCGATGTCGCCCATATTCAGCGGGCGCCCGCGATCGAGCGCCAGACGCTTGCGCAAGAACGCCTTCCGGAGCCGGCGGTTGCCGACGATCTCGATGCGCCCGAGCCGGCCCTCGACGATGCGGATCTCGATGCTTCCGTCCACTGGCGCCTGGTCGGGGATCGTCGCACCCGAGTTCAAAAAACCGCGCTCGTAGTAGAAGAGCGTGAGCGCATCGCGCAGCGCCAGCACATCCTCGCTGCGGATCGATCGGCCCAGATAGGGCTCGATCACCGGTGCGAGCTGCGCATCCGAGAAGACCGTATTTCCGTGCAGCCGGACTTGCCTGAGGTGAAGACGGGGCGCGTCACCGATGTGGTCGCCCCTGCGGGTCCCGAACCGACCCGGGACCGGCGGCAGGATCAGCGAAGGCTCAGCCTCGTCGTCCATGACCGGCGGCGGCTCGACGGGTCGCGAGCCGGGCAGAATGCGGTCGTCGGCCCTCGGCGGGGCCATCTGGCCCAGCGCATTCGAACTCCCGGTGAGCAGGGCGAGTGTGACGCCGAGCAGCACCCAGGTCCTGCTCGCCATCCTCGGCCCAAATTCGCGCCGCACAGAGATCGACTCCCTCGCTTGGCGACGCTGGAGTCGCCCCGTCGAGTCCCGCGAGAGCATGCCGAATACGCGCCGCACTGGCATCGTCCCGCATGCACCCTGTGCGGCCGCGACCTTGGCGATAGAATCGGGTCGTCATGAAACGGCCTGGGCACGTCGGGACCGGCCCTCGCGGGCACGGGGGAGTCGCTGCGATGGCGATCGGGATCCTTCTCCCGATCGCGGTGGCGGTGTCTCTCGCTGCCAGGGCTGGTGATCCCGCTCCGGATCCGCGAGCCCTCGAGGCGCGCCGCGCACTCGAGGCTGGCGATTTCGAGCGCGCAAACTCGATTCATTCCCAGCTGGCCGCGACGTACGCGATTTCCGGCAACCGGTCTGGCGAGCTGGCGGCACTTCACGCGCTGGCCGAGGGAGAGCTGGCCCTCGGTGACACGCGCGCCGCCGAACGATCGGCCGTGAGCGCACTCGAGATGGCGCACGAGCAGGGTGACGAAAGGGCCGCCTTGGGGCTGCTGATCTTGCTCGGCCGGCTGCAGTCGGTCAGCGGTCGACACGAAGCCGCCGAGGCTGCGCTCCGTGAAGCCGCCGAGAGCGCGCATGCGGCCCAGTGGCCTCACCTCGAGGCGGTCGCCCTGATCAATCTGGGCAACGCCCAGCTTTCGCGCGGCGAGACCGGGGCGGCGCTCGCCCGCTACGTGGAAGCGGGTGAGGCCGCCCGCCGAAGCGATGATCCGATGCTCGTCGATCAGACGCTGTCGAATCGCGCGCGCGCCTCACTCGAGAGTGGCAATCCGAGCGCCGCCAAGGCGCTCCTCGAGGAGGCGGCCGAGCGCGTCGCCATCCGCGAGGCTTCGCATCGCAAGGCGGCGCTGCTGCTTCACCTGGCCGTCACATCCCGCAAGCTGCAGACCGTGGCGAGCGATCCGGAGGCCAGCGCCTCCTTGCTGCGACGCTGCCATGCGCTGCTCATCCAGGCGGCCGAAGTCGCGAACGCGGTCGGCGATGGGCGATCCGAGTCGTATGCACTGGGCTACCTGGGCGGTGTCTATGAGGACCGCGGACGGCTCGACGAGGCATTGGATCTCACACGCCGAGCGCTCTTTCTCGCCGAGACGAGGCCGACGCCAGAGATCGCCTGGCGCTGGTACCAACAGCTCGGTCGCCTCCACCGAGCGCTCGGCGAGCAGGGGGCGGCGATCGAGGACTACCGTGCGGCCGCCGCGCGGCTCGATGCGCTGCGTTACCGAATCGCTGCAAGCCAGGGCGCCGGCGAAGACGAGCAACGCGGGGCGGCCGACCGCGTCCATCGCGAGCTCGTCGACCTGCTGCTGCTTCGCGCCGCCTCGCAGAGCGAGCCGTCCGCCCGGCTGGCGGATCTGCACGAGGCCCGCGAGACCACCGAGCGCGTCAAGGCCGGAGAGCTACGCGACTATTTCGGCGACGAGTGCGTGGACGCCCACCGGGCCAAGGCGCGATCGCTCGACGAAATCGCGCGCACGGAGGCCGTCCTCTACCCGATCCTACTGCCGGATCGGATCGAGACGCTGGTGACGCTGCCGGGCGGCGAGATGAAGAGCTACCGGGCCGAGGTCGACCGGATCACGTTCGAGAACGAGGTGCGACACTTGCGCGCGCTGCTCGTAAAGCGCACGACACGCGAGTTCATGCGGCCCGCGCGACAGCTATACACGTGGATGATCGCCCCCATCATCGCCGACCTGGAGGCTTCGGAGAGCCGAACCCTCGTCTTCGTGCCCGCGGGCGCCCTG
>JAFDDH010000017.1 GCA_019310975.1 Deltaproteobacteria bacterium | reverse complement strand
GAGGATCTCCTCGTAGTCCTCGCTCACCATGCGCAGGAAGGCCTCCACCTCGTCGCGGTCGAGGCCGTTCATGCGACGTCCAAAGCGGTGGCTCTGGATCTCGAGCGGGGTCATCCGCATGGCTTCCGTTCCTCCTGGAGAGACGAGAGTGCCATGCAAGGGATCGGCAACTGTCGGGCGCATCTTGAGGGAACGCATCACGCTTTTCCCCTCGGGCTGCTAGGAGTCGTCAACGGGCTGCTAGGAGTCGTCAACGGGCTGCCAGGAGTCGTCCTCGGAGAGCTCGCGGGAGCGCTTCGTGGCGGCCTCCACGGCGCGGTACACCGCCGCTCTCAAACCGCCGCGCTCGAGCTGCTCGAGACCGGCGATCGTGGTGCCGCCGGGCGAAGTGACCTGGTCCTTCAGCGCGGCCGGGTGGCGCCCGGCCTGCTTGGCGAGCTTGGCCGCACCCAGCACGGTCTGGAAGGCCAGCTCGTAGGCGGCGTCGCGCGGTAGACCCTGGCGGACGCCGGCGTCGCCGAGGGCCTCGAGGAAGAGGAATACGTAGGCGGGACCGCTGCCCGAGAGGCCCGTGACCGCGTCGAGCAGGTCCTCCTTCGGCGCCTGCCACGTGATGCCGACGGCCGAGAAGATCGCCTCGCCCACCGCGCGGTCCGCCGCGTCGGCGTGCGCGTTGGCGCAGAGCGCCGTGGCGCCGGCACCGATCAGGGCGGGTGTATTGGGCATGGTGCGGATGATGCGCGCGCCACCCGGCAGTGCGCCGGCCAGCTTGGCGAGCCGCACGCCGGCCGCGATCGAGATCCAGAGCGGCCGGCCGAGGTCGTCGCCGCCGGTGAGGGCGCGTAGCGCCGGCTCGACGACGTCCGGCTTCAAGCAGAGCAGCACGACGTCGCTGGCCGAGACCACCTCCGCGTTGTCGGGCGTGGTCTTGATGCCGAGCTCGGCCTCGAAGGCGCCGCGCTGCTCGTCGCTGAGGTCGGAGGCGCGCAGACGCTCGGCCGCGACGCCGGCTGCCAGCAGCCCGCCCGCCAATGCGCGCGCCATCGCGCCGCAGCCAATGAAGCCGATCCGCTTTTCCGCGAGCTCGTCGCTCATTCTGTCTCCCGGGCTGGGCGCTCGCCGAAGAGGGCACTGCCGATGCGCACCAGCGTGGCCCCCTCCTCGATCGCGACCTCGAAATCGCCTGACATGCCCATGTTGAGTGCGGTCAGCCCTGCGCCCCCGGGCTCGCGCGAGAGGGTATCGCGAAGTGCGCGCAGCCGCGCGAAGGTGCCGCGCCCGACCTCGGGGTCGGCACTCGGCGCGGGCATCGTCATCAGCCCGATCACGCGCACGTGCTCGAGGCCCTCGCAGGCCGCCAGCAGCTCGGGCAGGTCCGCCTCACGGGTGCCGGACTTCGAGGCCTCACCGCTCAGATTCACCTGCAGGCAGAGATCGATCCGGGTGCCCGCCGCGCCGGCGCGCTTGTCGAGCTCGCGGGCGAGCTCCGGGCGGTCCACGCTATCGACCGCGCAGAAGAGCGTCACCGCGTGACGCGCCTTGTTGCGCTGCAGGTGGCCGATCAGGCGCCACTCGGGGTTGGGTGCCGTGTCCGGCGCGCAGTGCCTTGCCAGTAGATCGGCCAGCGCGTTCTGCTTGGCACGCGCCTCCTGGACGTAGTTCTCACCCAGCGAGGTGACGCCGGCGCAGACCGCCGCGGCGATGCGCTCCAGCGGCTGACGCTTGCAGGCGCCGACCAGCGTCAGCTCCGCCGGATCGCGCTCGGCGCGCTCGCAGGCGGCGAGAATACGCGCTTGGACGCGCTCGACGCGCTCGGCCACTTCGCGCACCAGGGCGGGATCGATGACCTCGCTCATGCCCCCGACTCTTCCACGGCGGCGCGCGCCGCGTCGAGCAGTGCGCGGGTCTCCTCGATCGGCAGGCCGATCACATTCGTCTGGCTGCCCTCGACGGCCGTGACGAAGCGCCTTCCCCCCTCACCCTGCAGCGCGTAGGCGCCGGCCTTGTCGAGGGATTCACCGAGCGCGATGTAGTCGCGGATCTCGTCGTCGTCCGCCGCCCGCATGTGGACGCTCGACTCGACAGCGCCCGTGTGCGCCACCAGGCGAGCCGGATCCGCGACCGCGATGCCGGTGATCACGCGGTGGACGCAGCCGGTCAGCGCGCGCAGCATGTCGACGGCGTCCTCGGCGTCGCGCGGCTTGCCGATCACTCGGTCCCCGAGCACCACGATGGTGTCAGCGCCGAGCACGAGGCCGGCGCCGGGTCCGACTTGGCGCGCCACCGCGAGCGCCTTCTCGGCGGCCAGCCGCGTGGCGAGCGCGAGCGGGGCCTCGCCGGGGAGGGGGACTTCCTCGACCTGCGGGGGGATGACCACGAAGTCCAGCCCCGCCTGGGTCAGGATCTCGCGGCGTCGCGGCGAGCCACTGGCGAGCACGATCGGGGCGGTGCCGCTGCGAGCCGATTGCGTCATGCGGCGTGGGAGTACCGAGCGGTGGGGCCGCCGTCAAGGCAATGCCCGAGTCGGTCGCGCTCTCGGTGTGCGACCGATGTACCCGAGACCGGTCGGGTGCCAATCCACAAGTGGTTGATTCTGTGATGGAAATTTGGAGCTGCAGTCAGCCGGTCGGGGAACGGGATAGGTTTGCGCAAGCATGGAAATCGCCGAGCGCTGCAAGCTGGGGGGAGATCGGGTCGCGACCTGGCGGGCGCTCGTGCTCGCGGCGCTGCTCGGGGTCGGCTGCGCGTCGGAGTTCGACCGCCGCGAGGGTCCCGGCGGCCCCTACCTCGAGCACAAGAAGCTCGGCTACTTCATTTCCGAGGTGCCCGAGTGGACTGCGGGGGCGTGGACGCGAACCAAGGTGCCCGGGGCCGACCTGGCCTACCGGAATGACGAGGGCACAGCCATCAGCCTGGCCTCGCGCTGCCGTCGGACACGGGCCTCGGTCGGGTCACTGGCGCGCCAGCTCACCATCGGTACCTCGCGGGAGCAGCTGCTTGCCGCGGGCCCCATCGAGCACGGCGGCGACGCTGGCTGGACGCAGACCTTCGACACCCAGGAGGATGGCGTGAGCCTGCGCATCAAGGCCATCACCCTCCTGGCCGGCGTGTGTGTCTACGACTGGCTGTTGGTGACGCCCGGGCCCGCACCCTTCGAGCGGGCGGAGCCGAGCTTCGATCGTTGGATGCAGAGCTTCGTCGCGCCCAGATCGACGCCCGGGCAGGCGCTACCGGTGCCTGAAGTGGCCGCGGTGCCGACCGAGGGCGACGACGTGATCGCGAGCCCGCCCGGGCCCTCTCCGGACGCGAGCGGCGAGGACGCACCTTGACTGCGATTGTCGCGCCCGCCGCCGCGGCCGATCGCGGGCCGATCACCCGGCTCGGCGGCCGCGCTCTCGGCGTGCTCGACGAGCTCGGGCAGTTTGCACTGCTCGCGGCGCGCACACCGCTGGCGCTTGGGCGCCGGGGCGTGTCCGCGCGCGACATCTTCGTGCAATTCGAGTCGGTGGTGGTGCGATCGAGCACCATCGTCTGCATCACGGCGCTCTTTACCGGCATGGTGCTCGCCCTGCAGACGGTGGTCTCGCTCTCCCGATTCGGAGCCAAGCCCTACACGGGCAGCTTCGTGGGACTGGCCTTCGTGCTGGAGCTCGGGCCGGTGCTGACTGCGCTCGTCGTCTCCGGGCGGGTGGGCGCCGGCATCACCGCCGAGATCGGCTCGATGGCCGTCACCGAGCAGGTGGACGCAATCCGCGCCATGGGTGCGGATCCGCTGCAGAAGCTGGTGCTTCCGCGCGTCGTGGCCGGGACCCTCGGCCTGCCGATGCTCGCGCTACTCGCCGACGTGCTGGGCATCCTGGGCGGGATGCTGATTGCGGCCCAATACGGGATCGGCAGCAATTTCTACCTGCAGAGTGTGATCCGCGTGGTGCAGGTGGACGATCTGGTCAACGGTCTGGTCAAGACATTCTTCTTCGGCTGGGTGATCGCGATGGTGGGCTGTCATATGGGGCTTCGCACGACGGGCGGTACGGTGGGGGTTGGCACCTCGACGACGCGCGCCGTGGTGGTGGCCTCGATCTGCGTGCTCGTCTCCGATTTCTTTCTGACCAAGCTGCTGATGATGATCTGAGGATCCTGGCATGACACACGCCGCCACAGCAACGCAGCCGGATTCCGGGGAGATCTTCCTCGAGCTGCACGACCTACACAAATCCTTCGGCCCGAACCACGTGCTGCGGGGCATCGATCTCAGCGTTCACAGGGGCCAGATCTTCACCCTCCTCGGCGGCTCCGGTACGGGCAAGTCCGTCCTCTTGAAGCACATCATCGGACTGCTCCACCCGGATCGTGGACGCGTCTGCGTGGAGGGCGCCGAAGTAACCGATCTGCGCGAGCGCGACTGGGTCGAGGTGCGCAAGCACATCGGCTTCGTATTCCAGGGCGCGGCGCTCTTCGACTCGCTCTCGGTGCTCGAGAACGTCGCCTACGCGCTGCGCGAGCACCTGCACCTCACGCCGCAGGAGATTCGGCTGCGCGTAGCCGCCTGTCTCGAATCGGTGGGGCTGGTGGGGATCGAGCATCTGATGCCGGCCGAGCTCTCGGGCGGCATGCGCAAGCGCGTGGGCGTGGCCCGGGCGATTGCACTCGAGCCCAGCGCCGTCCTCTACGATGAGCCCACCACGGGTCTCGACCCGGCCAACTCGAAGCGGATTGGCCAATTGATCGTGGATCTGCGCGCGCGGCTGGGGGTGACCTCGATCATCGTTACTCACGACCTGGATCTCTGCTTCGCGATCTCGGACCGCATCGCGCTACTCGAGAACGGGCGCCTGGTGGCCGAGGGCACACCGGATGAGATCCGCAGCTCGCCGCGCGAGGACGTCCAGGCCTTCCTGGATGGCGGCTCGGACCTCGAGGCAGATGATGTCTGGCTCGGCCGTGACGGGGAGGATGCCGATGGAGCGTGACGGACGCCTGGCCCTGGTGGTGGGGAGTTTCGTCCTGGTCAGCCTGCTGGCTCTGGCGATCTCGATTCTCTCGCTCACCTCCGAGCGCGGCCTCTTCGTGACTCACTACACCCTCGAGGCGCGCTTCGAGAACGTGCAGGGATTGCTGGCCGGAGCACCCGTGTGGCTGGCCGGCAAGGACGTGGGGCGGGTCGACGAGATTCGTTTCGAGCCCGTCGGCAGCGACTGGCCCGTGCTCATCATCATGGGCATCGACGTGAGCGTGCAGGATCGTATCCGTATGGATTCGGTGGCCAGCATCGGGACGATTGGTGTGCTGGGCGATGCATACGTGGAGCTCACGGTGGGCAGTGCGGGTGAGCCCATGTTGCGCAACGCCGACGAGCTGCGCACGCTGAGCCCGATCAATCTGAACCTGGCCGTCGCCAAGGGCGGCCGCGCCCTCGACAGTGTCGCCGACCTGGCCGAGAACCTGAACCGTGTGATCGAGGGCTTCAACGCGGACGAGGGCGGCGCGCGGGCCGCACGCGGCCTCGCCGCCGCCAGCGATCTGTTGATCCAGGTCCAGGAGGGGCCCGGGCTCCTGCACAGCCTGATCTACACGGAGTACGAGGGGGAGGGCATCGAGAGCATCGAGCACTCGCTCTCGCTGCTCGAGAGTATCCTCAGCGAGGTCAGTGACGGCCAGGGCATCCTGCACACGCTCATCTACGACCGCTCGACGGATCGCAGCCTGGTCACGCAGACGATGGCGGCCGGCGCGCGCCTCAACAGCATTCTCGAGAAGATCGATCGTGGTGAGGGCACGCTCGGCCTGCTGGTCAACGACCCGAGCCTCTACGAGGAGCTGCAGCAGCTGCTCGGCGGCGCACGCCGCAGCGTCGTGCTGCGCTCCATGGTGCGCATGGCGGTGGATGAAGATGGCGGTGGGGGTGAGAAGAAGGGCGTGGAGAAGGAATAGGGAGTGGAGAAGGGCGTGGAGTAGGGCGTGGAGTAGGGCGTAGAGTCAGGGTGGCGAGAGTGGGCGACCAGGCCCGGGACTTCGTCAGTTGCCCTCGAAGCGCGCCGCCCGCTTCTCGAGAAAGGCCTTGATGCCCTCGCGGTAGTCGTCCGTGGTCGCCGTCAGCATCCACTGATCGAGATCCATGTGCATGACGGCGCGATCGAGCGCCGAGGCCACGGCATTGACGCTCTGCTTGATCATCTGGGCCGGTATGGGAGGCTTGGCCGCGTACTCGTCGGCCATCGCGCGCGCGCGAGCAAGCAGCTCGTCGGGCTCGGCGACCTCGTCGTAGAACGCCCAGTCGAGCAGCGTCTTCGCATTCTCTTTCTGCCCGAGCATGATCATGCGCTTGGCGCGTGCCGGGCCAATCAGGTGGACGCAGAGCGGGAGGGCGACCCACTGCAGGTTCATACCGCGGTCGATCTCGGGGTAGCCGCAGAAGGAGTCGCTGGCACCGATCCGAAAGTCGCAGGCGGTGGCAATGCAGGCCCCGCCGCCGAGCGCGCCGCCATTCACCGCCGCGATCGTAATCTGATCGATCTCGTGAATCGCGCGCACGAGATCCGGGCCGGCGCGCAGGCTTCGCCGCAACTGGAGCCGCGACGCCGGCAGGTCGCCCCGGGGTGTGTCGTCCTTGAGGTCGGCGCCGGCGCAGAAGTGTCTGCCCGCGCCGGTGAAGATCACGACACGGGTCTCCGTATCGTGCGCGAAAGAGCGCGCGGCGTCGATCAGCTCGAGCATCAGGTCGCGGCCGAGCGCGTTCAGGCGCTCGGGACGGTTGAGCGTCAAGGTGGCGACGTGGCCGTCCTTCGCGATCTCGATGTACTCGTACGCCATCGCGCTCAGACGATCTGCCAGCGCACGACGGTGGCAGCGCCCTGCATGTCGTTCTCCCGCTGCACGCGCCCCTCGGCCTCGAGCTTGATCAGGTGCGAGGCGACCGACTGTCCCGCGGCCGTGTGCAGATTCGTGGGGTATGCCGCGTAGATGATCTTCACCATCTCGGTCACACCCGCGGCGCCGTTCTTGATAACGTCGAGGATCTGCTCTTCGCGCTCGAGGCGGTGCGCGATGTACTCGCTTAGCTTCGCGCAACCGTCCTCGATCAGCGGACCGTGGGCCGGGAAGAGCTTGTCGGGCTGGCGATCGAGGAGCCCGCGGAGTGAGTCCATGTAGTCGGAGAGGCTGCCGGTATCCGAGGGAATCACCGTGGTGCCGACGCCGAGTACGTTGTCGCCGGTGAAGATCGCGTTCTCCTCCTCGAGCAGGAAGCAGAGGTGGTCCGGCGCGTGGCCGGGCGTGTGCAGGGCGAGGAGCGTCGCGCCCTCGGTCTTGACGGACTCGCCGTCCGCGAGGTGGCGGATCTGGAAGTCGTAGGGCTGGTCGAACTCGTCGTAGGCCAGCTTGGTGACGCGCAGCGGTCCGAAGCGCTCGATCACGGACTCGACGCCGCCGATGTGGTCCGGATGACCGTGGGTGAGCACGATCTCCTGAAGCGCCCGACAGCCCGCGTACTCCATCGCATCGGCGAGCACCGGCAGGTAGTCGCGCCGGCCGTCGCCGGTGTCGAGCAGGATGCGCTCCTTGCCGGTGCCGACCAGGTAGGTGTTGGTGCCGGGGCCGGTAAACGAGCTGGGATTCTGGCCGAGTGCCGTCACGACGCGCCGCGACCAGCGATCGATGTCGGGCATGTGCGTACCTTGGATTACGGGTGCCCCGCCGCCGGCCATCCTCTACTCCCCCGCCAGTGTCATCTGGGCAATCCGCAGCGCCGGGCAAGCCGTGCGGCCGCGCCAGATCAGCTCGTCCCCGATGGCGTCGATGCTCATCAGCATATCTCCCAGGTTGCTCGCGATGGTGATCTCCTCGACGGGGTGCACGATCTCGCCCTTCTCGATCCAGAGCCCGCTGGCCCCGCGTGAGTAATCCCCGGTTGTGGGATTGAAGCCCATTCCGATCAGCTCCGTCACCAGCAGGCCCCTCTCGGTGCTGGCAATGATCTGCTCGAGGCTCGTGTCGCCGGGCTCGAGCCAGAGGTTCGTGGCCCCCACGCTGGGGCCGCTGCCGGCCCCGCGCGAGGCGCTGCCCGTGGAGGCCTGCCCGAGCTTGCGACCCGAGTAGCTGTCGAGCAGCCAGGTGCAGAGCGTACCGTCGTCGACGATCACGTTGCGGCGCGTGGCCAGACCCTCGCCGTCGAAGGGCTTGCTGCCGAGGCCGCCCGGCAGGCGCCCGTCGTCGATCACAGTGACACCGGGGGCCGCGATGCGCTCGCCCATGCGGTCGCGCAGGAAGCTGGACTGGCGGTAGACCGAGTACCCGTTCGCGCAGCCGACGAGCTGGCCGAGCAGGCTCGGGGCGGTGAAGGGATCGAAGATCACCGGCACCTCGCAGGTGGGCACGCGCTTGGCGCCCAGACGCCGCACGGTGCGCTCGGCCGCCCTGCGGCCCACCTCGGCGGCGTCGTCGAGATCCGAGAGCCGCCTTGCGACGGTGATCCAGTAGTCGCGCTGCTTCGACTCGCCCTCACTCGCCAGCGGCTCACTGAAGAGCGAGTGGTAAGCGGATGTGTACTCGCCAATGAAGCCGGCCGAATTGCCGTAGACGATGCGCGAGAACTCCGAGCCGGTCTGACTGCCCTCGGAGTTGTCGATGCGTGGGTCGAACGCGCGGGCCGCGGCCTCGGCCCGGCGCGCGTCCTCGATGCGTGCGTCGACGCTCACATTGCGATCGCTCTCCTCGTAGAGTTCGAGGTCCGGCAGCTCGTCCGCGAATCCGCCCTCCGGCAGGCCCGCGTAGGGGTCGGGCGCTGTGGCGCGTGCGAGCGCCACAGTCTCATCGACCATGCGATCCACGGCCTCTGGAGAGAGGTCGCATGTGGAGGTGATGGCCGTGCGCAGTCCGTCGCCGCCGTTCAAGAGGGCGCGGATCCCCAGGACGCGCTCGGACGCCTGCTTGACGAACTCGATCTCCTGGTCCCGCACTCTCGCCTCGTGGCTATCCGAGAGCACCAGCACGGCATCCGCTTGCGTGGCTCCGGCCTGCTGGGCGCGCGCCAGCGCAGCCTCCACGATGCGGGGTCCGTCGATTCCGACCGGCGCATTCATCCCTCGGTGCCTCCCACGGTGAGGTCGTTGATCCGGATCGTTGGCAGGCCCACACCCACGGGCACGCCCTGGCCGTCCTTGCCGCATGTTCCGACACCGCGATCGAGCGCCAGGTCGTGGCCGATGCGCGTCACGCGCATCAGCACCTCGGGGCCGTTGCCGATCAGCGTCGCGCCCTTCACCGATGCACCGATCCGGCCGTTCTCGATCCGGTAGGCCTCGCTGGCGCTGAAGACGAATTTGCCACTGGTGATATCCACCTGACCACCGGCGAACGAGACGGCGAAGAGGCCGTTGTCCACCGAGCGCACGATGTCCTCGGGATCGTCCTCCCCGGCCAACATGAAGGTGTTGGTCATGCGTGGCATGGGCATGTGGGCGTAGCTCTCCCGCCGACCATTGCCGGTGGGCTGCATGCCCATCAGCCGGGCGTTCAGACGATCCTGCAGGTAGCCGACCAGCACGCCGTTCTCGATCAGTACGTTGCGCTGCGTCGGCGTGCCCTCGTCGTCAACGTTGATCGAGCCGCGGCGCTCGGGCAGGGTGCCGTCGTCCACCACCGTCACGCCCTCGGAGGCGACCCTCTGCCCGAGGCGATCCGAGAAGGCCGATGTCTTCTTGCGGTTGAAGTCGCCCTCGAGGCCGTGGCCGATGGCCTCGTGGAGCAGGATGCCCGGCCAGCCGGGCCCGAGCACCACGTCCATGGTCCCGGCCGGGCAGGGCACACTCTCGAGGTTGAGCTTGGCGACGCGCACCGCCTCCTCGACGAGGGGCTTCCAGGTACCCGGCTCCATCAGGCGTTCGAGGTCGTAGCGCCCTCCCATGCCTTCATAGCCGATCTCGCGTCGCTCTCCGTCGGCCGCGATCACCTGCACGTTGAGGCGCACCAGTGGCTGCACATCGCCGGCCAGCGTGCCATCGCTGGCGGCGATCAGCACGTTGCGGTGCTGCGAGATCACACTGGCCATCACCTGCGTGACGCCCGGGTCGAGGCCGCGCGCGTAGGCGTCGATCTCGCCCAGCAGGTCGACCTTGCGCTCGACGGGGATTTCGGTGGGCGCCGTCTGCACCGGGTAGAGGTCGTGGGTGCCGGCCGAGCGCGTCTCTACGGCGACCGGTGCAGCCCGACCGCTGCCATCCGAGATCGCGCGCGCCGTGGCCGCCGCGAGCTGTGCGCTGTCGATGCTGATTTCGTCGGAGTGCGCGTAGCCCTGGCGCTCGCCCCGCTGGGCGCGCACGCCGACGCCTTGCTCCAGGTGCCGGCTGCCGCTCTTCACGATCCCCTCCTCGAGGGAAACCGAGTCCTGGATCGTGTACTCGAAGTAGACATCCGCGTGATCGACGGCGCGCTCGAGCGCGGTCGCGAGGGTGGCCTCCAGGCTGCGGTCGTCGAGCCCGAAGCGTTCGCGGAAGAAGGCGAGCGCCGAGTCGGAGGCCGTGGACGGCGGATCGACGGCTTGCTGGCTCATGCGCTTGCTCGTACGCTCACTCATGCGAAGGCTCTCCTGCTCGCCGCCTGGGGCGTTCGGCCCCGGTGGCCGTGCCGCTTCAGGGATCGAGGGTAGCGACGGCCCGCAGGCGCGCTGGAAGTGATGCGAGGTTGTCGCTCCGGGTCCACATAAGCACGCGCAGGCCAGCGCCCAGCGCGCCCGCCTCGTCCGCGACCGGGTCGTGGCCAACGTGGATCGCCGCCCCGGGAGCGACCCCCAACGCGTCCAGGGCGAACTGGAAGATCGCCTTGTCGGGCTTGGCGTGACCGCACCCTGCTGGGATCACAACCGTATCGAGAAGTGGTTCGATTCCAAGGGCTTCCAGGAGATTCGGAAGACGATGGTCGAAGTTCGAGACCGCTCCCGTGGCGAGCCCGAGGGCACGCAGGTCGACCAGCGCATCGGACGCACCCGGCGCCAGTCGCCAGGCGTCCGGTCGTGCGAAACCGTCGTAGAGCGCGGCAAAGAAGCTGTCGAAGTCGTCGAATCGCACGCCTGGCCGAGCCGCCTGGAAGGTCTGGCGCACGACCTCGCGCCACCACGCGCGCTCCCGTGCGGGCACCTCGGCGGCTGGCTCGGCCGGGAAGACCCGCGCTGGCATGCGCTGCAGGATGCGCGGGAAGGCGTCGTCGAGTCGCTCGGCCGACAGCTCGACGCCGTGCTCGGCGGCGACCCGCGAGTAGGTCTGACCGACCGGCTCGGCGGGCCTCATCAGGACGCCGGTCACGTCGAAGAGCACCGCGCGGATCCGAGCCAGGGCCCCTGCCTTTCTCTCGCTCAGGCCAGCCCCTCCCGGCGCGCGGGCAGGCGTGCGGAGGCAATGAAGGTCGCCGGCAGGTCGCGGCCGTGGGCCACGGACTCGGACTCCTCGAGCTGAACGTCCGGAAGGCCGGCCGCTTCGAACCAGCCGCAGACGTCATCCGCGGAGAACCCCATCCACAGCACACCGAGCTCCTGCTTCATCCATTCGTGGCCGTGCTGCACGAAATCGACCACCACCAGCGCACCACCGGCCTTGACGATGCGAGCCATCTCGCGCACGACATCGGCGGGCGAGGGCACATAGTGGAGCACCATATGGGCGAACGCTGCGTCCATGCTGGCATCGTCCAGGGGGATGCGGTCGGCCTCGCCGCGACGCAGCTCGACGCGCCCACCGGCCGGAAAGGACTGCGCCTCCAGCTTGCCGCGCGCCGCCTCGAGCATGCGTGCCGAGTGGTCGATGCCCACGACATCGAGCCCGAGACGCGCGAGCTCGGTGGCCAGGATGCCGGTGCCCGTGCCGACGTCTGCGACGCGCAGGCCGGGCGTGACCAGGCGGTCGATCGCACGGGCGCGCAGCACATCGTCATTGAAGACCTTGCGCAGCGCGTCCCACTCGGGCCCGACGGCGTCGAAGAAGTTGCGCGCCTGGGCGCTGCGGGCCTCGATGACCTGGCGCAACAGGGCGTCGTCACGCTCGGCCGTGGGGTCGCCGGCGAGCCCGTCGTGCACCAGCGCCCAGCCGTCGCGCCACGCGCCCTCGGCGGGCGGCACGAAGCGGTAGAAGACGTAGGTGCCGTCGCGGCGGTCGGAGAGCAGCCCGGCCTCGCGCAGGATGGCGAGGTGCCGCGACACACGCGACTGCGCCATGCCGAGCACCTCCATCAGCTCTTGAACAACGAGCTCTTCGCGTTCGAGCAAGCACAGGATGCGCATCCGCGTGGGGTCGGAGAGCGTCTTGAAGATGCGCTGGAGCTCGTCGGCCCGATTGCCCCTCATCTCTGGCGCTCCTGCCTCGTGCCGGGTTTGTCCGTGTAGTGAGTGTAGTGAGTGGGGTGCGTGGGGGTGCGTGGGGTGAGCGTGGCTATCTCTGTGGCACCACCGTGGGGTTCTGCATCGAGCCCCCGAGCCGAAAGCTGACTCTGTCTTGGGGATCCAGGTCGACCCCCATGGTTCGCATCAAATTCGCCATGCCGGGATTCTTGACCTCGATGTCCACGATCAGGTTGAGCGGGTTCTGTCCCGGCCGACGAGACTGCGCGACGGTGCCGGACGCGCGCGCTTGAACCGTCTGGCCGTTCAGCACGATGCTCTGGATCTCGGCCAGGTTCTCGCCGCCCAGCACGACCTCGCCGCCGAACTGCTCGAAGTCGATCTCGATGGGCAGGCTGGGGTGGCTGAGGGCACCGTCGAGGGCCGCGAAGACCAGATCGCCGGTCACCGTGCCGTCCGCCATCAGCAGGTCCGCGTCGATATCCGCCCGCCCGCTGATCTCCATCCCACTGGGCAACGCGAAGGGCAGTCGCGCCAGATCCAGATCCTGCAGCTCGCCGCTCCAACCCATCGGTTCACCGAAGCGCAGTGTGCCCTCCGCCTCGCCGATCTCGCTGACCAGATCGATGTGGAGGGCGGGCTGCCCGCTGAGCCACGACGTCGACCACGCGGCGCGCACCCGGAGCGGGTCGATGCTGATCGGCTGGCCCTCGGGCGTCAATACGATGACGTTGCGCACCGCGATACCGGGACCGCCAATCGTCAGCCGCGGGTCGATGCCGCCAATGCGCACGTCGGCACCCGAGGCGGCGCTGAGCCGGTGGCCGAGTGAAGGAGCGAAGGCGTCGTAGGGGAACCCGAGGAAGACGAAGACAGAGATCAGTACGAGCGCGGCGATCGGCGTGCCCACGAGGAGCAGGGGACGAGGGGTCGGGCCCTCGAGGAGGCTGCGAAGCGAGGCCAATTGCGAGGGCTCCTACGCCGGCTCGAAGGACGAGACCGAGAACGAGACGTCGAGCAGCTGTGACTGGTCCTGGCGGCCCTTGATGCGCAGGCTCTTCACAGACAGCTGCTGCGGCGAGGTCTCGATCTTGTGGAGGTATTTCACGATCTGATTCAGGCTCACGTTCTTGAGCGATACCTCGACCTTGGTCTCGCTATAGTGGTCGCTGCTGCTCGCCTGGCGCTCCTCCATCGAGTTGATGCGCACCGCGGACTCGCGAGCCAGGTTCTCGAGCAGCGTGCGGATGTTGTGCTGGCCACGCTGGCTCTTGATCCGTTCTTCGACGCCGCGGAGGCGAGAGTCGAGCTCGGCGTACTCGCGCGAGAGTCGTGCCATGGCGATGATCTGCCGCTCGGCATTGTCGACACGCTGGGTCGCGCGGCCGGCCACGTCGACGATCGGCATCACGACGACGAAGGCGAGTAGAGAGAAGACGAGGGCGCCGCCAGCGATGCCGACGAGAGCCTGCTCGCGCGGGGCGAGTGACTCCCAGACGATGCGCAATCGCTCGACCAGCTCTCCCATCAGGCTTCCTCCTCGCTGGTCTCCAGCGGGATCGTCAGTGTCGCGCTGATGCTGCCGTCCTTGAGCGTGGCGATCTTGCCCGTGACATCCGCCCCAGCGAAGATCGGCTCCGACTTGAGCGTGTTCTCGAGTGTGTCCATGGCCTCGTAGTTCTCGGCGATGACCTTGATGCGAACGAGCTTGCGGTCGATTGCGACCTCTTCGAACTTCACTTTCAGACTCGGGGGGACACGTTCGGAGAGCAGCGTCATCAGATCGAGGGCCGAGAGGTTGCCCTGATAGAGGCCGAGGAATTCGGCGCGTGCGCGCGCCTGCTGGACGGCACCACTGAGTGCGGAGAGCGGGCGCTCGGGGACCGGCTGGTCGGGGAAGAGCTGGGTGTACATGGCCGCCGCCTGCTTCTCCAATTTTTCGGCCCGGCTGGCCTCCAATACCGAGGACGTGGCCCAGCCGGCAAGAAAGAGTCCAAGACAGATGCCGAGCATGATCGCCGTCGGGCGCATCTCGCGCGTGAAGATCTGGCTGAGGTCGGCCCGGTAGGCGAACGGGCCGCGTCGGAAGTCGAGGCGCGTGATCGCCTGTGCGGTACCGCGCAGGGCCAGCGCAATCGCGGGGCCAAAGAGCACGGGGTCGCCGCCGGCGATGAGTGCGGCCCTTTCGGGATCCTCGGGCAGCGAGAGACGCTCGGTCGGCAGCCCGGTGCGTTCGGCCAGGAATTCGTCGACCCGCTCCAGGCGCGCCCCGCCCCCCATCAGGGTGATGCCGGCCACGCAATCCACCATCGAGCCTCCCAGCATGGGCTCGTTGGCCTCGAGGGTGCGCAGGGCCTCGCGCGCCACCCGGTCCACGCAGGCCAGCGCGCCCTGCGAAGCACTCGTGAATCCGAGATCGAAGATGCCTTCCTCGCATTTGATTCGCTCGGCGCGCTGGAGGTCGACCTCGCGGTCGCGGGCGATCGCCTGGGTGAGTGCGAGGCCGGCGCTGGGAATCGTGCGTGCCGCCATCGGCCGGCCGTCCTGGAGCAGACAGAACGTGGTATTGCGGTGGCCCATGTCCACCAGCAGCCGCGTATCCATGATGTCGAAGAGCGGTGCGAGGTTGCCGAGCACCAGGCCCTCGGCCTCGAGGACGCGCGGATCGCAGCCGCCCTCGGCGAGCGCCTGCAGACACTCGGCGACATCCTTGTGCCGGGCGATGATGGTGGCCACCTCGGCATGGCTCTTGTCGCCGCCCACCAGCTGCCAGTCGATCAGCACGTCGTCGAGGTCGAAGGGGATCTCGCCCTCCACCTCGAAGGGCACCGCCGAGGCCAGCTTCTTGCGGTCGCGGAAGGGGAACTCGAGGCGGCGGGTAGTGATGCGGTCGCCGGGCAGGCTGCTGATTACATGCTCGGTGGACATCGAGTGCATGCGCACGAAGCGGAGAATGGCTTCGCCGATCGGCGCCTCGTCGTCGGTGCGCGGATGTACGCGCATCTGCACCGGCTCGAGCCCGCGCAGGGTCTGACGCAGCTCCACCGCCTTGATCGAGTGGGAGCCGGCGTCGAGCCCGAGCACATTCTTCATCATCGGCATGGAAGGATCATCCCCGCTCTGCTCCCCTCACAGCGCCCGCCAGGATAGCAGGCGGGGCGTTTCCCGTTCGCTGATATCCACCACGGCCTCGACGCGGCGCACCACATCGCCGAAGCGTGCCTCCGAGGTGATCAGGAAGACCGTGGCTTCCATCGGCAGGTCGACTTCTGGGTACATACCGCCGAAACCCAGGCCGGCTTCGGAGAGTCCGACACAGATGTCCGGGGCGCTCTCTGTCTGGCTGCAGACGATCTTCTCCTGCTCTCGGACCTGCATGATGTCGCGGACGATGTCCTCGTCGCTGAGCTGTCGGTCACCGCTGCTGCCCGAGTACACCACGGAGAGCACATGCGGCGGAGCGGTATTCACATTGATGCCCTGCTCTCCCAGGAGCGGGTGCACGGTCACATAGGGCCGCATCGCGTCGGCGATCTGCGTGTCGAAGCCCTCGATCATGGCGATCTCCTCGACGCTGAGCAGCGGGCGATTGGCCGCCGTGTAGGGCGGGTCCTGGTTGCGGTAGTACTCGTCCTCGGATCGGCCGTTGATCGCGACATCGTCCTCGTCGATGTAGTCGAGCAGATTCTGCGCCATCTCGCGCGGATCGTATATCCGCTCCTCGGTCTTGAGCTCGAGCTCGTCCAGGATCTTCTCCATGAAGGCCACCATGAACTCCTCGGCCTCGTCGCTGGCGGCGGCCTCTGCCTCGGTGACACCCGTTGGCACCAGCGCATTCAGGTTCAGGCGCGCACCGGCATCCTCGATGCGCAGGGTCAGCTTGCCCTCGGTTCCGACATAGAGCGGGCTGTCGGCCACCCGGGCCCATTGATCCGTGAGCTTGGCACCTGCCCTCGTGCCCTCGGAGAAGGCCTCGAGCAGCTTCAAGTATTGGTCTTGGAATACGATCGCGATGGCGATCTGCACGCCACCGCTGGCCAGCGCCTCGGCGGCAGCCGCCTTGTCGCGATTCCTTACGATCATGCCGTCGATCAGGCTGCGGCGCGTGAAGGTGAAGATCGAGGCCGAGAGCAGCAGCCCGATGATCAGCACCAGGGGCAGGACGATGCCGCGCTGATCACGATGGCGACGCGTCACTGGATACAGCTCTGTAGCTCGCTGGGCAGCTGACTCCTGATCGCCTCGAGCGGAACCAGCGGATTGCACTGCTCGTCGAAGAAGTTTGGCCACTGTGAGCAGGCCGAGGCGAGCAGCCCCGAGCAGTCGACGTCGGAGCCCTCGGAGTCCTGATCGCCGTCCGGTCCGCCGAAGAATCCGGCGCCGCCCGCCGCTCCGGCCAGCTGGGCCTCGGCCTTCGCCTCGATCATGGCCTCGAGGTCGAGGGGGCGCAGCGGCAGCAAGACCTCGCGGGTGAAGTATTGGATGTCCGCTTCGGCGAGCACCTCGCCTGGATCCGCGTCTTCACGCCGCAGCGAGAGCTTGATCTCGACCGCGTAGGGGAGCTGGCTCGACTCGACTATTTGCGTCGAGTCCCACTCGGGGGTCCACTCGCCCCCCTCCTGGAGGAAGCGCAGCGAGAAGGAGCCCAGGCCTTCCGCGACCACCCAGGTCGCGGGGTCGTCTTCGGCCGGGAAGTCCGCCGTGTAGGCGGGGGGCAGGCTCGGTGAGGCCCAGCGCAGCAGTGTCAGGCGACCGTCCTCCTCGATGCGTGTGAAGTAGGCGACCTCGGCCAGATCGGAGGCGTGATAGGCGGTGACACGCGGCCTGTGGCTGCGTGTGATCAGCTTGATGCGATCCGATCCGTCGAAGGAGAAGCGCCCATCGGCGACGAAGAACCAGGGATGGCTGAGTGGGTCCATCTCGGCCGGCTTGACGACGAGGCTGGCCGCCCGAACGTCCCGCGCAACGCGGTCGAGCACCGTGGTCGCGTGCAGTCGCTCGCGCATCCGGGCTGCGGCCCGCGTGCTGGCGTCGGAGAGGTTCACGTAGGATGTGACCGCCGCCGTGATGACCATCGTGGTCAGCAGGATGGCACCGATCACCTCGATCAACGTGAAGCCGCCACGCTGCACCGGCTCCGAGTGCGCCCGTGCGCGACGCGTGGAGCTGGGATTCAGTCGGGTCGGATTCTGGGTCATTCGGTCTCCGATTCCTCGTCGGCGTCGCCCGCACTCCCTTCGCCGGACGCTTCGGTGTTCTCATACACCTCCGCGGCCTTCTCCGCGTCGAAGACGAAGGTGGTGCGCTCGATGGCCTTGTCCTGCCGGCCCTCGCTCCAGGTCACCGTCACCTTGATCGAGCGGATGTTTTTCGCCATCTCCGGCATCTCGCTTGCGAGCAGACTGGCCAGGTCGGGCGGGGGCTTCTCGCCGGCGACCGGCTGTACCAGGTCGTCGCGCTGGGTCATCCCCTGCGGACTGGCCGCGACTTGATTGAAGCCGCCGAAGCTCGTCTCGACGAGATAGGGCCCCTCCTCGGCGATCTCCTGGCCGGGCTCGGGGACGCTGCCCTCGACCGTGGTGGCGAGCGCGTGGGCCAGATAACGGTCTGCGAGCATGCCCGCCTCGAGCAGGCGAAGGCTCTCGCCCTCGGCGCGGAGTGCGTTGTAGCTGGAGCCGGCCAGCGCCGTGTACCAGAGCGCCAGGATCAGTGCCGCGGCCAGAACCTCGAGCAGCGTGAATCCGCCGCGTGCGCTTCGTCGGAGCGCCGAACGCGCGCTGCGTGAGCGATCGCGCTGGGGCTCAACTGTCCTCATGATCGCGAATCCGGACTATGTCGAGGAGCGGTTGGACCTGCAGCCGCACGGCATTGTCCCACACATCCATCAGCACGATCTCAGCATAATCGCTGGTTCCATCGCGCTCGAAAACGATCTGCACCGATCCGCGCTCGATCCAGCCCTCGGGTGTGTCCACACCCTGGAAGTAGTAGTCCGGCCCGAGCCGGGCCAGCGCTCCGAACTTGCCGGGGATCGGGTAGTAGTCGCGCACGTCGCCAGTCGGGGGCGCAAGTGAGATGCGCGGATTGCCCGCGAAGCTCGACTCGGCGACGGGGTCCGGCCGGGCAGCCGTCCCGTCCGCGCTCTGCGGCAAGCCCCGGCCCTCGGTGACCCACCAATCCAACGCATAGGTCCCCTCCTCGAGATCGATCATCAGGCGATGGGGGGCGCCCGTCACCACCGCGCGTTCGCGCGCGAGTTCGAGCCGACCCGCGATCAGAAGGGCGCGGTCGCGCAGCCGGCCCGACCGGGTGGCCGCAAAGTTCGGCAGCACGAGGCCGAGAGCCAACCCGATGATGACGATCACGGCCATGATCTCGATCAGTGTGAAGCCGTGTCGCGCGCGCGTCGGCCGCGCAGGCATGGACGCTAGGCTCCCGCCCCAGGACGGTCGCTTTCCCAGTTGCCGATGTCGGAGTCCCCGCCCTCGCCACCGGCCTCCTGGTCGGCTCCATTGCTCCAGAGATCGAAGGAGTGAGGGTTGTTGGTGCCGGGGCTGGCGTATTCGAAGCGGACGCCCCAGGGATCGATCAGCGCAGCGGATTTTCTCAGGTAGCCCTCGGGCGGATAGTTGCGCGGCTCGGGTGTCCCGCTCGGCTTCTGGACCAGCGCGTCGAGGCCCTGTGAGGTCGAGGGATAGCGCGAGTTGTCCATACGGTAGAACTCGAGCGCATTCTCGAGCTGTGAGATCTGTGCCTTGGCCGTGGTGAGCTTCGCCTTGTCGATCTGGCCCTTGATGTTGACGCCTACCACGGCCATCAGCAGGCCCATGATCAGGACGACCGCCATGATCTCGATCAGCGTGAAACCGCGATTGCGGCGTATCGCAGCTGCGGATCGATCCTTTCGCATGTCTCGCCTCCTCTCCTTGTCGTGGTTGCGTTGTCGTGGTTGCGTCGTCGCCCCGGGGCTCTCTCGGGCGCTCGCCGCTTGCGACATCGCTCAGTGGAGCGAATTCGTAATGGATAGCAGTGGCATCAGGGTGGCCATGATGATGAACATCACGATCCCCACCATGACCAGAATCAGCAGGGGCTCGAGGAGCGCCGTGAGCCGCGTGACCGTCGTCTCCACCTGTCCGTCGTAGGTTTCGGCCACCTTGGTCAGCATCGCCTCGAGATCACCGGCGCGCTCACCCACCTCGATCATGGTCGTTACCATGGGTGGGAAATGACCACTTGCGCGCAGCGGGCGCGCTAGAGAGCCCCCCTCCAGGATGGCGGTACGGGCTTCGTCCACGGCCTCGGCGAGTACCGCGTTGCTGGTGACGTGACGCGCGATGGTCATCGACTGAACGATGTTCACACCGCCGGCGAGTAGCGAGGAGAGCGTGCGCGAGAAGCGCGCGATGGCGATGATCCGCACCACCCGGCCCACGACCGGCAACTTCAGCACGAAGCGGTCCACCGCCGTGCGCCCGGCCTCGGTGCGAACGAACGCCCGGTAGGCGGCAATCAGCCCCACGAAGCCGAGGCCGATCAGCCACCAATAACTGCGGATGATCTCGGACCCCGAGATCACGAAACGCGTGTAGAAGGGCAGCTCCTGATCGAGGGAGAGCAGCAGGCCGGTGATCTGGGGCAGCACCACGGTCACCAGCACGGCGATCACCACGCCCACGAAGGCCAACATCACGGCCGGATAGACGAGGATCGACGTGACCTTGCTATTCAGGCGCACCTGGTCCTCGAGATAGTCGGCGATGCGCTCGAGCACTGTGTCGAGTGCGCCGCTGGCCTCGCCGGCACGGATCATGCTCACATAGAGCGTGTCGAAATTGTCGGTCGCCGCCATCGCGTCGGCCAGCGAAGCGCCCTCGTTCACGCGGTCGCGTACCTGGGCAAAGACCGCCTTGAGGGCGCCATGATCGATCTGCTCGACCAGCGCCGAGAGCGACTCGACCACCGGGATGCCGGCCGAGATCAGCGTGGCGAGCTGGCGCGTCGTGACGGCACGCTCGGTGGAGGGGATGCGGGTCGGGAGCTTGAAGGTCCAGCGCGACGGAGCCGATTCGCTGGCCTTGACCTCGACGCTGGCGTCGACCTCGCGAATATTCGTCAGGTAGACGCCGTCGACGCGCATCTTGGCGCGCGCCGCGCGTAGGCTATCCGCGCTGACAGAGCCCTTGATGGACTTGCCAGAGCCCGAAACTCCCTTGTATGCATAGACCGGCACGTCGACGGACTCTTCGCCTCTCGAGCACTCGGGCGACGACAGCGCGCGGCAGGCGCGTGGTCGCCACTCAGATCTGGTCGATGCTCCCCTCTTCCTCGGTGGCACGCATCAGCTCAGCGAGGGAGGTGATACCACGCAATACCTTGCGGGCACCGTCCGCACGCAGCGTCCCCATGCCCTTGGACACCGCCATCTTCTTGATCGTTTTGGAATCGACGTTCGTAGAAACCATCGCCCGGATGTCGTCGTCCACGACCATTATCTCAAAGATGCCCAGACGGCCGTGATAGCCGGTGTGAGCACACTCCGGGCAGCCCCGGCCGCGATAGATGGTGACCGGGTGATCGGGGGGGCGGACGCCCATTTCGCGCAGCTCTTCCGAGCTGGCCGTGTAGGCTTCGCGGCATTCGAGGCATAGGATCCTGACCAGGCGTTGAGCCAGCACGGCCACCAGCGAGGAGCCGACCAGGAAGGGCTCGACGCCCATGTCGACCAGGCGCGTGATCGCGCTGGCGGAATCGTTCGTGTGCAGCGTCGAGAGCACCAGGTGACCGGTGAGGGATGCCTGGATCGCGATATCCGCCGTCTCCTTGTCGCGGATCTCACCCACGAGCACGACATTCGGGTCCTGGCGCAGGATTGCTCGCAGTCCGGTTGCAAAGGAGAGATTGATCTTGGGGTTCACCTCGATCTGCCCGATCCCCTCTTGGGTGATCTCGACGGGCTCCTCGATGGTGATGATGTTCTTGTCGGTATGGTTCACTTCGGCCAGGCAGGCGTGAAGTGTGGTGGTCTTGCCGCTACCGGTCGGGCCGGTGACGAGGAAGATGCCGTTGGGGCGCCTGATGATGCGCTGCAGCACTGCCATCTGCGTCTCGCTGAAGCCGATCTTCTCCAGGTCGAGCAGCGCCTGGGAGTCGGGCAGCAGCCGCAGCACCAGCCGCTCGCCGAACGCCACGGGCAACGTCGAGAGGCGCACGTCGTAGTCGCGTCCGGCAATCTTGAGGCGGATGCGGCCGTCCTGCGGCAGCCGCTTCTCGGCGATGTCGAGGTTTCCCATGATCTTGATCCGCGAGGCGATGCTGGCCTGCAGGGCGCGGGGCAGGGGCTTCATGGGCTCGTAGAGGACATCGTCGATGCGGAAGCGTACGCGCACTTCCTTCTCGAAGGGTTCGATGTGGATGTCGCTGGCGCGCTCTTTCACCGCGTGCTGGAGCAGCGAGTTCACCAGTCGGATGATCGGCGCGTCGTCGGTGGCCTCGAGCAGGTCCTGCGGCTCGAGGGAGGCCTCGTCCGCCAGGGCGTCGAGATCGTCCTCCGCGGCCTCCGCGAGCTGATCGGTGGAAGTGGTCCCGCGGTCATAGACCTCGTTGATCGCATTCACGATCACTCGCTCACTGGCGAGCTCGAGCAGGATGTCGGCACCATCGAAGAGCAGGCGCAGATCGTCCAGCGGCTCAGTCGCCAATGCGTCGGCGGCGACCACGCGCAGCTCGCCCTCCGCGGTCCGGCCCAGGGGGAGCAGGCGATGCTGCTTGGCGAAGCTGATCGGGACCTTGCGCAGCAGATCCTCGTCCACCTCTTCGGGCGAGATCGACTGCCGCACCTCGAGGCCGAGCTGTCGCGCGATGCCGTGCATGATCTCGTCCGCGTCGAGCATCCCCTCCTCGACCAGCACGTCGCCCAGGCGCTCGGAGCGATCCTGCTGGCGCGCGCGCGCGCGGGCCAGCTGCTCGGGCTCGAGCCGGGTCGTGCCGACCAGGATCTCGCCGAGCTCGATGCCCACGCGATCGGGCGTGCCACTCACGGCTCGTCCTCCTCGTCGATCTCGTCGATGCCCGAGCCATCCGGCACGGATTCGATCACGGTGACGCTCGGCGAGTAGCCGTAGATCACCTCGAGGACCGCCGCGGCATCGGTGGCGTCATCGATGTTGTCGTAGGGGCCGACGACCAGCTCGAAGAGCAGGCTGCCATCCGAATCGCCCGAGATCAGCGTGCCTTCGTAGCCGGCATCCAGGAGCTTCGTCAGATCCTCGGCGGCGCGCGATTCGTCGCGGTAGAGGTCCACCCGCACGCCATAGAGGAAGCTTGGCGCATCGGCCTCGAGCCGCTCGGAGACGCGCTGGGCCTCTGTCTCGCGCTGAAGCTCTTCGAGCTCCTGCCTGCGAGCGACGGAGTATCTGTCCGCGTGCTTTCGCAACGCGCCGAGCGCGGGCGACTGGCTGGGCGCCCACTTGCCGTCCTCCTTGTCGAGGCGGTCGAGAGTCTCCTGATCGGTCTGATAGTCACTTCCGCTGTACGCCTCGAACTCGCTGCGCTTGCGGATCGACTGATACTCCAGCTCGTCGGGATTGCGAATGATGTGGGGCGTCAGGAAGATCAGCAGGTTGATCTTGCGCAAATCCTTGCTGGTGCTCTTGAAGGCCCAGCCCAGGCCCGGAATGTCGCCCAGGAAGGGCACCTTGCGCTCGCCGTAGATCCAGCGGTCACTGATCAGCCCGCCGATCACCACCGTCTCGCCGTCTTTGACGACCACCGTATTCTCGACCTTGCGGTTGAAGAGCGAGACCCCCACGTCCTCGGGGTTGCCCACGTCCTCCTGGAGCTCGGTGTTGATGTCCGTCAGCTCCTCGAAGATCTTGAGGCGCAGGCTATCGCCCTCGCTGATCTGCGGCGTCACGCGCAGCGTCACGCCGATGTCCTGGCGCTCGACATTCACCGACTGTGCGAGGCCGGCGGTGTTGCCCGTGGCGGAGTTGGTGCGCCCGGTGATGATCGGAATATTGTTGCCGATGCGGATCTCCGCCTCCTCGTTGTCCGAGGTGAGGATGTGGGGCGACGACACGATGTTCAGGTTGGCCTCCTGGGCGGCCGCTTTCAGCACGGCGTTGACGTCGGTGCCCTCCGCGCCGGCGACGGGATCGCCATCACCGTCGCGTTCCACCGCGCGCTGGATCACGCCGGCGATCTGGGGTGCGCCGCCCGAGGCGGCTGCGGCCGTGGTGAAGAAGAACTCCTGGTCGCCGTTCACGACGTTGATCGTCCACTCGACACCGAGATCGATCTGGTCGGTGACGTCGACCTCGAGGATCAGGGCCTCGACGAGCACTTGAGGCCTTGGGATGTCGAGCTGCTCGATTACGTTGACGAGCGCCTCGTAGGACTCCTTGCTGGCCTGAATGACGAGCGAGTTGGTGGCGATATCGGGGTTGATGGTGATGCCCTCGGCGAGTGCGGTCACCGTCGAGCGCAGGCTCTGGGGCTGACCGCCCGCGGCGCCGCTGCGACCCGGCGTCGGCGCCGCGCGCGCGCCGCCGAGCAGGCCCTGCAGGGTCTGGGAGAGTTCCTCGGCGTCGGCATGGCGTAGGTAGTAGACGTGGATGCGGCCGCCGCCAACCAGCGGCACATCGAGCTGTCGGACCAGCTCACGGATGTCCTCGACTGCGCCACGCGAGGCCAGCACGAGAAGCGAGTTCGTGCGCGCGTCGGTCATGATGCGCACGGCATCTTTTACGCTGGGGCTCGTCGTGGGGGTGGTGGTTCGGCGCCGGCTGGAGCTGCTGCGACGCGATCTCTGGGCGGCGGAAGTCGAACTCGTGGCCGAGGTGACGGCGCTGCCACCGTAGATCTCGCTGACCTGTTCGGCCAGCACGATCGCATCGGCGTAGCGGATCTTGATGACGGCCAGTTCCTCCTTGTACGACTCGATGTCGATGGCCTCGAGGATGCTGAGCAGGCGCCGGATATTGGCCTCGGTGTCCGTCAGGATGATCGTGTTCGTCGGCGCGTAGGCGACCATCGAGGCGTCCTTGGAGACCAGCGGCTTGATGGTGTTGGTGATCTCATTGGCGTCGATGTAGAGCAGCGGCACCAGGCGCGTCACGAAGGTGTCCCGGTTGGGGCTCGGCCGGTCGTCCTTGATGGTTCTGATGCTCGACTCCTTGGCGTCGCGCACCGGAACGATCTTGAGCACGCCACCCGGTCCGGGCACGGCGGTGAATCCCTTGATCTTGAGCACGGACTCGAAGACCGCGAAGGCCTGGTCGGCGGTTACCTCGGAGGGGGAGACAATGGTGACGCGGCCGCGCACGCGGTCGTCATAGATGAAGTTCTTTCCCGTGATGCGGGCGATTGTCTCGATCACGACGGCGAGCTCGACGTCCTTGAAGTCGAGGTGCACGAGCTCGTCACCCTCGACGAAGCGCCTCTCGTCGGTGGACGCCCCGACTCGCTGCTGAGCGGTTGCCGGCAGCACCCCGAGCATCATGGCTGCAAGCAGAGTGAGCGCCGCCATCGGCATCGATCGCGTGGGGAGGACTGCCCTCGGCATCTGCGGCTTCACGCTCTCACTACTCCAGCAGCTCCTCGAACTTCGCCATCTGATCTTCGCCGAAGATCATCTCGAAGGCCTCGCCGTTGCTATGTGTGCCCTTGACGGAGATCTCTGGAGAGCTCGTGAAAGCCTCCAAGAGCTCCTTGCTGGCGGACGGATTGTTGATCGGTATGCCGTTCAGCTCCATCAATGTGTCGCCATCCCGGAGCCCGACCTGCTCGTAGAAGCTGTCCGGCTTGATCTTGGTCAGCTCGATTCCGACCATTTCACCATCCTGATACTTTGGCAGGATGCGCGCCTGGGAGAAGATGGCGGCCGGGCTGCGCAGCCCACCCGCGTCGGCGAGCTCCTGGAGCCGGTCCTGGGGTGATCTCGTGGTCTCCTTGCGGAGCGCCGAACGCCGATCGCTACGCCGGGATTTCCTGGTTGGGGCCTTCGCCACCCGCACCGCGACATTCTCGTCGAGGATCAGCTCCTCGCGTTTGTCGCCGTTGCGAAGCACCACGCGGCCGCGTCCGATGCGCAATACCTCGACGTTCTCGAGGTGCTCGAGCTGATCGCGCACGCGCACCACCACGTGCTCGCGCCGCTGGGTGTACTCGATGGCCGCGCTCGCGATGGTTTGATCGTTCGATGCGATCGTCCCGAGCAGGCGCAGCGGAAGCTTGGTCTCCGCGATCGGCACGTCCGGCTCCTCGATCAGGAGAGGCTCGTCCACGACCTTCGTATCGAAGAGATTCCGCTCGAGAATGACCTGGCGCTCGCTCCAGCTCTGACCCTGATTGGCTGCGGGCTGGATCGCCGGAAGCGGCGGTGGATCGTTGCGGATCAGCACCGATGCGCCGACCTGATTGATGACGTCGGCGCTCAGCCAACAGCCCAGGACGAAGAGCGCCAGATTGGCGAGGCGGAAGCCCACTTGGCCCATACCCTTATCCTGTCTCCCAATCGGGCTGCGGAGGGACGCTCACCAGCAAGCCCGTATGCGCCGCACACGCCTATGCTCTCGGATCGGCCTCCCCCCGGTTGGCCGCCCGAGTCCGCGTGAGTGCGACGCGAAGGCGCGGCGAATATAGCCCCAAGGGCAGCCCGATCCAACAAAACGTGTCGAGATTTCGCCGGGTTATCCGCGTCGCTCGCGAGTCCACCGGCCCGCGGGTCCAGGCCCCTCGGTGCCTCGACATCCGATGTGGAACCCGCCACTCGCGGCCGGGTTCCGCCGCTGCTGGAATCGCTCCCCCCGCCCGGCCCCATGGGGGATCGGCCCCATCATGGGGCGGCAATTCAGGGCCCCGTCGTTGACATTGGTGAGCGGGGTTCGAGCTTTGGCGCCGCATTCGAATCGATGCGGCAAGCCGCCGCGATCGATCCGGTCGTTTGGACCCTGCCCGCCCTCGACACAGGGGGCCGGGCGTCTCGAGCGAGCGGGCCAGAGCGCTGGCCACGACGACACGATGAAAGGGAATCGCATGGCGGATTCGGGCAAGGTAATCGGCATCGACCTCGGCACCACAAACTCGGTGGTGGCGGTGATGGAGGGCGGGCAGCCCACCGTGATCGAAAACGAGGAGGGAGGACGAACGACGCCGTCGGTGGTGGGCTTTACCGACGAGGGCGAGCGGCTGGTCGGCGCGATCGCGAAGCGCCAGGCCGTGACCAACCCCACCCGCACCGTCTACTCGATCAAGCGCTTCGTGGGCCGCCGACTCGGCGAGGTACCCGAGGAGATCTCGCTGGTCCCCTACGAGGTGGTCGAGGGCAATGAGGGCAGCGCGGCGATCAAGATCGACGACAAGACCTACACCCCGCCCGAGATTTCGGCGATGATCCTCACCAAGCTGAAGGCCGCGGCCGAGGCGCATCTGGGGACGGAGGTCAGCGGTGCGGTGATCACCGTGCCCGCCTACTTCAACGACGCGCAGCGCCAGGCCACCAAGGATGCCGGCAAGATTGCCGGCCTCGACGTCAAGCGAATCATCAACGAGCCGACCGCGGCCGCGCTCGCCTATGGGATGGACAAGAAGGCCGACGAGAAGATCGCGGTCTACGACTTCGGCGGCGGTACCTTCGATATCTCGATCCTCGAAGTGGGCGAGAACATCGTCGAGGTGAAGTCCACCAACGGGGATACGCACCTGGGCGGCGACAACCTCGATCAGCGCGTCATCACCTACCTGGTGGACGAGTTCAGGAAGGACCAGGGGATCGACCTCACGAAGGACCCGATGGCGGTGCAGCGCCTGCGCGAGGCGGCCGAGAAGGCCAAGATGGAGCTCTCCACCGCTCAGTCCACCGACATCAATCTGCCCTATATCACGGCGGACCAGACCGGGCCGAAACACCTCACCCTCAAGCTCACTCGGGCCAAATTCGAGCAATTGGTGGACGACCTCGTCGTCCGAACCCTCGAGCCCTGCAAGAAGGCGCTCGCCGATGCCGGTCTCAGCGCCAGCGAGATCGACGAGATCGTGCTCGTGGGCGGCTCGACGCGCGTGCCGCTGGTGCGCCAGAAGGTGGAGGCGCTCTTCGGCAAGGAGTCGAACCAGACCGTGAATCCCGACGAGGTGGTGGCCGTGGGTGCGGCGGTGCAGGGCGGCGTGCTCGCGGGCGATGTGAAGGATGTGCTGCTGCTCGACGTGACCCCGCTCTCGCTGGGCATCGAGACCCTGGGCGGTGTGACCACCAAGCTGATCGAGCGCAACTGCACGATCCCGACCAAGGCACAGCAGACCTTCTCCACGGCCAGCGATAGCCAGCCGCAGGTGGAGATCCGGGTGCTGCAGGGCGAGCGCGAGATGGCGACCGACAACCGGACGCTCGGGCAATTCATCCTGGACGGCATCCCGCCGGCACCGCGTGGGGTCCCGCAGATCGAGGTGACCTTCGACATCGACGCCAACGGCATTCTCTCGGTGACCGCGAGCGACAAGGCGACGGGCAAGGATCAGTCGATCCGCATCGAGGGCAGTGGTGGACTCTCGGGCGATGACATCGACCGCATGGTCAAGGAAGCCGCGAGCCACGCTGGCGAGGATCAGGAGCGGCGTGAGAAGATCGAGAAGCACAACCAGCTCGACAGCATGATCTACCAGGCCGAAAAGACCATCGGTGAGAGTGCCGAGAAGCTGGGCGATGTCGAGAAAACGGCGCTGCAGGACGCGATCGGGGACGCCAAGAAGGACCTCGAGAGTGACGACGCTGCACGCATCGACGCTGCACGGCAGCGCCTGGAGACCGAGCTTCACAAGGTCGCCGAGGTGCTCTACAAGGTGGGTGCCGAAGAATCGGGCGATCAAGCCGAGGCGGCCTCGCACGCCGAGGCCGATGACGACGTGATCGACGCCGAGTACACCGAGGAGAAGGGCGATTCCTGAGCACGGGCGTCACAACCCGCTGGCTGAGCTCTTCGGGGAATTTCCCGATCGGCTGAGAGGCAACAGCTGGCAGCCCGCTGTGGATGTCTTCGAGACGGAACGAGCGGTGGTGGTTCGCGCCGAGATCCCCGGAGTTCGTGGTGAGGACATCCGCGTCAATGTGGATGGCCAGCTGCTGCGAATCGCTGGCGTCAGGAAGGTTCCGGCTCACTTCGATGTACAGCGACTGCACCAGATGGAGATCGCATTCGGGCCATTCGAGCGCGAGGTTCGAATCAGCATTGCCTTTGATCGGGACGGCGTGAGCGCCCATCTCGAGGACGGCTTCCTGTCGGTCACGCTGCCCAAACCCGAGCCGTTGCGGCGGCAGGTGACCGTGGAGACGGAATGAGCCAAGAGCGCGACGAGAGGGACGAGCCCGAGGAGGGGCAGGACGAGCCCATCCTGCCCGCCCAGTTCGGCGGCACCGTGATCACGGTGGGGTCGGGGGGCGGCGAGGGGGAGGAGCTTCCGCCGGACCTGCCGGCCGAGCTCTCCGTGCTGCCGCTCAAGAACACCGTCCTCTTCCCCTTCCTGCTCAGCCCTCTGCTGGTCAACACGCCGGCCTCGCAGCAGCTGATCGACGAGGTGCTGGTGCGGCCCGACCGCTTCCTGGTCTGTGCCGCCATTCGGCACGAGGTCGAGGGCGCGCCGCGGGCGGACGATGTCTACGACGTGGGAACCGTGCTGCGCGTCGTGAAGATGCTGAAGTTTCCGGACGACTCCTACCGGCTGCTGGTGCAGGGCGTCGCGCGTGTGCGCCTCGAGAGCTTCAGCAGCGAGGAGCCCTTCCTGCGCGCGCGCATCGCGCCCATGTCGGAAGTGGGCGATCTCGACACCGTCGAGGTGGAGGCGCTGACGCGCAACCTCTCCCAGCAGTTCGGCGCGCTCGTCGCCGAGAGCTCGCGCCTCTCCGACGACCTGCAGGTGTTGGTGGCGAACCTCGACGACCCCTCCAAGCTGGCCGATCTCGTCGCCTCCAACCTCGAGCTCGCCGTACCGGGCAAGCAGAAGATCCTCGAGACCGTCGACGTACCGGAGCGGCTACGCAGGGTGCTCGCTCATCTTACGAAGGAGGGGCAGGCCCTCGAGATCGAGACCGAGATCAAGGAGAAGGTCCAGAACGAGATGGGCAAGACGCAGCGCGAATACATGCTGCGTCAACAGCTCGAGGCGATTCGCCGCGAGCTCGGCGAGAGCGAGGACGGCGAGGAGAATTTCGATCGCTTCCGCGAGCGGATCGAGTCCTCGGGCATGACCGAGGAAGCCCACAGGCAGGCCACCCGCGAGCTCGACCGGCTGATGCAGACACCACCGGCTGCGGCCGAGCACAGTGTCATTCGCACCTATCTCGAGTGGATGACCGAGCTGCCCTGGTCGAACGCATCCGAGGACCGGCTGGACGTCGTCGAGGCGCGTCGCATCCTGGACGAGGACCACTACGGTCTCGAGAAGGTCAAGGACCGCATCGTCGAGTTCATCGCCGTGCTCTCCCTGAAGCGCGACCTCAAGGGGCCGATCCTCTGCTTCGTGGGGCCGCCCGGTACCGGCAAGACTTCCCTCGGCCGCTCCATCGCCCGCGCGCTCGACCGCGAGTTTGCTCGCATCTCGCTCGGGGGCGTGCGCGATGAGGCCGAGATTCGCGGCCACCGTCGCACCTACGTCGGCGCCATGCCCGGCCGCATCGTGCAGTCGTTGCGCAAGGTGGGCACGCGCAATCCCGTCCTGCTGCTCGACGAGGTCGATAAAGTCGGCTCGGACGGCCGCGGCGATACCTCGTCGGCGCTACTCGAGGTGCTCGACCCGGAGCAGAACTCAGAGTTCAGCGATCATTACCTGGAAGTCCCCTTCGATCTCTCGCAGGTCGTATTCCTGGCGACCGCAAACCTCATCGACCCCGTGCACGCCGCCCTACGCGATCGCATGGAGGTGATCGAGCTGCCCGGCTACACGCTGGAGGAGAAGGTCGAGATCGCCCGACGCTTCCTGCTGCCGCGGCAGATCGAGCGAAACGGCATTGGCAACGTCGACTTCGAGATGCCCGACCAGACCATCGTGTCCCTGGTCGAGCGCTACACGCGCGAAGCCGGCGTTCGCAATCTCGAGCGCGAGATCGGGGCGGTCTGCCGCAAGATCGCGCGCCGCGTCGCCGAGGGGGGCGAGACCGACGCCGTGTGTGTGGATGCCGAGGACCTCTTCGAGCTGCTGGGGCCGATCAAATTCGAGCCCGAGCTGGCGGAGGAGGATCTGCAGCCGGGCGTCGCGGTGGGGCTGGCCTGGACACCGTCGGGCGGCGATATCCTCTTCGTCGAGTCCACCCGCATGCCGGGCCAGGGAGAGCTGAAGCTCACGGGCTCGCTCGGTGACGTGATGCGCGAGTCGGTCGAAGCGGCGAGATCATGGCTGCGCACTCATGCCGACGACTTCGGGATCGACCCCATCAAGCACTTCGACGAACGCGACATTCACCTGCACGTCCCCTCCGGTGCCGTGCCCAAGGACGGTCCATCGGCGGGCGTCGCCATGGTGACATCGCTGGCCTCCATCCTCACTGGCCGCACGGCGACGCCGCGGACCGCGATGACGGGCGAGATCACCCTGCGTGGTAAGGTCCTGCCAGTCGGCGGCATCAAGGAGAAGGTCCTGGCCGCCAAGCGAGCGGGCATCGAGCGCGTAATCCTCCCCGAGAAGAACCGGCGCGATATCGAGGAGATCTCAGACGAGCTGCTCGAGGGCCTCGCGCTCAGCTATGTGGGGACGATCGATGAAGCACTGCGTCACACCCTCTCGCCCTGATCCGAGCCTCGGACGACGCTTGCTCGTGCGCACTGGCGCCGTGCTCTTCGGTGTGCTTCCGCTGATCGGCGGCTGCGTGACCTCCGGCACCCACAATGCTTTAGTGCAGAAGCTGGACAAGCTCAGCGCAGAGAACGAGCGACAGGCCGCGCGGATCACGGCCCTCGAGACCTCGAATCAGGCCCTGTCGGAAGAGCTCGGGATCAGCCTCGAGGAGTACGAGGATCTGAGCGTCGAACACGAGGCGTCCGTCGGGGAGCTGGGTACGCTCCGTGAAAGCGAGGATCAGCTCTCGGCCTCTCTGGCCCAGCAGAGCCTGGAGCTCGCGCGCTCCCAGGAGGAGCTCGAGACCGCCACCGCAGAAGTGGACAAGCTGACCTCGACGTACACGGCACTGATGTCCGACCTCGAGGCCGAGGTCACGGCTGGCGAGATCCAGATCGAGCATCTCAAGGAGGGGATCCGCGTCAACGTTTCGCAGGACATCCTCTTCGCCTCGGGTTCGGCCAAGCTCGATCCTGTCGGCGCGGAGGTGCTCGGCAAGGTCGCGAATCAGCTCAAGCGGACCAACCACCAGATCGAGGTGCAGGGCCACACGGATGATCGCGGGATCAGCGGCGCGCTCGCACAGCGTTATCCGACGAATTGGGAGCTCGCCTCCGCGCGTGCCTCGCGTGTGGTGCGGCTGATGCAGGATCTAGGCGTGCCGGGTGAGCAGCTCAAGGTGACGTCCTTCGCGTCCTTTCAACCGGTGGCGCCCAACGAAACCGCCGAGGACCGCGCGCTGAATCGGCGCATCGAGATTCGCCTCAAGCCGCAGGAAAAGCCCGACGCCGCCGCCGCGCCGGCGAAGGTCGGTGGATAGAGGGCGGTGGCACCCTCGGTCCCAACCGCACGCGTGCGTCTGGAAGGACTCTTCGAACACGCGCTGGCGGCTGTCCACGGGGGCCGCGCCGTGGCCCGTGTGCTGGAGCAGGGCGCGAGTGGGCTGCGCGTGGCCGGCGAGAGAATCCCGTCCGCTGCCGGGCTCCAGGTCGCCGCGATCGGAAAGGCGGCGGTCCCGATGGCGCGCGCACTCGAGGATCTGGCCGGTCATCGCGTACGCGGTGGGCTCGTCATCACGCGCGAGGGTCATGCCGATCCCCCACCCCACCAGCTGACGCTTCGCGAGGCGTCGCATCCGCTGCCGGACGCGCGCGGCGAGGCCGCGGCGCGCGAGCTGCTGGCCCTCGTGCGCACAGCGCCCGCGTCCGACGTGCTGGTGGTGCTGCTCTCCGGGGGAGCTTCTGCACTCACGAGCTGTCCGTCGCCGGGCCTCAGCCTGGACGATCTGGCCGCGACCACTTCCACGCTGCTGGCCTGCGGGGCGGACATCGCCCAGCTCAACGTGGTGCGAAAGCACCTCTCCGAGTTCTCGGCGGGCCGACTCGCGGTGGCGGCGAGCTGCCGTCGTGTGCTCGTGCTGGCACTCTCGGACGTTCCGGGCGATGCGCTGGCAGTCATCGGCTCGGGTCCTTGCATCGGCGATCCCTCGCGTTTCGAGGACGCGCTGCAGGTCGTGGACGACTACGGGCTGCGCGAGCAGCTTCCGGCTGCGGTCGTCGAGCACCTCGAGGCCGGAGTGGCTGGAGCGAGGCCCGAGTCGCCGAAGCCGGGCGATCCCGTCTTCGAGCGCGTGCGCCACTTCCTGGTCGGGTGCAATGCGGACGCGCGAGCCGCCGTCGTGCGCGCGGCGCGCGCGACGGGCGTGTGTGCGATCGATCTCGGTGAGCTGCTCGGTGGTGAGGCGAGCGGTGCCGGGCGGCGGCTTGTGGCACGGGCGAGGCAGGCGCGCAGCGATGCGCCGGTCGTGCTGGTGGCCGGTGGCGAGACGGTCGTGACCCTACGCGGTCAGGGGCGCGGCGGCCGCAGCCAGGAGCTTGCCCTGGCTGCGGCCATCGAGCTCGCGGACGCCGGTGAGGGCATCGCGCTGCTGGCCGCGGGGACGGACGGCCACGATGGACCGACGGACGCTGCCGGAGCGTTCGTGGACGCCGGGACGCTCGGCGCGGGGAGTGAAGCCGGAGTCGACGCGGCCGCCTGCCTGGCCCGCAATGACGCCTATGGATTCTTCGCTGCGGCGGGCGGCCTGGTGCGAACGGGTCCCACGAATACCAACGTCATGGACCTGGTCCTGATCTCCGTCGACGCGGTCTGAGACGACGGCTACGAGCCAGCCGTGTTAGAGTTCTCGCGCCCAGATCAGAGCGAGAGCGCTCGCTTGAGGAGGTTCGGTGGCGATCGGCGACGACGATTTCAAGCTCTGCATGGGAAGCTGGGTGAGTGGAGTCACGATCCTGACGACCCGCTCGGGCGAGCAGATCCACGGCATGACGGTCTCCGACTTCAGCGGCGCATCGCTCTCTCCACCGCTCGTGACCGTCTGCTGCAGCAAGGATTCGGTGACCACGGGGCTGATCGCCGAGGGCAAGTGCTTTGCCGTCAACGTGCTGGCGGCCGATCAGCAGGAGCTGTCGAATCGTTTCGCGTCGAAGAAGTACGAGGACGTGCGCTTCGAGGGGCTCGACTACTCGACGGCCAAGACCGGCGCGCCGCTCATCCGCGGCGCGCTCGCTCGCATGGACTGCAAGCTCGAGGCGACCCACGACGCGGGGGACCACGTGATCTACGTGGGCCAGATCGTGGCAGCGGAGGTCGAGGAGCGCGAGCCGCTGGTCTACTGGAACGGCGCCTACCGGCAGCTCGTCCCCGTGGATTAGATGGATCCGCTGCGTTTCTTCGTCTACTCCGACTATCTCTGCCCCTGGTGCCAGAACGCCTCCGTCCGGCTGCGTGGTCTCGAGCGCGAGTACGCGGGGCGCGTCGAGCTGGTCTGGAAGAGCTACCTGCTGAGACCCGAGCGCCGCCAGCACGCGGACCGCGAGGCTGCGCTCGAGAAGTTCCGCGCCTACACCAAGTCCTGGCTGCGCCCGGGGAGCGAGCCCGACGCCGGCGAGTTCCAGGTCTGGCAGAGTGACGAGGGGCCGCCCTCGCACAGCGTGCCCGCGCATCTGGTCGCCAAGGCGGCCGCGCGCCTGGGGAGAGATGCGCACGACCGCATCCACGACCGACTGATGCGCGCCTACTTCAAGGAGAACCGCGACATCAGCCGGCAGGCGGTCCTGAAGGAATTATGGGATGAAGTCGGTCTGCCCACGGCGGCCTTTGCGGTGTCGGGCCAGACCGAGCTGCTCGACGAAGTGATCGCCGACCACCAGGAGGCGCTCGAGGCCGGCGCCACCGGCGTCCCGGCCGTGCGTCTCGAGGGCAATCCGGCGGTGATCGTGGGGGCGCATCCGGTCGAGCTCTATCGGCGCTGGATCGAGCGTATGCTCGAGCGGCAGGTCGCGGATCGCGAAGAGGCGGCGTCGTGAGCCTGATACCGCCGGCCCAGCGCTTCGACCTGAGCGAACGCGTGGCCGTGGTGACCGGGGCCTCCTCGGGCCTTGGCGTCGAGCTGGCCTGGGCGCTGGCCGGCGCCGGTGCCCAGCTGGTGCTGGCCGCGCGCCGCTACGACCGCCTGTCCCAGCTGGCCAATCAGATGCAGGCGGAGGGTGTGGGCGTGCTCCCGGTCGAGTGCGACGTCACGCGCGAGGCGGACGTCGATGCCCTGGTCGAGGCCGCGCGGTCGCGCTTTGGCCAGGTCGACGTGCTGGTCAACAACGCCGGTATCACCGAGATCGTGAAGGCCGAGGAGGACACCGCCGAAGGCTTCGCGCGCGTCGTGGAGGTGAATCTCCACGGCGTCTTCCTGTGCTGTCAGCGCTTCGGGCGCGTCATGCTGGAGGCCGGCTCTGGCACCATCATCAACGTGGCCTCGGTGCTCGGCCTGGTTGGCACGGGCCAGATCCCGCAGGCCGCCTATGCGGCCAGCAAGGGCGCGGTGGTCAAT
>JAFDDH010000285.1 GCA_019310975.1 Deltaproteobacteria bacterium | reverse complement strand
GCCGAACCGGCCGCCGCTATTCGATTCCGGTCGGCTATCAGCGCGAGGGCGATCGCGTCGTCATTCTGGTCTCGGAGGCGCGGCGCAAGCAGTGGTGGCGCAACTACCGCGAGCCCGGCCGGGTAGAGGTGCTGCTCCGGCGGCGTGCACTCGCCGGCGAGGCCAGCGTCCTGGCACCGGACGACGACGCCTTTCGCGAGGCTTGTGAGCGCAGCTTCCGCCGCATCCCAGGTCTCGGGCGCGCCTTCGGGCTGCAATTCGACGCAGCCGCCGGCCTCACCAGCGCCCAGCTCGAGCGGCTGCGCGAGAACGCAGCCGTGGTCGTCATCGAGCTCGATCGCGCGCCCGAGCCCGAGAGACAGCCTATCTAGTCCGTGGAGAGCAGCTCCAATAGATTGCCGTCTGGATCACGAAAGTAGACCGACTGACCGGCCTGCCCGTCGGCGGCCGGACGCGCCACCGGCCCTTCTAGGATCGCGACATCCAACTGCTTCAGATGCGCGGCGGCCGCCTCGATCGACCCGTCCCAGCGAAAGCAGATATCACCCGATCCCGGTGTCGGCCGCGCAGCGTGGGGCGAGGCCGGTTTGGCGGCGTCGTGGATCGAAAGCCGTGACGCGCCAACCTGCAGAATCACGACCGGGATCTGGCCGGCGCGATAGAGCGCCTCGAAGTGTGTCGTGGCGTCGAGCACGCGCCGATAGAACTCGAGGGTTGCGTCGATGTCGGCCACCGTGATGGCAATGTGGTCGAGACCCCGTACGGACATTGCGGGCACTCCCGATTCAGATTACCCGAGCACGCTATCACAGTCGCACCCGTGCACGCTGACACCGCATCGAGGCGTGCAAAGGGAGAAGGGCTACCGTTCCCGCATGATCTCGCTGCGGAATGTGAGCAAGACCTATCCCGGCGATGTGCATGCGGTGGACGATCTGAGCCTCGAGGTCGAATCCGGCGAGACGCTTGTCCTGCTGGGCGCCTCGGGCTGCGGCAAGACGACGACCCTCAAGATGATCAATCGCCTCGTGGAGTCCACGAGCGGCGAGATCCACGTGGATGGACGAAACGTACTCGAGACCGATCCCGTCCTTCTGCGGCGACATATCGGCTACGTATTCCAGGGCATCGGACTCTTCCCACACTGGAGTGTGGCCGCAAACGTGGCTTCCGTTCCCAGCCTGCTCGGCTGGCCACCGGCACGTATCGAGGCGCGCGTCGACGAATTGCTCGAGCTCGTCGGCCTCCCCGCCGCCGAGTACCGCGGACGTCGGCCGCACGAGCTCTCGGGCGGGCAGCAGCAGCGCATCGGCGTGGCGCGCGCGCTCGCCGCAGAGGCGCGCGTGCTCTTGATGGACGAGCCCTTCGGCGCCGTGGATCCGGTCACGCGCGACTCGCTCCAGCGCGAGCTGATGCGCATGCGCGCCCAGCTCGACCTCACCATCGTACTCGTGACCCACGACGTCACCGAGGCCCTGTTGCTGGCGGACCGCGTTGCGGTGCTCGGAGCGGGGCGCCTGCATCAGGTGGGGCCACCGTCGGAGCTCTTCGCGCATCCGGCCACCGACGACGTAGCGCGCCTGCTCGAGATGCCGCGGCGCCAGGCGGACCGCCTTCATGCCCTGGCGCACGGCGCGTCGGCTGGTGACGACGAGGCCTCCAGAGCGTGAGCTGGGACCAATTCGAGAGCCTGCTCCCCGGGCTGCCGGGCTTCTTCGCCAACCATGTACTGCTCTCGGTGGGTGCGCTCGGGATCGGAGTCGCGCTCAGCCTGCCGCTCGCCGCATTGGCAATCCGCTATCGAAGGTTGTCGGGACCGCTGCTCGGTCTGGCGGGCGTGATCCAGACGATTCCCGGGCTGGCCCTGCTCGCCCTGATGGTGCCGCTGCTCGGCCGCATCGGTGTGGCGCCCGCACTGCTCGCGCTGGTCCTCTACAGCATGCTGCCGGTGCTGCGCAACACCGTGACGGGCGCCCTCGAGGTCGACCCGGACGTGCTCGAAGCGGCGCGTGGCATCGGGATGACGGACAACCAGATCCTGCTGCGCGTACAGCTCCCGCTGGCCGCACCGATGATTGTCGCGGGCATCCGCACCGCGGCAGTCTGGACCGTTGGGATGGCGACACTCTCGACTCCGGTCGGTGCATCGAGCCTCGGGAACCTGATCTTCAGCGGCCTGCAGACCCAGAACACGGCAGCCGTTTTGCTCGGCTGCGCGAGTGCGGCCGTGCTCGCGGTGGTGCTCGATTCGCTGATCCGGCTGGCGGAGATCGCAACCCGGCGGCGCGACTCGCGTCTCGCCATCACCTCCGTCGTGCTGCTGATCGCCGGTGTGATGCTCTCCGCCTGGCCGCTGGTCGCGAAACAGATGCGGCCCATCGATGCACCGCGCGTGGTGGTCGGTGCAAAGACCTTCACCGAACAGTACATCCTGGCCACGCTGATCGCGGGCCGACTGCGCGAGGCGGGATTCGCGGTGGAGACCCGCGACGGGCTCGGCTCGACGGTCGTCTTCGAGGCGTTGGCGACCGGCGACATCGACGTCTACGTCGACTACTCGGGCACGATCTGGGCCAACCACATGAAGCGCCAGGATACGCCGCCCGCAGACGTGGTCCTGCGGGAGATGGCGGACTGGCTGGCCGACGAGCGCGGAATCGTCTCGCTCGGCCCGCTGGGTTTCGAGAACGCCTACGCGCTGGCGATGACCTCGGCGCGCGCTGCCGAGCTGGGCATCACCGATATCGGGGACCTGGCGCCCGCGAGCCGATCACTCGACGTGGGTGGCGACTACGAGTTCTTCGTGCGGCCAGAGTGGATCGCGGTGCGCGACCGCTACGGGCTCAGCTTCAGAGAAGAGCGCAGCTTCGACTCGACGTTCATGTACACCGCCGTCGCCAAGGGACACGTGGACGTGATCAGTGCGTTCTCGAGCGACGGGCGCATCGCCGCCTTCGATCTCGTCATCCTCGACGATCCACTGGATGCCTTCCCGCCCTACGACGCCGTACTCCTACTCGGTGCAAGCGCGGCGGCCCGCGACCCGGTCGTGAAGGCCTTGCGCCCGCTCGTGGGCGCGATCGACGACGACGCCATGCGAAGGGCCAACAAGGCGGTGGATCTGGATCAGCGCCCGATCGCGTCGGCCGCCGCGGATCTCGCCAGGGCGATCCTGCCCTAGAGACGCACTCGGGGGGGCGACGCATGGTCAGGTGTTGAGACTCGGCCACAGTGGCGCCTCTGCTGACTGCCCGGGTCAGGAGAAATCTCCGATCGGCCGATGGATCAAGTGGCCTCCGGTGGGTTACGTTCGCCCCCCCTGACACAGCGTGTCCCCGCGCGACCGCTGGCTACACATTTCGAAGGAGCTCGTGTGCCGAAGCCTCGCATCGCCGATCCACAGCCCGAGAGTGGCGTGCCGGCCGATCCGGAGCCAGGCCGATCCGCTCATCCCTGCGGCCCCCGCGGCCCCTGCGGAGAGGACTACGAGCAAGTCCGTGGGTGCAGCAGAGAGCTCTGCGCGCATCTCGATGCCGAGGATCTCGGCGCACAGTCGATGCCGGACGCGAGCCCGGCCAAGTGGCACCTGGCGCACACGACCTGGTTCTTCGAGACCTTCGTCCTGATTCCCCACGCCAGCTCTTACACGCCCCGCCACGAAAGCTACGGCTTCCTCTTCAACTCCTACTACAACGGCGCCGGCGAGCGGCACGCGCGGCCGGCCCGCGGCGTCCTCACCCGCCCGAATCTTCGCGAGGTACTCGCCTATCGCGACGCCGTGGACGAGGCCGTGATCGCGCTCCTCGACGCCGTCAGCCATCCGAAGCGGGAGGAGGTGCTGCGTGTCGTGGAGATTGGCCTACAGCATGAGCAGCAGCACCAGGAGCTGATCCTCACCGACCTGAAGCACCTCTTCGCACAAAACGTGCTGCGACCCGCGTACCGGAGCCCGCTGCCGACGACACAGGACGCCGCTCCCTCGCTCACGTGGATCCGGCACGCAGAGGGGGTCCACTCGATTGGCCACGATGGCGCGGGCTTCTGCTTCGACAATGAGACACCCCGCCATCGTGTCTTCGTCGATGATTTCGCGCTGGCGGATCGCTTGGTGAGCAACGGCGAGTACCGAGAATTCGTCGAGGCCGGCGGCTACGGTCGCGCGGACCTCTGGCTCGACCGGGGCTGGGCGACGGTGCAGCAGGGCGGATGGACACAGCCGCTCTACTGGCATCGTGGCGACGACGGCTGGACGGAGTTCACGCTGGCCGGTGAGCGGGAGCTCTGCGCTGGCGAGCCGGTCTGCCATCTGAGCTTCATCGAGGCCGACGCCTTCGCGCGCTGGGCCGGCGCACGCCTGCCCACAGAAGCCGAGTGGGAGATTGCCTGCTCGAGCAGACCCGTGGAGGGGAATTTCGTCGAGTCCGGCCGACTCCACCCTTCGCTGGCCGCGCCGGCAGCCGGAGAGGTTCGCCAGGCGTTCGGTGACGTCTGGGAGTGGACGCGCAGCAGCTACGGCCCCTACCCCGGCTACCGGCCCGAGGCCGGGACCCTCGGCGAGTACAACGGCAAGTTCATGTGCGATCAGCTCGTGCTTCGCGGCGGCTCGTGCGCAAGCCCGCGCTCCCACCTGCGGGCCTCGTATCGCAACTTCTTCTATCCACCGGATCGCTGGCAGCTAAGTGGTATCCGATTGGCCAGGGAGCAATGATGCCGCGTAGCAATGCGACTCGACTCGAGCCGCTTCCCCTCCTCGATCTGCACCCGGAGCCCGACGACATGCTCGGTGAGATCTTGAAGGGCCTCTCGTCCCAGCCGAAAACGCTGCCCTGCAAATTCTTCTATGATCGACGCGGCTCGCGCCTCTTCGAGCGCATCTGTCAGCTCGACGAGTACTACCTCACGCGCACGGAGATC
>JAFDDH010000100.1 GCA_019310975.1 Deltaproteobacteria bacterium | reverse complement strand
AGGGATGGCCCGAACCAGCCGCTATGCTGGACATCGAGCCCATGGCCAGCCCGCGATTCGAAGCCCTACTCGCCGCCATCAAGGAGCCGCTCGTCGGGCCCGACGACCCGCTCGACGTGGCTCGGCGCAAGCTCGAGGCGGTCCACGGTCATCCGATCCGCGACACCACACGGGTGACGTGGACGCAGCTCGGGGGCGTGCGCTGCGCCTGGGTGGATACGCCGGAGGGCGTCGCTACGGATCGTATCCTCCTTCTATGCCACGGGGGCGCGTGGATCGCCGCCGGCGGCGACGGCTATCTCTTCTATGCCGAGATGCTCGCGCGCGCGTGTCCGGCGCACGTGTTGCTGGTCGACTATCGACTCGCGCCGGAGCATCGTCATCCCGCCGCACTCGACGATTGCGTGGACGCGTGGCGCGGGCTGCTGGCTCTGGGGCAGGCGCCAGCTCGCGTCGCCTGGATTGGCGACTCGTGCGGCGGGGGCCTGGTGATCGCCTCGCTGCTGCGGCTGCGAGATGCAGGCGAGCCGATGCCCGCACTGGGTGTGTCCCTCGGTGGCTGGCTCGACCTCGAGGCCAGCGGCGATGCGGCGCGCGAGCCCGCGGGTTGGGACCCCTTCGCGAGCGCCGCCTTCATCCGCGCCCGCGCACGCGACTATGCCGGTCCCGAGGCCGATCTGCGCGACCCCTTGCTCTCGCCGATTCATGCCGATCCGACCGGCCTGCCCCCGCTCTTCCTGCAGGTCGGACAGGTGGACCTGACGCGAGACGACGCCGTGCGGATGGCCGACCTCGCGGGGCGTGCCGGTGTCGACGTCACGCTCGCGATCCATCCGGAGATGATTCACGGCTTCCAGGGACTGGCCGGCGCCGGCATCCCGGAGGCGGAGCGCGCCATCGATCAGGTCGCCGAGGCGGTCCGCGGTCGGATCCCCTGATCCCGCGCCTCTGCTGGATCCAACCGGGATCAGGGGATCAGCAGCACCTTTCCGGTCGTGAGCCGGCCCTCCAGCGCCCGATGCGCCTCGGCGGCGTCGGCGAGATCGAAGCGAGCGCCAATCCGCACATCCAGGTCTCCGGATGCGACCGCCCCGAGCACGGCCCCGGCCCGCAGCTCGAGCTCCTCGCGCGTGGCCGTGTAGTGGGCGAGCGAGGGGCGAGTCACGAAGAGGGAGCCCAGGCCGTTGAGGCGTCCGAGGTCGAAGGGCGCCACCACGCCGCTGGACTGACCGAAGAGACAGAGCAGGCCGCGTGGCCGCAGGCTGGCGAGGCTGCCCTCGAAGGTGGTCATGCCCACCGAGTCGTAGACGACGTCGACACCGCGCCCGCTGGTCCACTCGCGTACGCGCTGCGCGAAGTCGTCGCGGTCGTAGCGTACGATCTCCTCGGCACCGGCGGCGCGTGCCAACGCCGCCTTCTCCTCGGTCGAACACGTCCCGATCACCCGCGCGCCGACGGCGGTGAGCATCTGGATCAGCAGCAGCCCGACGCCGCCGGCCGCGGCATGCACGAGCGCCGTATCACCCGGCTCTGTCGTGCGGACCCCGTGGACCAGGTAGTGGCTCGTCATACCCTGCAGCATGACGGCCGCGGCGACGTCATCGTCGACCCCATCCGGCACGCGAACCAGTGACGGCGCGGCCGCGTTCAGCGTGGACGCGTACGAGCCCGGGGCGGTCGACCACGCGACGCGGTCGCCGACTGCGAGGTCGCCCACGTCCTGGCCGACGTGGCTGATGCGCCCGGCCCCCTCGAGACCGGGCACGAAGGGAAGCGGCCGCGGGTAGAGACCGGTCCGGAAGTAGACGTCGATGAAGTTGACGCCACAGGCCGCGACCTCGACGGTCACCTGGCCGGCGCCGGGCGGCTCGACACTCACCCGTGCGGGCGCGAGGACCTCCGGCCCACCGAGCTTCTCGACGCGAATCGCCGTGATCATGAGGGTCCCCTTCCCGGCGCCGCCTGCAGGACGGGGTACGCGGTGTCCGGTGATTGCCACTCCACGACCACGCGCCGATGTTCGATCTGCCACCGGCCGTCCACCCGGCGCAGACGATCGATGTAGCGACCGGCGTGATCGGGGCCGATCTCACTCACGACGAGGAAGTAGCTCCACGCCCGAGCACCGCCTTCCCGGTCGAGCTCGATGCCCTGGGTGGTGAGGTGGTGGCGCATCAGCGGGCCGCGACGGCTCGCGCTCGCGGCGACCGCGGTGGCGCCCGTCTGGCGCCGGATCTCCTCGCGGCCGTGCGCTCTCCACGCACCTTCCACCTCGAGCACAGCGTCCTCGACGAAGCAGCCGGCCAGCTCGTCGATCTGACCGCGGTCGCCCGCCAGGTTGTAGCGGGCAAGCGTCTCGCGGATCCCCTCGCGATCGAGCAGCTCGTCGATTTTCATATCGAGCCTCCGCCGTCGACGCTAGTACAGTGCTCGCCGGGCCCAGGCAGCAGCCCGACCGCCGTAGCCGCGTCGGGGCCCCCGAAGCTCGAATGGATGGCCGACCCCCTATACGCGATGTTGAGGGAAGAACGCGTGTGTCCAAGTACGGAAAAGACTTTCCCATGTCAACGCAATGCACCCGAGGGAAATCCTTTTGATTCAAGTACTTGCAGGCTGTGGCAAGTAGGCACAGGGCTTGCGTAACAATGCGCCTGTAGGTTTCTGGGAAGGGCGGATGATGCGGAAGCTCCTGGCACTTTTATCGAGTGGACTGCTGCTTGCGACGACGGCTGGTGCGCAGACAGTGATCGATTTCGAGACTGAAGACGATTTCACGACGCCGCTCGTCAATGGGCAGATCGTCGACCCGGCGTTCGATGCGGCCAGTCCCGAGTTCGGGAATATATTCACCCTCACTACCACGACCAACGGTCACATTGGCGCGACGATCTTCGACTCGGATCCGCTTGGCCCCAACAAATTCGGCGGCGATCCGGATCTGCTGATCGACCAGGGCAACCTCCTCATCCTGCAGAACAGCTCGCTGACCAATCAGTTCAACGATCCCACCTACGGCCTGCTCTACACCGAGCCGGACGATGAGGCGGGCGTGACGTTCGGCGCCGGCATTCTCTTCAGCTTCCTGAACCCTGTCGAGATGCTCTCGCTCGACCTCATCGATGCGAATGGCGGCTACGGTGCCGACGTGACGTTGACCGACTCGGCGGGCAATACGCGTCTCTACGTCGTTCCGGAAATGTGGACCGAGGACGCCTTCTCCTGCGTCCAACCCTGCAACGGCTTCGAGACCCTCGACCTGACCTCCCTCTCGCCGCAGCTCGGTGAGGGTGGCTTCTCCACCACGGTGGTGAATGGCGCGGGCTTCGATGCGGCGGACGTGCTCTTCCTGACCGTGGCCTATACGGGCAGCTCGAGTTCGGGCGGGATCGACAACGTGACGTTCGTCCCCGAGCCGACCACGGCCGTTCTCGTGGGTCTCGGTCTCCTCGGTCTCGGCATCGCTCGCCGCCGGGCCGCCTGAGGCGCGACGATCGAGCCAGATTCCAGCGGCCCCGCGCTTCGGCGCGGGGCCGCTCGCGTTTTCGGGAGTCGTCCATCCTGCCGGGGTGGATGGGCACGTCTGCGGCGCTGCGGTCGGGGCTCTCCCCCGTTCCGGAGGAATCGGTCGCCCGATTGGAATCAGCCGGCTGTGGGGCCTGGTAGGGGCTGTGGCGCTGTGTAGGGGCAACCAGGGGCTGCGCCCGGCTGCATAGCAAGCTTCGGCCCGCTCTCGTAGCGTCTCGGCGATGTCCCCCACGAAGGTATTGCTCTCGGTCGCTCTCGTGGTGGCCTACGCCGGCGCGGCCCTGGTCCCGTGCGAGCCCCTCTCGCTCCCGCGGGCCACCGGCGCCATCGATTTCATGATTTCATCTCGGTGGCCGCTGCGGCGGGGGGCCATGGAGAGTACGGCCACGGCCAACACGGGGACGCCGGACACGACACTCTGGCCGCGGCCAGATCACACGGTTCCGAGTCCGCCGCCGACTCGACGCGCGGCGATTGTCGTCAGCCGCCCTCCCTCGCGGCGCCTTGTCGCTGCGGCTGCGACCAGAAGAGTCGCGCGCCGGCGCCCGGATCTCGACTGGGACCCGCATTGCTGGCCGAAGCCCGCATGAAACCCACACCCGCGCAGGCGCTGCGCGCCGCGAAGCCAGCGGTGCACGTCGCCGACGCGCCAATGCTCCTCCCCGAGCCGATCCCCATCTAGCTCCGTCGTTCCAGACGGCGCCACCAGGCGCCCGACACGCTTGCGTGCGCGGGAGCGCCCGCGCTCGTGCACCCGCATGGGTGTGCGCATCTGGCGAGGCCGCGGCCCGCTGCTTCGCACAGGCCCGAACGATGGAGAAGACATGATCAGGTGGCTCGATTCGATCAGCACCCACAAGACACCCGGGCGCTGCATCCGTACAAGCAGATTGGCTCTGCTCGTCCTCGCAATCGGGGTGAGCCTCGCCGGCACAGCGCTGGCCGAGGACGACCCTGGCGCACATCACCACGCCGGCCACGGCGATGGCCTGCTGCCGCGGCCCGACGATTACGCGCCGATTGGTGTGATGGGCCAACACACGCACCCCAAGGGTGGCTTCATGGCCTCGTATCGCTTCATGCGAATGCACATGCAGGGAAACCGCGTTGGCACGACGCAGGTCGGTGTCCCAGAAGTGCTGACCGACTACATGGTATCGCCGACCGAGATGGATATGGACATGCACATGTTCGGCCTGATGTGGGCGCCGAGTGATCGCGTGACCCTGATGGCCATGATTCCCTTCCTCGACGTCTCGATGACGCACATCAGCCGGATGGGAGCCGTCTTCGAAACGGATGCCACGGGTCTGGGCGACATCGGGATCGGTGCGCTCGTCGAGCTCTTTGCAAAGCAGGGCAACCAGCTGATCCTGAACGCCGGGATGACGTTTCCGAGCGGCAGCATCGACCGGACGGATATCACGCCGATGTCGGCGCCGGATACGACTCTGCTCCCCTATCCGATGCAGCTCGGCTCGGGGACCTGGGATCTCAAGCCCGGCCTGACGTACAACGGCCGAATGGATTGGCTCTCATGGGGCTCGCAGGCGATCGGGACGTTCCGGATCGGCACCAACGAACAGGTCTACCGCAGGGGCCACGAATACCTGATCAACGGTTGGGGGGCGTGGAAGGCCCTGGATTGGGTGAGTGTGTCGGCGCGTCTCGAGTGGCGACAGTGGTTCAACTACTCGGGTCGGGATACGCGCCTGATGGGACCGCCCTTCGTCGTCGTCCCCACCGCCGATCCGAGCCTGCGAGCCGGCAAGCGCCTGGATATCGGTCCGGGGCTCAACTTCGTGATCCCCGGCCAATTCCTCCGCGGTGTACGCCTTGCGGTGGAGATGCTCTTCCCCGTCTACCAGGATCTCGATGGTCCGCAGCTGCAGAGCGATTGGACTCTGGTGGTGGGCACGCAGTACGACTGGTAGGGCGACTGGTAGCGTGAATGGAAGGGCGACTGGTAGGGCGGCTGGGCGGTCATCCGGCGAGGGGGGCGGAACGGTTCGGATCGGGCTCCGTTCGGCTCCCCGCCCGGGTGCGCGTCGTCATCCGTGCATCGTCAACCCGCCCGATACGCTGATCACCTGGCCGGTGATGAAGCGCGCCTCCTCGGAGAGCAGGAAGGACACGATGCCGACGACGTCGTCGGGCTGGCCGAGACGGCGCATCGGGATCGCGCGCTCGAGCCCCGCGCGCAGCCGCTCGCCGTACTCGCCCTCCCCCGCGAAGTCACGAAAGAGGGCGGTGTCCGTGGGGCCGGGGCAGACGGAGTTGATGCAGATGCCGTCCTGTGCGAGCTCACGCGCGACGCTCTTCCCGAATGCCACGATCGCCGCCTTGCAGCCCGCGTAGACGGACTCGCCCGAGGAGCCGACGCGGCCCGCGTCGGATGAGACGTTCACGACCCGGCCGGCGCCGCGGGCCTGCATGCGCGGCAGCACGTGGCGGCAGAGGTTGAGCGGGCCCTCGTAGTTGACGGCGATGATGCGCCGCCACAGCTCGGGGTCGGTCTCGAGGAAGGGCCCGGCCCGGTCCCAGCCCGCGTTGTTGACCAGCCCGTCGATGTGGCCGCCGTCCGCGCATAGGTCGGACACCGCATCGCCGACCGCATCGAAGTCGGTGATGTCGACGGCGTGCACCCGCGCCTCACCGCCCGCGTCACGCACCGCCGCGCCCGTCTCCTCGGCCGCGGAGCCATCGAGGTCGAGCACCGCGATGCGCGCCCCTTCCTCGGCGAGTCGCAGCGAGAGCCGCCTGCCGATCCCACCACCGCCCCCCGTCACGATGATGCGGGTGCCGTCCAGCCCGCGCATGCGATCCCCCATGTGGTCCCAATTGGGTGTTCTGACTGAGAATCCCGATCGGTTCCCGAGCGTCCGATCCAGCGCGATGGTAGCTCGCCGCCCCGAGTCGCCGTGGTCCGGCTCTCCACACATCCGCCCGACGATCTGTTGAGTGCGATGGTGGCTGCCGAGAGAGCCGCGGGCGCTGCCGCTGGTCGTCTAGCCGGCTGCCGAGAACGCTCTCGGGCGCCACGACGATGCGGTCGTCCGCGGCAGATTGGAGGCGTGACTGCGAGCCGGCCGGCCACTTGGGCCCTAAACTGGCTCGACGAACGTTGCGGCGGCGCGCCGGCGCGCCGGGGAGGACGCAGATGGATATGAGCTCGCTGCGAGGAAAGACGGCGCTCGTGACCGGCGCCGCCAGCGGGATCGGCCTCGAGACGGCCCTCGCCTTCGCGCGCCGGGGCGCGGACCTGGTGATCTGCGACCTGGACGAGACGCGGCTCGGCGCGGCGGGCGAACGGATCGAGGGACTCGGCCGCAGCGTGCTCGCGCGTCGGGTGGACGTGTCGAGCGCAGACGAGATGCGCGCCTTCGCGGCCGAGGTCCATCAGGGGATCGACGCGGTCGACATACTGATGAACAACGCCGGCGTGGCGATCGGCGGGCCCTTCCTATCCACCTCGCTCGAGGATTGGAATTGGATTCTCGGGATCAACACGCTCGGCGTCGTGCACGGCTGTCACTTCTTCATTCCGAACATGGTGCGGCGAGCCCAGGGCGGGCACGTCATCAACGTGTCGTCTGCCGCCGGCTATAGCGCCAGCTCGATGCTGCCCGCCTACAATGCGACGAAGTTCTCCGTGCTCGGGCTGTCCGAGGCACTCTGGGAGGAGCTGCGGCCGCACGCGATCGGTGTCACCGCAGTGTGTCCGGGGCTGATCGATACGCCGATCACCCGCAACGCGCGCCTGGTGGGAGAGATGGACAAGCCCGAGATGCGCGAGGACATGGTTCGGGGCTACCAGCGGCGCGGCTATACGCCCGATCGCGTCGCACGGAACATCCTCAAGGCGGTGGAGAAGAACCGCCTGGTGGCGCCGATCTCGCCCGAAGCATGGGCGCTCTACTACGTGAAGCGCTTCGCACCCTGGCTGCTCCGGCGCATCGGGCTCCTGCTGGCGAAGCGCGCACAGGGCTAGGCGTCCGGCGGGCCGCCTTGCCGACGCGAAGGGGTGATCAAGTCGGCGTGATCAGATGGACGCGGGCAGTGGGCACTGGGCGGTGGACAGGAGCATGACGGCATGAAGCCAGCCGACGACACGAGGTCTCGACGACTCGGGTTGGCAGGTGCCGCCCTCTGCATCGCTGCCGCCGTGGCGATCGTCTGGTGGGCTGGGGGTGGAGCACTCGCGCCGTCCCCGTCGGTGCGCGAGCCGATCCCGGCCGCTGCATCAGCGGCCGGGCAGGACCTGGGCCAGGGCGCCGCCCTGTCGGCGGACGACTCCGCTCGCCACGCGCACGAGGCCACGAAGTCGGTCGCCGATCCGCAAAATGCGGCTGACCGCGGCGGGGCGCGGTCGGGGCCGCGCACCGAGTGGAACCTGTCGCCGCTCCCCAACCGCTATGCCGCGCGCAGGCGGGCCGAGCTCGAGAACCTTGGCCGCTTCGATCGTAAGAAGCTCGAGACCCTCGGCCTGGACCCGGAGGAGATCGACCGGCTCGAGCGCATCTGGGCAGAGGTGGGCGGCGACGAGCTGCGCGCGTCGCAAGAAGACGGCACCCCGCCAGCCAACGCGAAGCAGGCGCATGCGCTACAAGAAGAAATCTGTGTCGGCCTTGCGGACGTCGAGTGCGATTCCCTTCTTTATGCTTCGGGCTATGTGAATCGCGTCTTCCTCCCGAACGTCGCCGAGGACACACTCGCTTTCGAGGTCGGGCTGCGCGCGGGTGACGAGATCATTCGGGTGGGGGAGGAGCGGATCTTCAGCATGTTCTCCATGAGGGACGTGCTCGCTGCTCAATCGAAGATACCTCCATACATCATCGTAGTGCGCCGCAACGGTACGCTCCTGCCGATCAGCATCGAAGCCGGCGAAGGGCTCGGCATGCCCCTTGGTGCCCGCCCGGCTGAACCCCTGCGCGAATAGGCCTTCCGCAATCTACTGGTGCTTGTCGTCCCCCGAGCCGTCGATTAGCCTTTCTCGCCATGCCCTCATTGCGCTCGTTGTTCATCATCGCAGCCCTCTCTGCGGCATCATTTGGCCTCGGCTACTGGATCGGGGGCCGCGAGGATCGAGAGGTCGCGTTCGACCTCGACCACGCCGCGGAGGTCTTACTCAGCGCCTCGCGCGCATCCACGCGCCGAGGCCAGGCCGAGACGCTCGTTCCGGTGCTGATGAGGATGCAGCCCGCCGACTTCGAGGCGTTGGCTCCGGTGGTCGAGTCGACCTTTGGCGTGGGGGGGGGCGGCCGAGCGATGCAGCTCTTCGTCGAGCGATGGGCGAGCCTCGACGCACCGGGTGCCGATGTGCGCGTCAAGGCCTGGCCGCCCGATCGGAGACGCGAGGTGCTGCCCGGACTGCTGCGTTCGTGGGTGCGCGTCGACCCGGTCGCCGCGCTCGCTGCCCTCGATGCGGTCGAGGATGCGAACCACCGGGTGCTCGCATTTGAGGGCCTGGTCGAAGGCTGGGCAGACTCCGGTGATCCGGCGGTCTGGGACTATCTGGCGGGTCTGGAGGAAGGGAAGCGCCGCAGGAAGGCGCTCATCGTGGTGATGCACCAGATCGCGGCGAAGGAGGGGCTCGACGCGCTGAGAGAGCGGGTGGAGGCGTTGCCCGGGGAGCCGCCGCAAGATCGATTCAAGAACGAGGCGCTCAACTGGGCGGCCGATATTATGGTGCGAATCGATCTTCAGCAGGCCGTGGCCTTTGCGACCGCGTGCGAGCAGGGTCCCTACTGCAATCACGTTACGACTCAGGCTGCGATTCGCAGGTCCACGGAGGATGGCCCGGCCACGATGGCATGGCTGCGAAGCCTGCCAGCAGCCGAGCGGCGCGATCTTGCGATGTATGGGGCCTACTCGAGCTGGCTGCGGCAAGATCGAATGCGGGCCGCCGAGTGGTTGGAAACCCAGGGCGAGGCGGCCGATCTCGCTCCCATGTTTCGCTCACGAGCGAAGCCCTTCGCACGCTCCAACCTGCGCTTGGCGGTCAAGTGGGCCAGCGAGATCGAGGATCCCGAGCTCAGGCGGCTGGCCCAGATCGAGATCGGTCGCGTCTGGCGTCGCAAGGATGACGTCGCGGCAGAGCGCTGGCTGGTGGGCCTCGGGCTCTCGGAGGAGGTGCCCTACTCTCGTCGTCCGCCGGGCCGCGCGGTGCCTGCAGCGGATTAGCTCCGCTGCAGGCAACATGGGCGGATGATCAGCTCGGGAGCCTGCGCGAGCGCACTCCGAGGACGCCGAGCAGACCGAGGCCGGAGACGAGCAGCGCTACATCACCGGGCTCCGGCACCGTCAGTGCCATCGTCTGCAGCGTCGGGTAGCCGTCAGTCGTAGGGCCTCGGATGAAGCTCGCCGAGACGAGCGAGATGTTGCCGAGCCCGCCGATGCGATTGTCGTAACCGGTCCCCGAAAAGCTCTGGGTCGGGAAGTAGGGGCTGATATTTCCGGTCATGACCGCGTGAACCGTGCCGGTGCCCCAGGGCATTCCCGCGAACTGGATCGGGTCGGTCGAGGTCTTCGTGGGAACGCCATTCTGAGAGAACACGACGACGTTCGATTCCAGCTGGTACTCAGAGAAGGGACCGCCAATCTGGTTCATCGGTGCTGCGAATTCCCCGTAGCGGAGCGTGCCGGGGCCCGCACCCGCAGATCGAAGGATATGGCCCGGAGTGCCGCCCAGCATGCGCATCGTTCCACCGAAGGTTTTGCTGCCGCCGCCATCCTTGAAGGACATCAGACCGTTGAAGTACGCGGGGCTCGCGGCCGCCGGATCCGTGCAGTTCGGGTTGCCCCCGTAGCCCATGCAGTAGGCGCCGCTTCCAGCCCGACCGCCGGGCCCGAGCGTGCCTGCATCGTTGTGGACGTCTACCGCGGTAAAGATCGAGACCCACCCGTAGATGCCCGGGCTGAGGTTAAGGAAGCTCCCCTGCATGCGGACCGCGGCTTCGGGAAACTGCAGCGTGCCACCCGTTTGCCCGACCACCCACCCCTGGGTGCCCGGATGGCCGTGTTGGATCGACAGGCCACCGCCGCCCGCGGCGAACGGGAAGCTGTTGATCGCGATGGTAGGCGTCGGCTTGTTGGGCCAGGTACAACACATCTGTGTATACCGACCTGAAATCGAGTACGCCGTGGCCGCCGATGCCTGGGTGCTGAACAGCCCGACTCCGATGAATACCAGAGTGGCCGATAAGAAGAGATGCCTTGCAGTCGTAGTGAATGGGTTGCGCATGTTCGAGGATCCTCCGTGGCATTGGCAGATTAGATACATCACGATACGCTCGGTCATGGTTTTATGTCAACGCAGAAACAGATTAAGAACGAGTTCAGAGCGTGCTCCGAGCCAATTGCGCGTTCCTGAGGGGTAGTAGAGCACTCATCGAGACAGGCCGGCATGATATCCTGCGCCATCTCACGCACTCTCTGTCGGCAATTGTCATATGGCCGGGAATTGTCACATGAGCCGATTCAGTCTGATCGCTATCACCGGGACGATCTGCCTCTCATGCCTCGCGCTCGGCCACCGCGCGGGCTCCTCCGGGCGGGCGCCGCGGCCGGACATGGAGGCTTTCCTGCCCGAGATCGAGCGGATACTCCTGACTCACGACCGCTTGCAGCAGTCGGTCGGTCTCTCACCCTACCTCGGGTTTGCAATGGCCGAGGAGGCGGACCGGATGGCCGAGCTCTTCGAGGCGTCTTTTCCCTACGGGGGAGGGGGCGGGATGGGGCTCGAGCTATTCGTCGAACACTACGTCGCGACCGACCCCGTGCGCGCATACGATCGAATCAAGACGTGGCCTGACGATCGACGCGGCGAAGCGATGGTCTCGCTGGTCCGCGCCTGGGCGCGCATCGATCCGCGCACCGCGGAAGAGGTCGTCCGTGAGTTAAAGGATCAGCGGGACCGCAAACAGGCGTTTCCCGCTCTCATCGTCGGTTGGGCGGAATCCGGTGACCCGGAGGTGTGGCGATACCTCGCGCGCATGGGGGTCGGCTTCGAACGCGAGCAGGCGACCGTCGCGCTACTGCGGCAGCAGATGTTGACCGAAGGCGTCGAAGCTACGATTCGGACCATCGACGAGCTGTCCGACGAGCCGCCCTTTCCGGTATTCAAGAGCCAGAGCCTGCGCACGGCCGTCGGCATCCTGGCACGCAGCGACCCGGTGGCGGCGAGTGCGATCGTGCAAGCGCATCGCGATCACGAGGCCGCGGACAACCTGCTGAGAAGGCTCATCGTGAATTGGGTGACACAGGATGGGCATGCGGCGATGGCATGGCTTCTGAAAGAGCCGGACACGAAGAACCGCCAACAGGTCATGCACGAGGCCTACCGGCGCTGGATCATGCGCGACCGCGCAGCCGCGCTCGCTTGGATGGCGGGGATCGAGGACTACACGGGCGTCGAGTCGATCACGGACATATACGCCACGGCGCTCGCGCGGAGCGATCTGAAAGAGGCCATCGCCTGGGCCGAGGCGCTCGAGGACGAGGCCGCCCAGAGGGAGGCGCTGCTCGATATCGGTGAGGTATGGCGCTATCGGGATCCGGAGGCCGCCGACGAATGGCTTCGCGAGGTGGAGCTCTACGACGCGCTGATGGAGAAGCTCGGTCCCCGGCGCAGGAAGGCGCACGCCGCAGGTCGCGTGAGCAAGCGCGCCGATTCCGACTAGTCTGAATCGGGCCCGTCCGGGATCAGGGGCTGTGCTGCGTCATCCCGAATGTTCTCTCCACCAGAGCCATCGGCGTTCTCTGCAATTGAGCCATCGGCGTTCTCTCCAGCTGCGTCATCAGAGCCCCCTCTGCGTCGCCCGAAGCGGGCGGCGCGGTGCGAGAGCGAGAGTCCGCGCGCCGACGCGGGGTCGCGCTCGAGCAGGAGATCCGACAGCAGCGCGGCTGCGGCGCCGTTGATCGGCTGGTGCCAGAGCAGCTCTTCGAGCCGGCTCTCCGCCGCCTTCGTTCTACCTTCGGAGAGCGAGAGCTGCACGGCATCCAGTGCGATCTGCGAGCGATGCTCGGGGCGCAACGCATTGTCGGTGGCCCGATCGTAGAACGCCAACGCGGCGTCGATGTCGCCGCCGCTGGCCTGCATGCGGGCTAGCGCGTGTAGCGCGTAGGCGTCGTCGGGATCGAGCTCCACGGCCTTCTCGTAGCTGCGCCGCGCCTCGTCCGGGGGCGCGCCCGTTTGCTCGAGCGCGAGCCCGAGGAGCTCGTGGGGGCGCGCGGCGCCGGGGTGTGCTTTCACGGACCGCCGCGCCCACATCCGCGCCGCCTCGGAGCGGTCGCCAAGCGCCAATCGGGTGATCAGGCTTCGAAGCGCCTCGGCGTTGTCGGGGTGCGCGAAGTCGAGGGTCTCGGTGGTTCGCAGAAGGAAGTTGATGGCGAGTGCATTGTTCTCGGTGGCCGCCAGTGCATTCGCTGCCTCGGCGATGCTGCGTCCCCGCTGCCCCGGCATTCGCGAGAGCTTTCTGAGAACGCTCTGTGATCGTTTCTCGTCGCCCAGTCGTATCGCCAGCCGATAGGCGAGTACGATTACCTCGGGGTCATTGGGGTGCTCTCGTTGGTGGTGGCCGAGCGCGACGCGAGCGGGCTGATAGCGCCGCTCGACCATATAAAGGCGACCCAGGCGCAGGCCCGCGTCCGTCGCTCCCGCATTCGCGCGAACCGAGTGCCGGTACTCCGAGATGGCGCGGCCAAAGTCCCCGGCATGCTCGGCGGCCCGTGCGGCGTAGTAGTGCGCAACCGGATTGTCCGGCCAGAGCCGCAGCCCGCGCTCGAAGCTCTCGAGCGCCGGACGGGCGAGACGCTGCTCGAGGAATATGCGACCGCGGGCCATGTGCTGGGACGCCTCGGGCAGGCCCTTGGCGACTTCGAGCGCCTCATCGTACTGGCCAGAGAGAGCGAGGGCCTCCGACCAGGCCATCACCGACTCGTCGCCCGGCGTGGGCACCAGCGCCATGAATTCGGACCACGCCAAGGCCGCGCCGGCGAAGTCATCCAGCTCGAAGAAGTGCCAGGCCAACCCTCGCCACGCCATGGCCGCGATCATCGCGGGCTCGAGCTCGGTGCCTTCTCGCAGCAGCCGCTCAGCCTCGTCGATCTCCCCGGCCTTTCGGAGCCGCGCTGCAAGATGCTCGCGCAGCGGCACTCGCGAGGGCTCTTCGGCGAGTGCGTGCTCGAGGATGGTCCGGCTGCGGTCGGAGTCCTCCTGGCCGTCGTAGAATTCCAGCGCCTGCTCGATCACGATTGCGCTCTCGGAGTGGCGTTCGAGGCAGACGTCGAAGATCTCGGCTGCCCGTTCCTTCTCACCGCTCTCGGCTGCAAATATGGCGCGCGTCGCGCAGTAGCGACCCTCCGGTAGCTCGACCTCGCCCGCTTCGCGGCGCGCCTCCAGCTCGTCGAAGAGCGCCTGGGCCTCTTCCAGGCGTCGCAGCCCGACCAGGGTGCGGAGCCTCAAAAGCTCGATTTCGCCGTTGCGGGGGTCGGCTGCGCGCACGCGTTCGGCGTCGGCCAGCGCCGCCTCGTAGTCCTTCTCCAGCGAGTGGGCTTCGGCCCGGATGGTCAGCGCGACGACGCTGTCCGGCTCTCGTGTAAGCACCTGTGTCGCGGCGTCGATGGCGGCGGCATTGTCGCCGCTTGCGAGCCCGGCCCGGGCGAGCTCGAGGCCTGCCTTCACCTCCCAGCCCTCGAAATCCCTCGCACGTCGAAGCGAGAACAGTCCGAGGCTGGCGCGCCCGGTGCGCACGCTGGCCACGCCGTAGAGGTAGTGCGCCTCTGGATCGTCTGGGTGGTCTTCGATCCATTCCTCGAGCAGCTCGAGCGACTCGAGATACTGCCCCGCTTCGTGGAGCGCATGAACCTCGTCGAGGCCATCGCCTTTACAGGCCGTGATCACCACCGCGATCACGAAGATGCAGACCCATCGCATGGCGGGGATGGCGCGAGAGTAGAGGCGATCCAGCATGACTGGGCCAGAGGAGCTTGCGTGGTGAGGGCTGGGGTTCTTCAAAGGGCTGCTAGTCTAACCCACCGTGGACGCCGGACGCATTCGCAAGAACTGGCATTGGATTGCGGCGATCGTGCTCGTTCTGGTCTTCTTCGCGAGAATGGTCGACATCCGCCCTGGCGGCGACCCGCGTCCTGTGGGTGGCACGGCGGAGATCGAAGCACTGGCGGAGCGCGACGATCTCAACGTCATCTTCGTCCTGATCGACACACTCCGAGCAGATCGTCTCGGGAGCTGGGGCTACGAGCGGGACACCAGCCCGACCATCGACAAACTGGCCGCCACCGGGATTCGGTTCGCTCGCCATCTCGCGCAGTCTTCGTGGACGAAATGCTCGATGGCGTCGCTCTGGGCGAGCCTCTATCCGGCCCGAACAGGCGTGACCCGATTCGATCACGCCGTGTCCGAAGAGGCGACGCTGCCGGCCGAGATCTTCAAGGCGGCCGGCTACCAGACCACCGCCATCTATCGGAACGGCTGGGTCGACGCGAACTTCGGGTTTTCTCAGGGCTTCGATGTCTACCACAACCCGCGTCCGCGTCCGCTGCTCCCGTCCGAGAGGCGAGACAACCCGACGCTCAGGGTCGACGGTACGGACATGGGCGCCATAGACGCGTCCGCCTCTTTCCTGCGGGCCTACGGAGACCAGAAGTTCTTCCTCTATGTGCATCTGATGGATGTGCACGAGTACGTATACGATGAGCAATCCGCCATATTCGGCGACACCTACTCCGACATCTACGATCAAGCGATCCTGCGCCTCGATCGCATATTGGACATGCTGATTCGCGCCGTATGGGACGACCCCGAGCTCGCGTCGCGCACGGTGATCGTGATTGCGTCGGATCACGGCGAGGGCTTCGGCGAGCGCGGGCTCGAAGGACACGCCCGAACCGTGTATCCCGAGGTCACCGAGGTGCCGTTCGTCATCGCGCTCCCGTTCCGGCTCGAGCAGGGGATCGCGATCGACTCCCGCACGCAGAACATCGACGTCTGGCCCACGCTCCTGGACCTGCTCGGCCTGCCTCCGCTCGTGCCCTCGGACGGGCGGTCCCTCGAGCCGGAGATCCTGGCCGCCTCCCGCGGCGAGGCGTACGCTGTGCCGGAGTCGATCGGCTTCGCCCATCTGGACCAGACATGGGGTCGCAGGGGCGAGCCCCCGCAGCCCCAGATTGCCGCGACGTACGGCGATTACCGGCTGGTGGTCACCAACGAGCCGACACCCAGAGAGGAACTCTTCGATCGGCGCGGGGACGAGTTCGAGACCAAAGACGTGATCGATCTCCACCCCGCGCTTGCCGCCGAGCTACGCGAGCACTGGGCGCGCTACATGGAGAGCAAACCCCCGTGGAGCGAAGGTGCACCCTCGATCGAGATCGACGAGATGAAGCTCAACCAGCTGCGCGCACTCGGCTACTCCCTGCCCTAGGGTCCTGGTGTACGCGTCGGGCCAGTCGGTCGGTCGGGTCCAATCGGATCAGAAGTCGACGCGCACGGAGACGCCCCAGGTGCGCGGATCTCCGATCCAGTTGAGCAGCCCCCCGACGCTCGGGCTCGCATCCGCGACGTAGGTCTTGTAGTGGAAGTCGGTCAGATTGCGGACCCAAGTGGCGATCTCGATATTGCCGCCAGGCAGTTGGTAGGCGACGCGGAGGTTGTGCAGTACATGCGAGCGCTGACCAATGGCGAAGGCCGGGAACTCGCCGGACTGGGGAGTGCCGACGCCCTCCGTCGGATCGAAGAACACGTCGGCGCTGAAGGTCAGATCGTAGCGTGGCGTGAGCGTTCCGTAGCGACCCAGGCCGAACGCCCACCAGACGCTGCCGCTCAGCTTGAAGCGCGGCGTGTTCGGCAGGCGATTGCCGCTAAAGTCGAAGACGCGCGACACGGCTTGATTGCCGATTATGACCGTGCGCCTATCGATGAAGTCGAGGAACTCACTCTCGAGCCAGCTGAATCGCGCTTCGAGTGAAAGGCCATCCAGGACCTCGGGGCCGCGTCCGTAGAGCGGCTGGGAATAGAGGTCGGCCTCGACACCGTAGATCTGGGCTTCGTTCGCGTTGACGATCTCGAACTGCGGAGGTGAGCCAAAGCGATTCTTCAGGAGGAAGACCTGGTAGTCGTTGTATTTGTAATAGAAGAATGCGGCGCGCAGCTCGAGGGTATTGTCGAGCCAGCTTCCGCTCGCGCCGGCCTCGAGCGAATCGACGCTCTCCGGGTCGGTTTCTTCGATGTTCGGGGCGAGTGTTTTTTCGCCCTGCGACGTGTTGGTCAGGATCGTCGCGTTGAAGACACCCGGCTTCCAGCCCCGACTGTACTTCGAGTAGATCGAGAGGGAGTCGGTGGCGCGGTAGGTCAGTGAAATCTCACCGGTCGGTGCGGTCCAGGCCTGGCTGGCAAAGGCCGGTCCGGTCTCGGTAAATCCGGCGCCCCGCGTCACGCTCATTTCAATGTTCTTCTTGTCGTAGTTGAAGCGAATGCCGCCCGACAGGGTGAATGCTTCGTGGAACTCCCACTTGGTGTTTCCGTAGATGCCGAAGCTGTACTGCCCCTGCGCGTAGTCCTGAAACACGTCAGTGGTGACTGCGCGGTCGCTGAAATCGAGCGTAAAGAGCATCTCCGAATCGAGGCGCTCCATCAGAAAGTAGCCTCCCGTAGTCCACTTCAGCGGCGTCCCCGTGAGCTCGGAGTCGAACTCGAGGGACTGGGTCAGTTGCCAGGCTCGGTCCTTCGCGTCGGTATGGAGTGCCGTATTGGGGCTGAAGTCGAAATCGGTAACGCGCCGCCGGTCGTACGATTCGGCGCCGGTGATCGTGGTGAGGTGGATGTCCCTGATGGGGACGTCGCCGCGGACCGAGCCGCCATAGCTCCCCAGCTCCTCCTGCCCGATGAGGTTGTAGTCGTGCTCGAAGGGCTCGGTGAGGCCAATGTCATCCGTGACGAGTCGAAGCGTCTCGTCACGGGCGGCCAAGCGAGCAAATTGCCCGGGCATCCCCTCGTCCCTGAATTTCTGCACGAGCTCGTCGTAGATCTCGTCAATGGCCGGATCGATGTATCTGGATCGTGTCTGCGCAGTGGAAACGTGCGTTCCGATCACCTGCCCTAGGGGGGTGTTCTGGTCGATCTGTGAGCCATGGAGGTTGAGCAGCCAGTCCATGTCCGAGCCTTCAGGCTGAAAGCGGAAGAGGCCACGCACCCCCCACCGGTTGTTGTCGTTCACGTGTACGGGAAGACCGGCCGGCACCCATGGCGAGTCCTCGGGTGCGTTGGGGAGCACTCGCGAGCCGCACACGCCTTGCGTGGGCTCGGTGAGCCCGCCGCAGCGGTTCAGGTAGAACGGATCTCGAGTGGTGTAGCGAAATGAGACGCGCGTCGAGAGAACCTCACTCTCCAGCATTGGCATCGCGATGGCTCCCTCGAGATCGAACAAGTCGAACTTGCCCAGGTCCATACGAAGGGTGGACTCGAATTCGCCGCTGGGCAGTGTGGATTGGATCGCGATGAGCCCGGCAGAGGCGTTGCGCTGGTTGCCAGTTCCCTGCGGCCCCCGCATCACCTGCACAGACGAGTCGAAGAGCTGGCCGAGCTGCAGAGCAGGAGCGTTGATCGGTATGCCATCTTGATAAATGGCG
>JAFDDH010000284.1 GCA_019310975.1 Deltaproteobacteria bacterium | reverse complement strand
GTCCAGGGGAGCGGGGCGCAGCGCCCCGTCCGTGCCCGCGGGCCACTGCCAGTTTCGCCTCCAGCCGGATTTGGAGGTGACAGATCGCCTCAGAGCGGGATATATTTCTATTTGACGATCCGTCAAATTCCGATCAGGGCCGCCTCCGATGGGCTTCAGAGCCCACGTCCAGAGTACACGCCAAGCCAGGCGGGAGATCCGACATGGAATACAAAATCATCGACTGTGACCAGCACGTAATCGCGTAATCGAGCCGCCGGACCTCTGGGAGAAGTACCTCCCACAGAAGTTCCAGGCTCAGGCGCCCAAGCTCGTGCCGGACGAAGACGGCGGCGACGCTTGGCTACTCGGCGAGAATGTCGAGTCGCTGGGACTGGTTGCAGCCATGCACAAGACGCCCGAGACGTTGAAGTGGACGGGTGTCAAATATGCCGACATGCACCCCGGAATCATCGATCCCAAGGGCCGGCTGGAGCTGATGGATCAGGACGGTGTCAGCGCCGCGGTCTTCTTTCCGCCCCAACGCACGATGATCTACTTCATGTTCGTCGACGATAAGGAGTTCGCACTCGCGGGCATGCAGGGCTACAACAATTTCATCAGCGATTGGGTGAGCTTCGATCGCTCGCGACTCGCCGCCATCTGGCAGATTCCGGCCACGGGCATCGAAGACGCCGTCGCGGAGCTCGAGCGCGCCAAGCAGGCCGGTGCCGTCGGGGTTGGGCTGGCGACCTGGCCGAGTGGGAAGTTCCTGCTCTCGGCGGAGGACGACCGGTTCTGGGCGACGGCCGAAGACCTGAAGATGCCCATCCACATCCACGTCGGCCTCACGCCCCCGCAGTACAAGACACAGCGCATTTCCGCCAAGAAGGGTGGGGCGCCGCAGCTCGTGGCCTTCGCGAGCACTTCGAGCCGTATGCCCACGCTCTTCGCCGAGTTTGTCTTCAATGGTGTCTTCGAGCGCTTTCCCGGCCTCACCATCGTGGGCGGTGAGGTGGGGGCTGGTTGGGTACCCTTCATCAAGCAGGAGCTCGACGACCGCTATCGCCGCAACCGCTACTGGTGCGAGGTGAACCTGAGCATGCTGCCGAGCGAGTATCTCGATCGCAATTGCAAGGTCGGCCTGGTCTCGGACCAATACGGCGTGCAGAATTGCGACGCCGTGGGAGTCGACATGATGATGTGGTGCAGCGACTTCCCGCATCACATCACCGACTGGCCGAACTCGCGATACCTGATCAATTCCATGGCCCAGGGCATCGACCCGGACAAGAAGCGCAAGATCTTCTGCGAGAACGCCGGTAAGCTCTACGGCTTCATCTAGGTCGGCTTGCGGCGGACCTAGCAGGCGCCGAGGGCTATTTCCTCTTTACTCCAGCCGTGCGAGTAGGGGTGCGTGGTCCGATGGATTCGAAGCGGAGGGTGGCGCTCGCGGCGATCGCGGCGGTGGTCGCGATCATCGCCACGGTGAACTCAGGCTTTCGCCATGAGGCGATGATCGTGGTGTCGTGGCTCCCGTACAAGGACGCGGGCGCTCACTTCATCATCATGGGGATGCTGGCCGCGACCGTGTGCTGGGCCTATGCGGACGCGCGTATCGCCGGCGTTCGGCTGGGTGTACTCGGAGTCAGCCTGATCCTCGGTGTCGGGGTCGGCCTCGAGGAGCTCTCGCAGGGCTTTTTCCCGGGCCGCTCCGTCACATTGAAGGATCTGCTCGCTGGCTACCTCGGGATCTCTCTGGCCGCGGCAGTCGTGGCTGGATTGCGTGGGCGGCGTGCCGCCGGAAGTGAGAGCGATAGAGAGTCGCGTCGCCGGAGCGGCTATGCTTCGCGCTCCAGGTGACACCCTCCACGCCAGCGAGGCGTCGGATCTCGTCACCCTCGATCTGTCTAGTCGGGAGAATTGATGAGTCGGCCTGTAATCGTGGAGGCGGTGCGAACGCCCATCGGCAAGCGCAATGGATGGCTCTCGGGCCTGCACGCGACGGAGCTGCTCTCACTCTCCCTGAAGGCCGTCATCGAGAAGGCCGGAATCCACCCCGAAGAGGTTCAGCAGGTCATTGGAGGCTGCGTCACGAAGGCGGGCGAGCAGTCTTTCAACATCGCGCGCAACGCCTGGTTGGCCGCTGGCTTGCCCTATCAGACTGCGGGCACCACGGTGGACTGCCAGTGCGGCTCCGCCCAGCAGGCCAATCATTTCATGCAGGGGCTGATTCTGGCGGGTGCCGTCGACGTGGGAATCGCCTGCGGGATCGAGTCCATGAGCCGGGTGCCGCTCGGAGCCGAGGCGATGAATGGCCCGGGTAGCTCTCGCACCCCGGATTTTCCCTGGGACATGCCCTCGCAGTTCGGTGCTGCGGAGCGGATTGCCGAGAAGCGCGGCTTCACGCGTCAGAACATCGACGAGTTCGGGCTGATGTCACAGACCAACGTGGCGCGCGCCGTCCGCGAAGGGCGTTTCGATCGTGAGATCTTCTCCGTCGAGGCGCCGGTGATGGACCACGACGGCCCGACGGGTGAGACGCAGACCGTGGCGAAGGACCAGGGCCCGCGCGAGACCACCCTCGAAGGTCTCGCGGGTCTCCGGCCGGTGGAGGAGGGCGGAACGCATACGGCCGGCACCAGCTCTCAGATCTCGGACGGCTCGGCCGCGGTGCTCTGGATGACCGAGGAGCGCGCGAAGGCCGCAGGGCTCCGGCCGCGCGCGGTCATCAAGGCGCAGTGTCTGGTCGGATCGGATCCCTACTACCACCTCGACGGGCCGGTCGACTCGACGACCCGCATTCTCGAGCTCGCCGGGATGGAGATCTCGGACATCGACCTCTTCGAGGTCAACGAGGCCTTTGCATCCATCGTCATGTCGTGGGCGTCGGTCCACAAGCCCGACATGGACAAGGTGAATGTGAACGGTGGTGCGATCGCACTCGGGCATCCCGTCGGTGCCACGGGCAGCCGCCTCATCACCACGGCGCTGCACGAGCTCGAGCGCAGCGACAAGGAGACGGCGCTGATCGCAATGTGCTGTGGGGGCGCCGTGGCCACGGCCAGCATCATCGAGCGGGTCTGAGCAGAGGGCTCGCATCGGCTGCTCCGCCGCTCTCTGCGTTGCCGCTCTCTGCATTGCCGCTCTCTGCATTGCCGCGCATCGCTCTTCAGCCGCGCTTCGCACCCTTCTTGATGATCGAGAAGCCGGCGGGATCCACGACCAGGCCATTGTGGACGAGGCGGTTGTGGGTGTGCGCGAGATGGTGCAGCCCCATCGCGTTCTGGATCGTCGTCCACTGCCCCTGACCGTCCAGCGCGTGGTTGACCGCGCGCTTGGCCAGCGTGAGTCCGAAGCTCGGACGTTCTGCAATGCGCTCGGCCAGGGCGAGGGTGCGCTTCTCGAGCTCGGCGAGCGGCACCACGTGATTCACCATGCCGAGACGCAGGGCCGTCTCGGCGTCGATGGCCTCGCCGCTAAAGAGCATCTCCTTGGCCTTGCGCGCGCCGACCTCCCACGGATGCACGAAGAACTCGTGGCCATTCACGCCGAAGGCCGTGACCGGATCACTGAAGCTGGCGTCCTCGCTGCAGACGATGAGATCGCACGGCCAGACGAGCATCAGCCCACCGGCAATCACCCGGCCCTGCACCTGCGCGATCGTGGGCTTCGGTAGATTGCGCCAACGCCAGCAGAGCCCGACATAGACCTCCTGCTCCGTCGCGTAATAGCCCTCCGCCCCCTCCTTCCCGAAGCCGCCCCACTCGGTGACGCGGTCGAACTCGTCGATCGGATCACCCCCGGCCGAGAGATCGTGACCGGATGAGAAGTCGGGCCCGTCGGCGGCGAGCACGATCGTGCGCACGTCGTCATCGTCGATCGCCTGAGAGAAGGCGTCGTCGATCTCGTAGAGCATTTTGTAGTCCTGCGCGTTGCGCCGGTCGGCGCGCGCCAGGGTGATGCGGGCGACGCGCTCGCCCGGGCGGTCGACGCGAATGCGCTCGTAGTCGGTCTGCTGGGTCACGGGATCTCCTTTGGCGTTGAGTGATGGCCTCGACCTGAGCGGGCCAGAATAGCAACGGCATTTCTCGCGTCGCTCGACCCCTACCGACCCTCTCGACCCCTACTGACCGCTACTGACACCTACAGTGGCTGTGGAGAATGGCCGATAAGGAAGGGAGGTTGCCGCGCGCCAGGCGTTGGCTCTATGCTGGGTGGGCCGTCGGCCTGCTTGGCCGGCGTGATCACGGGGTGGACTGTCGAATGACGACCCGGCTCGCAACAGCACTTCTCGTTGTCTGGTGGATTGCGACGCCTTCGGTGTGTGGCGCCTTCCTCTCGAGTGCGAGCTGTCGACCCGAGGCTTCGCAAGACATCTTCGAGCTGCCGGTCGCCCCAGAGATGCCATGCCACGCTGGCTCGGAACAGCCGGTACCCGCGCCCGTCGAGGGCGAGGGGGATGGATCGTGCTGTGGCACAGTCGATCTCGCCGCCTCGGCCCAGCTGGTGAAGGACGCGCAGCCGCTTTTGCCATCGCTTCCCGCGCAGCTGGAGCGGGCGCACGCCTCACAGCTCATGCAGCTTCGTCCGGCTGTCGGGGTCGCCGATCAGCTCCACTCCCCCTACCGACAGGTGAGTCCACCGCTCCGGAATTGAGACGCCGCCGGCGTCTGGCACGATGCCAGCGATGACGCCGGTTCCCACACGTCACCACGTGTCTCGATTCACCTGAGGTCCGCGAGGTCGCAGTGCGACCGTGCCGGCCCAACATGGAGCCATTCGTGATGGAGTTTCCGTGGATCCATCGGATCCCTTCGAGCCTCACCCGTGCTCTCGTCACCCCCTGCCTGCTGCTACTGGCCGTATCCGCGCGGGCAACGGACGATCTCGCGCAGTTGACCCGCGAGGCCGTGCAACGCAATCCGGGCATCGAAGCGCTTCGCGCGCGAACCCGCGAGCTCAGCGATCTTTCCGACGTCTCGACCACATGGCAGGACCCGCTCTTCTCGGTCGAGTACCTGAACGCCCCTGTCGACAGCTTTTCGATCAGTGACAGCCCGATGTCGGGTGTGCAGTTCACGCTGAAGCAGCGCCTGCCGTCCTGGGGCTGGACGGACTCGGTACGTGAGGTGGCCGCCATCCGCGTGGAGGCCAACCGGCACGCGCGAGCGGAGGCCGAAGTGCAGCTCAAGCGGAGTGTCGAGGCGCTCTACTGG
>JAFDDH010000283.1 GCA_019310975.1 Deltaproteobacteria bacterium | reverse complement strand
CCCGGACTCTATGCTACCAGCTGACTCATCCATGAAAATGAAGTTTCCCGGAGGCTCGGCGTGACGGAAGAAGCAATCGGACAAACCAGCAGCGTGACCTGGAGCGATCCGCTCCGTGCGTTTGCACACCGGTACTCCTACGTCGGTGTCCTGCTCACTTCGATCCTGGTTCTCTGGTGGGGCATCGAAGGTCCCTACGCGATCGAGTGGGTCGCCGCGAGCCTCCAGATCGCGATGATCCTCCTCATCTTGGGCCTCGAGATCCTGATCCCTTTCGCAAAGAGCTGGGGAGACATCCGTAACCTCACCCGGGCGGATGCCATCTACTTCCTGCTCGCAGCACCGCTCGATCAGCTGCAGATTTTCCTGCTGATCACTCTGCTCGCCAGCACGCAGCAATACCACCACTACGTGCAGGTCTTCGACTTCTGGCCCAGCGGCGCTCCCGTGCTCCTCCAGCTGCTCCTGGCCACGCTCATCGTCGACTTCTTCAAGTATTGGTACCACCGATGGACGCACACGGTTCATCTCCTCTGGAGGTACCATTCGGTCCACCACTGCCTGGACCGGCTGGAGATGCTCCGCGCGTCGTACTTCTTCCCGCTCGACATCTTCGTGACCGTCGGACTGGGGACGCTCTCGATGCTGATGTTCGGTGTCCCGTACAAGATCATCATCTTCCACAATGTCTTTGCCGGTATTACCGGATTGCTCAACCACTCCAATGTCGACCTGCGCTGCGGTGTCCTGGATGTCATCCTGAACTCGCCCGGGCACCATCGCGCGCACCACGAAGTCGACCTGCGCGGCTGCGATTCCAACTACGGCAGCTTCTTCAACTTTGCGGACCGGATCTTCGGCACGCGATATCTGCCCGAGGATCAGTCGACCTTGCGGGTGGAGCCGCTCGGTCTCGACGAAAGCTACGATTTCCCGGACACAGTCCTCAAGCAGCTGGCCGTACCGTTTCGCTGGAGGCGCATTCACCGGGAGGCGTAGCTCCGCGGATCCGACGCCGATGAAGGGCCTATCCCGCGCGAGCACCCCACGTCGGTGCCCGCCGCGGGGGTCGCCGCTGGCATACGACAAGGCGGCGGGCCACCCGAGTCCGATCCTCTCTCCCCGACGCATCCCTGTACGGAAGCGGCAGAGCATTTCTACGCCTGGTCCGCCGGCGATTCGCGACTGTGCCCGCCGTGACGCTGCCAGGTCTCGAAGAGCAACGCGTAGGGTCCGCCCCGCTCCAGAAGCTCCGTATGGGAGCCGATCTCGACGATTCGACCCTCGGCCACCACGGCGATGCGCCTGGCGCGCATCGCTGTGCTGAGGCGGTGGGCGATCAGAATCGCGGTTCGCCCCTCCAGCAGGGTGTCGAGGGCCCGCTCGATCAGCGATTCGGTCTTGAGGTCGAGGTTGGAAGTCGCCTCGTCGAGGATCAGCACCCGAGGCTGAGCGAGAAATGCCCGGGCCAGGGCGATGAGCTGACGCTCGCCCGAGGAGAGGGTCACCCCGCGTTCGTGGCAGGGTGTGTCGATGCCCTGGGGCAGCCGATCCAAGAGACCCTCGATCCCCACCTTGCGGCACGCCTCGACGACCTGCTCATCGCTGGCATCGGGACGCGCAAAGGCGATGTTCTCACGAATCGTGCCGGCAAAGAGAAAGGGCTCCTGCGGTACGACGCCGAGCTGGCGTCGCAGAGAGTCGAAGCGCAGGTCGACGAGGTCGTGTCCGTCCACGAGCACCCGCCCCTCCTGGGGGTCGTAGAAACGGGTCACCAGCTTGGCGATGGTGGATTTGCCCGCACCCGTCTCTCCGACCAGCGCGAAGGTTTCGCCAGGTCGGATGGTGAAGTCGAGCCCGCGCAGAATGGGATTGCGAGCCTCGTAGCCAAAGGTGACGTTCTCGAACCGAATCTCTCCCCGAATATCGGGAAGATCTCTGGCGCCCGATGATTCGGGGACGCTCGGCTTCGTGTCGAACACGCCGCGGATCTTCCCCACCGCCGCCTGGCCCTGCTGGTAGGTGTTGTGGAGCTGTACGAGCTGCTGAATCGGTGCGAAGAATGCGCTGATGTAGAGCACGAAGGCCGACACCTTGCCCACGCTGATCTCACCGGAATAGACCATATAGCCGCCAATGATGAGCACGGCGATCTGGCCGAGGGAGCCCACGAAGTTCGCCGCCGGACCGTAGACCGCGGCCACCCGAGCGGCGGAGAGATTGGTGTCCTTGTAGTCCTCGATCACCGCACGGTGACGGCGGATGTTGAAGTCCTGCCGGTTGTTGAGGGCGATGATGCGAACGCCGGAGAGGCTCTCCTGGAGATCGGCCAATACGTCGGCGATGCGCTCTCGCGCGGCCTCGTAGCGTTTGCTCGAGTTGCGGTGGAACCAGAGCGTGAGCGCCACCATCGCCGGAACCACGCCGATCAAGACCACCAGCGTCAGCCTGATGTCCATGCTGAAGAGAAAGCCCGAAACCACCACGAGGGTCATGGCCTGGGTGGCCAGGCTGATGATGCCTTCCTGGATCAGCTGTTCCATGGCGGGCAGGTCGCTCGTCATGCGGGCCATGATGCGCCCCGCCTTCTCTCGGGTGTAGAAGTCGAGCGAGAGGCGCTGCAGGTGGGTGAAGAGCTTGACTCGCAAGCCCTTCATCAGCTGTTGACCGAGGCGCCCAGTGAACTGAATGCGGCGCCGGGCCACGAAGAAGTGTCCCGCGATCGCAGCGAAGTAGACACCAACTACCACCTGCAGCACAGTAAAGTTGCTTCTGTAGACGCCGTGATCGATCCCGATCTGGAGGAGCCACGGGCCGAGCTGCAGCAATATCGCTTCGAAGCCGATGAGAAGTACCGCCACCGCGAACCGAAAACGGTAGGGGATCAGAAAGCTGCGCAGCGTGAAGGGCCGCTCGTCGGGATCGACCTGGTCGAAGTCGACATCGGGGATCGGGGTTTCTTCCTCGTCGGCGAGCAGAGCATCGACGTGCTCCGCGTACTCGGGCGGAATTCCCGCGAAGGGCAGGCCGGTATTCTGGGTCTGGCCCGCAAAGCCTCCGAATCCACCCGGCGGTCCCATTCCAATCGGGAAGCCCACTACTCCTCCTCCTCCCGGGTCAGGATCTGCGCATAGGCGTGCATCGTGCGCAGCAGCTCTTCGTGGGTTCCGTCGGCGACGATGCGACCCTGGTCGAGGAGCACGACGCGCCTGGCGAGCGCAATCGTCGAGAGTCGGTGGGCGATGATCAGCGTGGTCCTGCCCTCGAAGAGGTTGCGGAGCGCGTCGTGGATCTGCTGCTCGACCCTGACATCCAGAGAGCTGGTTGCATCGTCGAGCACGAGTATGCGCGGGTTCGCGAGCAGTGTGCGCGCGATGGCAATGCGCTGACGCTGCCCTCCTGAGAGTGTGTACCCGCGCTCGCCAATCACCGTGTCGTAGCCGTGCTCGAGCTCGCCCACGAAGCGGTGTGCGTCGGCGCGGCGGGCAGCCTCTTCTACCTCGTGGCGCGTGGCGTCCGGGCGCGCGTAGGCGATGTTGTCGTGGATCGACTCGGAGAAGAGAAAGGGCTCGTCGAGCACGAGGCCGACCTCGCGCCTCAGGCTCTCCACCCGAACGTCGCGTACGTCGACGCCGTCAATCCGGACCGTCCCCTGCCGCACGTCGTAGAAGCGCGGTAGCAGGCGCATCAGGGTGGATTTCCCGCAACCGGTCCGACCGACCACCGCCACCGTCTCGCCCGGCTCGATCTTCAGATCGAGGCCTCTCAGGATATCGTCGCCATCCGCGTAGCCGAAGCTTACATTGTCAAATTCGAGACGCCCATGCGAAATTTCGATGTTCTCGGCACCTTCGCGGTCCACGATCTCCGACACCTCGTCGAAGATCGCGTAGATTCGATGGGAAGAAGCGGCCGCGCGCTCGGTCATGATCAGCAGGAAGCCGATGATCATGAATGGCGCTTGGAGACCGGCAAAGTACATGTTGATCGCCACCAGAGCACCGATCGATAGCGAGCCCTCGATGGCCATCCAGCCGCCGGCGAGCAGGACCAGGGCGCGACCCACCCGGGGCAGGTTTTCCATCAAAGGAGCGAAAAGCGAGCGAATGGCCACCTGCTTCAGGGCGACCCACCGCAATCGTTCGGCGGCTTGCGCGAGCAGGCCGATCCGATGCTTCTCGGCCGCGAAAGCTTTTACGATCCGAACCCCGGCCACACTCTCTTCGACGATGGTCGCCACCTCGGCCATACGAGCCGAGAGCAACCATGAAATTGGAAAGAGCTTCCCGCGCATCTTCATCCCCACGAAATACACACCGGGGATGGGAATCAGGGCGATCAGAGTCAGCACAGGGCTGATGGTCAACATGACGGCGAGCGAGCCCGTGAAGCTCACCGCCGTGAGGACCATCAGGGGCGCAAAGGCCAGGAACATCTGAATGGCGCGGATATCCGCATTTGCGCGCGAGATCAATTGGCCGGTCTGAGCGTGGTCGTAGAAGGAGAATGAGAGGCCCTGCATGTGTTCGTAGATGCCGGCCCGCAAGTCGTACTCCATCAGCAGGCTCACCTTCTGGACCGCATAGCGGAACACCACGGAGCCGAGCCCCTGCACCAGGGCGAGGGCCACGAGAATCCACGCAAACCTCGAGATTGGCTGGCTGCGTTCGGTGAGGGCGAGATCGATGGCGCTCATGACGATGCGCGGAAACGCGACGCCAGCGGCGATCATGAACGCACCACAGACCAGCGCAGCCAGGAGTAGCCAGCGCCGCGCCGCGAGCAGCGGCCAAAGACGCCAGAACCACCCCTTTGCCGGGTCGGGGTGGATGCGCGCCCGGGGCGGCGGCGCATTCGCGGAGCGGTACCTCGGGTCCGAAGCCCCGTGACTCCGTTCCTCGGTGATATCGAGACTCGCCATCACCCCATATTTAGCAGACTGGTGGCCGGGCAAGAT
>JAFDDH010000475.1 GCA_019310975.1 Deltaproteobacteria bacterium | reverse complement strand
GGCGTTGCCCACGTAGGCGGCCTCGAGGTCCTTCGCCTCGATTCCGGCGTCGGCCAGCGCGGCCTTGACCGCTTCGGTGCCGAGAGACTTGAGTCCTCGATCCATGTGCTTTCCGAATTCCGTCATGCCGATACCGGCGACTACTGCGTTGAGACGCATTGGTTTCCTCCTGGTTTGGGCCGCTGTTTCGGGTCGATCTTCGAATCTCGCCTCGGTCTGGCCGATCGCGGCGATTCCTCCGGAGTTGTCTTGCTGCGGATGCACGGCCTTGGGCCGCGCAAGTTCCCTGGCTCAGAGCAACCCGTTGCCCTTGAGGTCCAGGGCTTGCTGCAGAAACTCGAGTTCCGCTTCGCGCCACGGCAGCGGGGCCGGGGCCTGGAACATCTCGTCGCGGGTGAGTTCGTCCACCACCTCCTGCGAGCGCGGGAAGGCCTTGCCGTATCCATTCAAGTGAAAGAGTTCTTCGTAGGGTAGCCGCGGGCGCTGGCCGCCCGCCTCGGGACTCTCGAGCGGGTAGCCCACCGTCTGCATCAGCACGACCCGGCAGCTCTCCGGCATGCCCAGGTTCTGGCGGATCTGCTCGCCATGAGGGGTTCCCAAGCAGCAGGTTCCGAGCCCCAGATCGAAGGCCATGAGCGTGGCCTGGGCGATGCCCTGGCCGCAGTCGAGCTCTCCGAGGCCCGGCGCCTTGAGGTGTTCACCGATGTTGTCGAAGATGGGAATGAACTGCTCTTCGAGCGCCTTCTCCTTGCCCTCGCCGTAGCCGAGCGCGCCGGCCTTGAGGAGATCCCGGAGACGGTCCGCCTGCACGTCGATCGCGGCGGTTTCGAGAAACCAGACGATCATTACCGGTGCCTGGGCGATCTGGAAGCCGGTGAGGGGGGCGGTCAGGGCGTCGACTACCTCTTTGGGCGCCGAGTCGCGGAAGACCGCGATCCCGCGCAGGCTCTGCACGTTTCCCCAGTGCGAAGCGATTCTCGAGGCTTCGAACATCATCTGGATCTTCTCGGGCTCAACGGGCTTGTAGGGGTTCATGAAACGAATCGACCGCCTTCGTCCCATGACTTCTCTGAGTTCCATCTACTCTTCTCCTTGTCCTACGTGTTGCACCCGGTGGTCGAACCGAAACCGACTCCTACGGCTTCGAAGCGCGGCGACCAGGCCCAGTGCGGGTCCATCGATTCAATACAAGAGCTTTGCGATCTCGGCCTGGTAGAACATCATCTTCACGGGATCGATACCGTAGGCCGGAGGAATGACGACGAGCGAGTCGGCGACACCCCAGGCCCGCTCGATACGCTCGCGTACCGACTCGGGCTTCCCGCACAACACGAAGGTGCGAACCGGCCTCATCGCGAAAACCGTGTGCGGCAAAGAACGACTCGTACTGCTCGAAGGAGGCGTAGAAGCCGACGGTCGTGCGCGCATCCTCGATGGATTCCGCTTCGTCGGTATTCGGCGTGCACCAGAACCACAGGTTGAGCTCGATATCCTCACGCTTGCGGCCCCCACGCTTGAGTCCCTTCACGAGCTCCGGCTGGACCTTGTCGATGGCCCAATCGACCGACCAGATCGGGTGGCCCATGAGGCCGTCGCCGACCTCCGCCGCCAGGCGCACCGCCGGGCTGCGCAGTGCTGCCAACCAGATCGGAATTTCCTCGCGAACCGGAGGGTGCTGCGGCTGCAGGGTCGAGTAGTCGCCCTTGTAGTACAGCCCGTCGAACGGCTCGAGTCCCTCTTCCTTGTGTGCGCCGCCAACGATGTGTCGCACGGCGGCGACTGTCTCGCGCAAGTGTTTCAGCGGTTTGTGCGGAGGCGCACCGAAGAGGCCGCAGGTCCATTCCTGAACGCTGGCGCCCAGCCCGAGGAGGAAACGACCCTCGCTGATGCGATCCATGTCGATGGCAGCCATCGCAGTCTCGAAGGGGCTGCGCGCCGCCGCAATCGCAATGCCACTGCCAACCTTGAGCCGCTCGGTGTTAGCCGCCGCCACGGCCAGGGTCGACCACGGAGGCCCGATGACCTGCGGTGC
>JAFDDH010000016.1 GCA_019310975.1 Deltaproteobacteria bacterium | reverse complement strand
GCATGACGGTGTCCCTCCGCTCGCGGAGTGGGGGCCGCGCCGGATGGTGGCGCGCGAGCGCTCGGTGCTGCACCTGATCGAATCGCTCGGAATCAAAGCGGATGACGAGACGACGAAGCTCTTTACGACTCCGAGCGAGGAGGCGGCTGTGGCCGAGCTCTTCGCGGTGAGTGGGATCGACGTCGACCGCGACCTGCTGGTCGGGCTAGTGCCCGGCGCGGCCTATGGCCCAGCCAAGCGTTGGCCGGCCGAGCACTTTGCCCGCGTGGCGGACGCGCTTGCGAGTGCCGGAGCGCGCAGCGTACTGATCGGTACGGCCGCCGAGGCGTCCGTCTGCGCGGAGGTTGCGGCCGGGATGCGCGAGCCGGTAGTGGATCTTTCCGGCCGGCTCGACACCGGTGGGCTCAAGGCGCTGGTTCGCTTGCTCGCGCTGCTGGTCTGCAACGACGCCGGCGCCCGACATGTGGCCGCTGCATTCGGCGTGCCGTGTAGTGTCTTCTTCGGGCCGACGAGTGTTGCGAAGACCAACGCCAACCTCGCTGCAGTTCGCGTCTTCGAGACGCAGGATGCGTGTCGGCCCTGCTACCGGCGCGAGTGCCCCATCGACCACCGCTGCTTGCGCGGAATTGCGCCGGATCCCGTGATCAGCTGGGCGCTTCCCCTGCTCGATTCGGCTCGCGCGGATGTGCGGCCCGCGCTGCGGACAGAGGTGGCGACGTGACCCTGCTCTCCGTCGTCGTGGTCAGCTGGAATTCGTGCGAGCTGACGAATCGCTGTCTGGCAACCCTCGAAGATGCGCTGGTGCACGCCCACGCGCGCGACGAACTGGAGAGCGAGGTGATCGTGGTGGACAACGGCAGCGTCGATGGCACGATCGAGATGCTGGCGAGCGATCATCCGGGTGTCGATGTCGTCGCCTTGGAGGCCAACCGCGGCTTCGCGAGCGGAGCGAATGCGGGCTTGCGCCGCGCGTGCGGCCGTATCGTGCTCTTGCTCAACACCGACGCCTGGGTGGATCGCGCGGGCATCGCCGCCTGTCTGGCCGAGTTCGAACGAGAGCCGAATGTCGGTGTCGTCGGACCCCAGCTGCTGCACACCGACGGCCGCCTGCAGAATTCCATCCACCGACTGCCCTCGCTGGCCAGCGAGCTCGCACCCACATGGCTGCCCGAGGTGCTCTGGCCGGCCCGCTTTCCGTCCAAGCGCTGGCCGCCGCGCTCTCCCATCGACGTGCCGGCTGTGAAAGGCGCGGCCTTCTTCGTGCGCCGTGAGGTGATCGAGCGCGTGGGACCGCTCTGCGAGGACTACTTCTTCTTTCTCGAGGAGACGGATTGGTGTCGAAGGATCTGCCTGGCCGGCTGGCGGATTCGCCTGGTGCCCGCCGCCCGCGTCGTGCATCTCTCCGGCGCCAGCAGCAAACGGCGCGACCCGATTCGCACTCGCATCGAGTTCCATCGTTCGCTCTACCGCTTTCTGCAGATCCATAGGGGCGGGCGCGTCGCCACGGCGGTGCGCTGGCTGCGCGTGGCGAAGAACGCCGCGGCGCTGGTCGGGCTCGCCGCCGCGTCGCTCTTCTCCGGCGCCCGTCGCACGCAGCTCGGCGAGCGCTGGTGGCTGTTGGTGTGGCATTGGCGGGGCCGGCCCGATGACTGGGGACTCGATGCCGAGTGGTTCTTGGCGTCGCGTGTGGAGACCGCAGGCGGGGCGGGCGGATGACGCGAAGACGCCCTACCGCGCTCGTGCGCCTGCAGCGAGTGCAGGCGCTAGTCGACCGCTTCACTCGCCGGCACGTGCTGCTGATTGGCGACGTAATCTTGGACGAGTACCTCCTTGGCGAGGTCGGCCTCGTGGTCGGTAGGATCGGGGCGGCGGGGGTCGATCACGTGTCGCTCCGGGGGCGGCTCCCCGCCGTGGTCTCGGAGCTCGAGGAGTGTGGATGATTCGCAGCATGACTGGATTCGGACGTGCCACCTTCGAGATCGCAGGCCGGCCCTTCGAGGTGGAGATCCGCACGGTGAACCACCGCCACCTCGACTCACGGATACGATTGCCGCGTCTGCTCGCCGACCAGGAGTCTCTGGTCAAGTCGCTCGTCCAGGGCGGGCTCAGTCGCGGCAAGGTCGACGTCAATATCTCGGCCGGCGATGGCCCGGTGGCTGGCACCGCGCTGAAGGTGGACGAGGATCTGGCTGGCCACTATGTGGGCGCCGCGCGTGCTCTCTCCGAGGCGCACGGGCTTCCGCTCGAGCTGGATGCGGCCACACTGCTCTCGCTGCCAGGCGTGACGCGCTTCAGCGAGGCGGAGATGCCCACCGACACCCTTGTCGATGCGCTGCGCGGCGGAGTCGACGCGGCGCTAGCCGGCGTCACCGAGATGCGCGCCGCCGAAGGGGCGAAGCTCGCCGAGGAGTTCGAGAAGCGCCTGGGAACGGTGCTCGAGCTCGTCGATTTCTTCCAGGCGCGCTCGGGCGAGGTGCTGGAAGCGGCACGAGAGCGACTGCGCAAGCGCACCGAGCAGATTCGCAAGGAGACGGGTCTGCTCGACGAGGCGCGACTGCATCAGGAGATCGTGATCGCCGCGGACCGCCTCGATGTGACCGAAGAGCTGGTGCGGTTGCGCAGCCACGTGGATCAGTTTCGCGTCATCCTCCAGCAGGCGGATGAGGGCCAGGGCGTTGGCCGCCGCCTCGACTTCCTGCTGCAGGAGATGGGGCGCGAGGCCAATACGATCGGCAGCAAGGCCAACGACGCTCCGATCGCTCACAACGTCGTGGAGCTCAAGACGGAGCTCGAGCGCATTCGCGAGCAGGTGCAGAATGTCGAATAGCCCGATTCTGCGATCCAGCCGAAAAGCCAGTGAGGACGTCTTGCACGCCCCGCCCAGCATGGTCGCCATCGGCTATGGGAACCTGATCGCGGGCTCACGCGTGATCGCCGTCGTGTCCTCGCAGTCCGCTCCGATGCGCCGCCTGCGCGAGCGCGCCGGTCAGGCGGACAAGCTCATCGACGCCACAGAGGGGCGTCGGACGCGCTCCATCCTCATCATGGACAGCGATCACGTCGTCCTCTCCGCCATCAACCCCGAGACGATCGCGTCACGCATGACGACCGACGAACCCGACGGAGGGAGTGTGTGAGCGCGTCGGCGCGGATTGGCATTCCCTTCGTGATCGCCGCGCCCTCGGGCACCGGCAAGACGACAGTCTGCCGAGCCTTGGTCGAGCGCGACCCGCTGGTCGACTTCTCGATCTCGCACACCACTCGCCCGCCACGAACCGGAGAGCGGGAGGGCGTCGATTACCATTTCGTGACGGCCGGCGATTTCCGCACATTGGTGGGGGAGGGCGCCTTCGTCGAGCACGCGAGCTACGGCGGGCAGAACTACGGTACCAGCCACGAGGCGCTGCGCGTGCCGCTCATGGAGCTCGGGCACGATGTCCTGCTCGAGATCGAGGTGCAGGGCGCCGCGCAGGTACGCGACTCGCGGCCAGACGCCCGCTTCATCTTCCTCTTGCCGCCGAGTATGTCGGTGCTCGAAGAGCGCCTGCGCGGGCGCGGGACGGACAGTGAGGAAGCGATCCACCGTCGGCTTGGCGTCGCCGATCGCGAGCTCGCCGCCGTGATGGGATTCGACTATGCGGTGGTGAACGATGTCCTGGAGCAGACCATCGCCTCGCTCTTCGAGATCATCGCCGCCGAGCGGGACGGCCGGGAGGCGGTGCTCGCGCGGGTGCGCGAGCGATTTGGCCGCGACCGCGTCCTGGCCGAGTGGCGCGGGAAGGCCGGGGGAGCTGCCTGAGCGCCCCAATTTTGGGCTCTGCGCACAGCGGCGATCTGCCGATGCGGTGAAGGCGGGATTCATCGGTCCGTTGCCGGTTTCGCCGACCCCCGGTAAGATAGCTACAACTCGTTGATCTATAAGGGGATTTATAGAGCTCCGTGCTGCGCTTCAACGACATCGCCGATCGCGTGCTGGACTACAGCCCGAGCAGCGACCTCGAGCTGCTGCAGCGGGCCTACGTGTTCTCCGCCAAGGTGCACGAGGGGCAGGAGCGCCTCTCGGGAGAGCCCTACCTGATCCACCCGCTCGAGGTGGCGGGGGTGCTCGTCGACATGCGCATGGACGCTGTCACGGTCGCCGCCGCGCTGCTGCACGACACCCTCGAGGACACGCTGACGACCAAGGAGGAGCTCGAGCGCCTCTTCGGTGCGAAGGTGGCCTTCCTCGTCGAGGGGCTGACGAAGATCGCCAAGATCGAGTTTGCCTCGGCGCGCGAACGCCAGGCCGAGAACTTCCGCAAGATGCTCGTCGCAATGTCCACCGACATCCGCATCCTGCTCATCAAGCTCGCCGATCGACTCCACAATATGCGCACCCTCGAGTATGTGAACGAGAGCTCGCGCCAGCGCATCGCGCAGGAGACGATGGATATCTACGTGCCCCTGGCGCAGCGCCTTGGCATTCGCTGGCTGATGGAGGATCTGCAGGAGCTGGCCTTTCGTGCCCTACACGCCCAGGTCGTCGAAGAGCTCGAGCGACAGCTGACGACCAGCCGCGAGGAGCGCGAGAAGTACATCGAAGAGGTGATTGGGATCATCTCCTCGAAGCTCTCGCAGAACGGGATCAACTGTGAGGTGAAGGGGCGCACCAAGGAGCTGGCCTCGATCTACAAGAAGATGCAGACCCAGGGCATTGCGCTCGATCAGATGTACGACGTGATCGCCTTCCGGGTGGTGATCGAGGGTCCGTCCGAGATGTGCTACGCGGCGTTGGGCCTGATCCATGGGACATGGCGGCCCGTGCCCTCGCGCTTCAAGGACTTTCTCGGCAACCCGAAGCCCAACGGCTACCAGTCGCTGCATACCACGGTGATCGGGCCCTATGGCGAGCGCATGGAGGTGCAGATCCGCACCGAGGAGATGGACCGTGACGCCGAGTACGGCATTGCGGCGCATTGGAAGTACAAGGAGGGCCCGGCCGACGCGCCGGAGGACCAGAAACGCTTTGGTTGGCTGCGCCAGCTGCTGGAGTGGCAGCGCGAGCTGGCCGATCCGCACGAGTTCCTCGACACTGTAAAGCTCGATCTCTTTCCCGACGAGGTCTTCGTGTTTACGCCGCGCGGTGAGGTCATGAACCTGCCGCGCCGCGCGACACCGGTCGACTTCGCGTATGCGATCCATAGCGAGGTCGGCGACCACTGCGCGGGCGCCAAGGTAAACGGCAAGATGGTGCCGCTGCGCCATGTTCTGGTGGACGGCGATACCGTCGAGATCACCACCAGCGAGCACCAGTTTCCGCGCAAGGACTGGCTGGAGTTCATCGTCTCGGGCAAAGCGCGCAATCACGTGCGCCACAGCATCCGCGCCGTGGAACGCACCCGCGCACGCGAGCTGGGGCGCGACATCCTCACGCGCGAGATGCGCCGCGCCGGTCTCTCGCTCTCGAAGCTCTTGCAGAGCGGCGAGCTCGAGGAGCTGGCGCGCTCAGAGATCCGCGGCGGCGGCGCCAACGAGCTCTTCGCTGCCGTGAGCTACGGAAAGATCGCCGCCTCGAGCGTGGTGCGAAAGCTCAAGGGCGAGGAGGAGACGAAGGAGGAGCCGAAACCGGTTCCCATGCAGGAACGGCTGCGGAGCCTCTTCACCAAACGTCCGTCTGCCGACGCCTCGTCGGAGGCGGGGATCCGCGTCAGCGGGCAGGCGGATGTGCTGGTGCGCTTCGGTGGCTGCTGCGATCCGCTGCCGGGCGACGAGGTGGTGGGCTTCGTGACCCGTGGACGCGGCGTGACTGTGCATGCGCGCGGCTGTCCCCGTGTCTTCGAGCTCGATCCCGAGCGACGCATCGACGTAGCGTGGGATGCCGAGGTCGCGGTGCCGCGCAAGATCCGGATTCGTGTGACCTCGCGCGACAACCCCGGCATCCTCGCCAAGATCACCAACGCCATCTCGGCGGCGGGAATCAATATCGCGGCCGTGAAGGTGACCACCGACGAGCAGAAGCAGGCCTCGCAGAGCTTCGAGCTCTGGGTCTCCAACGCCAAGACCCTGAACGCAGTGATGAAGGAAATCACTCGGGTGAAGGGCGTCCTGTCGGTGGACCGCGTACGCGGATGAGTGCCGGGCTCAGTGCCTGCGTGATCGCCTGCAACGAGGAGCAGGAGCTCGCGCGTTGTCTGGACGCCATCGTCGATCTCGTGGACGAGGTCGTGGTGGTGGTCGATGCGAGCAGCCTCGACGGCACGGAGAAGATCGCCCGCGAACGGGCGCAGCGCGTCGTGGTGCGTCCCTACGCGGGTGATATCGAGCAGAAGCGCCATGCTGTCGGCCTGGCGACCCATGATTGGGTACTCGTGATCGATCCCGACGAGGTCGTGCCGGGCGAGTGCGCGCTCGAGCTGCGCGATGCGCTGCAGGGCGCGGATGATGCACTGGCCGGCATCGAGCTGAACCGCATCACCCGCCACCTCGGTCGCTGGATTCGCCACGGGGATTTCTTTCCGGATTGGACGCTGCGAGTCTTCCGCCGCAGCCGCGCTCATTGGGAGGGCACCAACCCGCACGGCCGTGTGGTCGTCGAGGGCCGCGTGGCGAGGATGGCGACGCCGATCCAGCACTACAGCTACCGCGACCTCGCCGATCAGGTCGATCGCATCCAGCGCTTCAGCGCGGCGGCGGCGGTGGCGCTCCACGAACGCGGGCGGCCTGCGCGAGTGCGGGATCTGGTGCTGCGGCCGCCAGCACGCTTCCTGCGCGCCTACGTGCAGAAGCGTGGCTTCCTCGACGGCGTACCCGGCCTGGTCATCGCGGCCGCAACCGCATTCCACGTCTTTCTCAAATACGCGAAGTTGTGGGAGCTGGAGCGCGTGAAGAACGATTGCCCCTAGGGGCGATCGCTCGCGGCGGGATTGCAGAATCCACCTGCTAACGGCATCTTGAATGACCGCACCTACGAATTCGTATGTGTGGAGCGGGGCCTCGATTCTCAGAGCGGCCAGCCACTGGGTCGGCCGCCCCGGGATCCGAAACCGAGTGAGTCGCTTCAGGAGGGCCTCCATGGCCAGTGCCACCCTCGGCATCGCGGACGCAGCCACGCTGACGCCGAGCGAGGTCTCCGAGATCTGGCTCGGCCATCTGATGTCGTTCTGCATCCCGCTGACGGCACTCGTTTACGTCTGGACCGGGCCGCACACCTGGTACACCGCGCCACTCCTGGTCGTGCCACTGGCGATCTTCCACTGGGCGGACACGCGCCCGCTGATCGAGCGGCGCCAGCCGCTGGACTCGCTGCCCGCCTGGCCCTTCGACCTGCTCGTCTACGCGCTCACGGCCATCCACTTCCTGATCCTCTACAAGATGGCCGTTCTCTTCACCGCGCAGTCTGTCTTCAGCGTCGACATGCTGATGATCTTCGTCGTCGTCGGCGGCAACTCGGGCTTCTCGATCATCACGGCCCACGAGCTGATCCACCGCAAGACGGGTTGGGAGCAGCTGCTTGGCCGGCTGCTGCTCTGCACGGTGATGTACGAGCACTTCTACACCGAGCATTTGCGCGGCCACCACGTGCGCGTGGGCACGCCCGAGGATCCGGCCACTGCGCGCTTCGGGGAGTCGTACCGCGCCTTCTGGCGGCGCACGGTGCCGGCCCAATTCAAGAGCGCATGGCGGCTCGAGGCCAAGCGCCTGGGCGACGAGGAGATGCATCTCTTCGACGCGCGCATGCTGGGCAATCGCATCGTGCACGGGCTGATCGCCGAATCGGCGCTCGCATTCGCCATCCTCTACTTCTTTGGCGGTGTGGCTTTCGGCGCCTATCTACTCCAGGCCTTCGTGGCAGTCAGGGCGCTCGAGGCGGTGAACTACTTCGAGCACTGGGGCCTGCGGCGCATGGGACGCAGAGTGCGGCCTCTGGACTCCTGGGACACCCACTCCTGGTTCACGTACTACGGCCTGATCGGCCTCTCGCGCCACGCGGATCATCACGCCAATCCGTCGCGTCCCTACCAGCAGCTGCGCGTCTGGGACCAGGCGCCGGTGCTACCGGTTGGTTACGTGGCGCTCGTCGATATGGTGATCGGACGCAACGATGACTTTCGCAAGCTCGCCAGCGCGGAGCTGGAGCGCCGCCGGCTCGGGCCCTTTGCCGACGACCCGCCGCCCTTTCCCGAGCCCGAGGTGGACCGCGGCCCCGCCACCTGGATCGCGAGGCAGTTCACCCGACTGCCCTCCGCACTCCGGCCTGTCGTCGGGTTGGCGATCGTTCTCTGCCTCGTCTCACTCGGGATGGCTTTCGAGGCCGGTCCAAGCATGAGCTGGGTGGATGCGCTGCTCTACAACGGTGCCATCGTTGCGATTCTCGGTGCGATCCTCACCGCTCGATTCTGGATCCAGAAGCAGGTCCAGAACAACTGGATCTCGTGGGGAATCGCCCTGGTCCTGATCCCAATCGTGGGCACCCTCGTCACGCCCTGGCTGAGCTGACCCTGTGTCGGGGCTGGGCTCGGCTGGGCTAAAAGCTCCTTCCGGCTAGGCTGAGGGCATCCCCGTGACCGGCTCATCCGTGTCGCGGTCGCAAGGGCGGAGAGCCATGACGAGACTCAGCACCCTCAGTCGATCCATCGCGGGCAAGGTCGCCCTCGTGACGGGCGCGGCCAGCGGCATGGGCCGCGCCACCGCGCACCTCTTCGCGGATGAGGGCGCACGCGTGGCCGTCGTCGATGTCGTCGGCGAGGGCGTGGCGACGGTCGTCAAGGAGATCGAGGAGGCCGGTGGCGAGGCGGTCGGCTGGGTCTGCGACGTGGCCGATCCCGACGCGATCACGGCACTCGTTGCGGAGGTGGCCCTGCGCTTTGGCGGACTCGACATCCTGATCAACAACGCCGGTATCAGCCGCCCGGGTCCCGTGGAAGGCGAAGACTACGAGGCGAGCTGGGCGGCCACGCTCGACGTGAATCTCACCGCCCACGCTCGCCTGGTGCGGGCCGCGCTCCCGCACCTCGAGCGAGGCAGTGAGGGGCGCGTGGTGAACATCGCCTCCACCGAGGGCGTGGGTGCACAGCCCTTCGTGAGTGCCTATACGGCAAGCAAACACGGTGTCATCGGTCTCACGCGCGCTCTTGCCGTCGAGCTCGGCCAGCGTGGCATCACCTTCAATTGCGTTTGCCCGGGTCCCATCGAGACGGGCATGACGGCGAGCATCCCCGATGCTGCGAAGGCCAAATTCGCGCGCCGTCGCGTGCCACTGCGCCGCTACGGTCAGCCGGAGGAGGTCGCCCACGCGACACTCTCCCTGGTGCTGCCCGCGGCTTCGTACATCAATGGGGCGGTTCTGCTCGTAGATGGCGGCCTGTCGATCCAGAACAATTGAGCGTCGAGTGGGAGATCTTGGGTGCGTTGCCTGGCTTCAGAACACGTCTGGGACACGAGCTCGATTCGATTCGAACGATGACTCCTGTCGTATGCGCTCTATGGACGAGGCAGTGATCCAGCCATCGCGGCCGTTGTGGAGTTGGATGTGCAGCCAGCCGCCTCGGTCCTCGAGAACCTCGAGCTCGGTCCCGTCGGGCAGCGGCTCACTGAAGCGGCGCGGTGCGTTGATCGAATCCGCGGCGCGCGCGCTGACATCGGGCACCACCACCACGGCGTGTCGCGCCGCGTCGCGGGTCGGGTCGAAGGCCAGCGAAGCCAACATCCCGAGCCAGACGAGTGTGCACGCGAGTGCGCCCCAGCGCGTCGAGACGCGGCCGAGCAGGATCGACGCGGCCACGAGCAGCGCTGCGGCCGCGAATGCAGCGGCCGCCAGCGTCTCACGCGCGTCACGCGAGAGTGCACGCTGCCAGAAGAAGAAGCTGTCCAACACACCGGCCTCTGGCGGCGTCGGAACCCAGTCGGGTAGTAGTCCCCGCGTGTGATCGAGGTTCTGGCGCGCACGTGCATGGCCGGGGTCGAGCAGCAGCGCACGGCGATAGGCAACGATGGCTGTCCCGAGTCGCTCGTTCTGGAGCGCCGCGTTGCCGAGATTCGTCTGCAGGTCTGCGTTGCGCGCCCCCGACGCGCCCGCAGCCGCGAAGAGCTGCTCGGCACGGCTGAACGCCTGCAGACGTACGCCGCGATCGCTGCTCTGCATCGCGAACGTGTAGGTCTCCACCGCCTCTTGTACCGCGATCCTCGCGTCTTCTTCCTGCGCGTGAGCGAGGTCACTGATCTGCGGACTTCCGATCATCGCCAGCAGAGCGACTCCGAGGAGGGTTCGAAAGCGGCTGCAGTCGGCGCTCATCCGATCTGCTCCTCGATCGCATCTAGGATTGCCTGTGCGCGTGCGACTCGCTCCGGCAACTCCATGCCTGCGGGCTCGGCGCCCGGCGAGTAGAGGATCTCGTCGCACTCGCGAACGAAATCTTCCAGAGCTGTGTCGGATGCCCCCGGCACGCCGCTGGCGAGCTCGCGCAGCGCCGCCGCGATCTCGGCCAGAGCCTCGCGCGGGGGAAGGGGGGTCGCCCCCCGGATGCGATCTCGCTGTCTGCGCACCAGCACGCGCAGGCGCATGATTTCAGCGGGCACGTTGCGCCGCCTCTTCACCCAGAGCGCTGCGCCGATCAACGCGAGCGAGCCCGTATAGGCTGCGGCGCGCAGGCTGGCGCGCCCGCCCGAGCGTCGAAGCAAGATCGTCGGATCGGTCTCGATGGATAGATCGGCGCCCGAGATGCTCAGGCTGCCCTGTCGAGGGACGGGATCGTCCGCGCGCGTGCCGGGCGCCGCTTCCGCGCGGCCGTCGCGCGGCTCCGTGCTGGCGAGGACATCGTCCGCGCCGATCACCTGGGCGGGCCGGACCGAGACGGCAACGGGCCGCGAGTGCGTGGTCTGGTATTCGCCCAGCTCGGGATCGAACCAGCTGAAGGGCAGGGCGGGGATCTCGCGTACCGAGTCGTCGAGCACCCGCACGCCCAGGCGAAAGATTTTCGTATCGCCCCGCACCTCTCCCGAGAGGTTGCCCTCGGAGAGCCGGAAACGATCCGTTGGCAGGCCGTCCCCCGCGCCCCAGTCCGGCAGCCCCACGGCATCGAGGTGGCCGTCGCCGCGCACCGTCAAGGTGAGGGTGATGGGATCGCCGACCTGCACCACGCTGCGATCCGCCACCACGTCGAGCGCGAAGCCTCGCCCGACGGCGCCGGCGAAGTGCGCCGGTCGCCCTGTCGCGGGCGCGGGCCGCACGATCAATCGCCGCGACTCGTCACGTGCGAAGATGCGATGGCTCGCCGCCGGCCTCCGGCCGCCAAAGAGATCACGCTGCCAGCGCACTACCTCCTCGACTTGAAGCGTCGCGGGCGGCAGGTCGAAGCGGCCGTCGCGCAACGGAATCAGTGTGCGCTCGGCCGCCACGACGAGAAAGTCGGTCCCGTCTTCGTTGCGGCGCTCCACCGTGGCGCGCAGGCTCAGATCACCCTGCGCGGTGACGATGTCCAAGGTCTGGTCGCCGCGCTGTGGCTGCTCGTCGGGGAGGAAGCGGAATGCGTCCTCGCGATCGAAGAGCTCGCTCTGAATCCGGTAGCTGCTGATGTGGTCCTGCAGCGAGTCCTCGAGCCACCACTCGATGCGGATCGGCACCCGTTGACCAATGTAGACCGGAGCCTCGGAGACCTCGATGCGCACGCGGATCTGTGGGTCGAGGGGGGCCTCCTCGACGTCGAGCGCGTGCGGGGCACTGGCGACGGAAAGTGTGGCCTGGCTGACGCGAAAGGGCTCAAAACGGAAGCGCCCGACTCTCGTCGGAGTAAAGCGGAACTGGCAGATGAAGGTCACGCTCTCGGACCGCGAGACGCGTCCACCAATGATCTGCATCGAGGTACTGATATTGGGTACGAGCCCCGTCATGACCATCGTGCCGCCCTCGGGCGCAGCGGCCTCACAGCGTGGATCCGGGCTGCGCTCGAAGCCCGTCACGTGCACGTGCATCTCCACTGGCATGCCGACGTGATAGGGGCCGCGTGACACGCGGAGCTGCACTGCGACCTCGGCCCGAGCGCTCCCCGTCCCGGCGAGCAGCGCGAGAATCAGCGCGAGCCCGATCGGCGTCCAATTCCGCCGATCTCCGTGTTGGCGTCGAATCCGCAATCTTCCTTCCTTCGCACTCATCTACCCGCCCGCCTACCCGCCTACCCACCTACCCACGTCTACCTACACCGGCCTACCAATCCTTCTCGACGGGTTCGTAGCCCCGATGAACCCGATCGCGTTGATTGCGGTGGCGCTCAGCCTCGCGGTCGCGCACCGCCTGCAGCATCTGACTCGGATCGGCCGAGGGTTGCGCCTCGCTCTCGTCCTCGCCCTCCGGCGTCTGCGGACCGGACTCTTGCTCGGATTGCTCCTGTTGATCGGATGAGGCCTCTTGCTGCGATGGGTCCTGCTGGGGTGGCTGCAGGATCTCGAGCGCCTCGCCCAGCTTTTGTACCGCGCTCGACTGCTGCTCGCGAATCGCGTCGGGATCCGGCGACCCGGCGTCCAGGCCCTCCGCGGCCGCGCCCATCTCGTCGCTGGCGACCAGCACCAGCTCCGATGCGCGAACGAGCTTGTCGGCCGCCGCGTCATCGGCCGCTGCACTGTCAGCCCCCTGTTGGCCGAGCACGGCAGCGGGATCGGTGAGAGCCTGCTCGTGCAGCGCACTGGCCAGTGCCTCGGTGCCGTCGGCCAGCTCGTGTTGTCGATGAGCGACGGGTGCGAACGCCGTTGCGCGCGCGTCCGGCTGGCGCCCCGCGGCGGCCTCAGTCTCGTCGCCCAGCTCGATCTGACGTTGCGCAGCATCCCGAATATGCTCCACGACACTGAAGAAGAGGCGGCGCAGGCTGTCGAGTCCGCGCTTTGCGGTGGCCACGCGCGTGCCCGCCTCCAGGGTGGGGCCGGCGTTCTTCTCCATCGCCATGGTGGCGGCGAAGGCGTCGATCGCACCGCGCATCGCCGACTCCGTCATCGCGAGCAGCCCATCGGCCAGCTCCAGCCGCTGGGCGGCCTGTGAGCGCTGCTCTTCGCTGGTTGCGGCCCCGCCTTCGCCCGGCTGCGTCTCGAGATCGCTGCGCAGCTTCTCGACCATCGGCGCCATGCGTCGCACGCGGTCGAGGTTGCGCGATTGGAGCTCGTGGAGCGCGGGCGCGTACTCGGCCAGCGTGGCATCGTCGACGTCGATCTGCGGCCCGAGCGCGCCCTCGATGCGTCCCTGGTCTGCCCAGGCCGCCTCGATCAGGCCCTTCAGGTCGAGGAAGTGCTCACGCGCTTCGACCAGGGCCGTCAGGCCGCGCGCCTGGGCATCGACCGCACCGCTGGCGTCGTCGGCCTCCAGCGTGTCCGTGGCCTGCGCGAGGGCGCCACCGGCGGCGTCGACCAGGGGCTCGGCGGCGCGGATCTGCTCGGCCAGGGCGAGCTGGTCCGGATCCGTCGCGGTCTCGAGACCGCCGAGACCGGCCGAGAGCCGGGTGTGCAGCTCGAGGGTGCGATCCGTGAGCTGGCGTTGACCCTCGCCCAGGTAGCGGGTATCGAGCCAGCTCGGAATCGAAGCCCGTGTCGCGGAGCGGTCCGCTGCAGGGCCGATACCCAGCAGGGACGCGGCCAGCGCCCGCGTCTCGGTGGCCATCTGCGCAGAGTCGCGGATCAACCCGTCGAGCAGCTGCACGGGATCCTGTAGCTGCTCGCGCGCACGCTTCAGATTCGAGAGCGCCGCGGCGCTGCGCCGATGCGCGCGGCCCGCCTGGCCGCGCCGAAGCTGGCTGCGGGCCTGGCCCATCCGCTCTCGCGCCCGGTGTACGGAGTGGAGCACGCCCTCGAGCTGCGCTGCACGCATCTGCTGCTCGGGGGTGTGTTCGGCCTCTGCGAGGTCGCGCAGTCCATCCAGCTCGCGGCCCGCGACCTCCGCCAGGGCGCCGGTGTCGGCGAGGATCTGGCGCTGCTGCACAGCCAGCCGACGAAAGTGCGGACGCATGGCGTCTGCGGCGCCGGGATCGTCGCGCCTCTCCATCTCTTCGATGGCCCCGCGTGTGGCGGTGGTCGCGGCGCGTTGCGCCTCGATCAACGCCTCGAGTCTCGCTTCGACATCACGCGGCTCGCGCTCTGCGATCGAGTCGGCGAGCAGAAGCGCACGTTGCAGCACGATCTCGAGATTGCGGCGCGCGTCATCGCTCTCGGGACGCAGCGCGACGGCCTCGCGGAACCAATCGGCGGCGCGCTCGAGTGCGGCGAGCGCCGCCTGTGGATCGGCCTCGAGGTTCTGCTCGGCGGTCTTTACGTCGACCCAGGCCAGGTCGAAGGTCGCGCGAAAGCGCACCTCCGCATCGCCGCGCGCGCCGCCGCGCGCCGCCTCGAAGAGCTGTACGGCGTCGTCGAGTGCGTCGGCCTCCAGGGCCACGAGGCCGCGGTTGAAGGCTTCGCGAGGGTCCTCGGGCACTTCGAGCCGGCTGCGCCCGCCGCTCTCGCTCGTCTCGACGGCCAGTGGATCCGCGGGTGGCAGATCCGCGGAGACTTCATCGTGGGCGACCGATTCAGCGGGCGTCTGGGCGTGCGCTGCGGGCGGCACGGCCAGCCAGGCGATCAGCAGCAGGCCGATGGACGCGCCGCGACTCCCGTGCGCGAGTGCGCCGCCGACCAGCGCGGCGAGCGCGACGAGGATGGCCCATTGAAACCCGTCCTTCTGGACCGTGCGGCCGCGCTCTTCACCCGTTCCGCGCATCAGTGGACGAATGTGGGCGTCGAAGATCGAAGCCAGATCGAGCACACCTGTGCCCGCAGGCACGTAGGCGCCCTCGGTCAGCATGGCGAGCTCGCGCAGCAGGTCGCCGTCGAGCCGACTCACGACTGGCCGTCCGTCTGCATCGACCAGACGCGCGCGCGCGCCGGTCTGCTTGTCACTCAGCCAGATCTCGCTGCCCGCCTCGTCCCCGAACCCAATCGCCAGAATGCGGATACCGCGCTCGGCAGCCTCGCGGGCCGCGTCGGCTGGAAACGAATCATGGTCCTCGCCGTCGGTGATGAGCAGGATCACACGCGCCAGATCGCCACTCGCCCCGAATCCGGCGGTTGCCTTGCGGATGGGCTCCTCCAGGCGAGTGCCGCCCCGGCTCACACTGGTCGGATCGACGCCGTCGAGCACCAGCCGCAGGAAGCCAAAGTCCGGTGTCAGCGGGCACTGCACGCTGGCGCGACCCGCGAAGACGATCAGCCCCACCTGATCTCCCTCGAGATAGGGAAGCAGGTCGCGGATCTCCGCCTTGGCACGCTCGAGCCGGTTGGGTGCCACGTCCTCCGCCAGCATCGAGCGCGACACGTCCAGGGCGATCATGATCTCGGCGCCGACCTGGGGCGCCATGACGAACTCGACACCCCACTGTGGGCGCATCAATGCGAGCACCGACGCCGCCATTGCGACCACCACCCCTGCGAGGTGAAGCCGGCGCCGCAGCCCGCTCGGCAGGCGTACGAGCCGGGCCCGCATCGGCTCGGAGACGAAGTGCGAGAGTGCGCGGCCGCCGCGCCGATCCAGCCAGTAGAGCAGCACAAAGATTGCCGCGACCCCCCACATCGCGTGTACCCACTGCGGCTCGGCGAAGTACAGCTCGCTCAAGGCAGCCTCCGGAGCAGTGTGCGCGAGGTCAGCGCGGCGATAGCGATCAGCACGGCGCCCGTCAGAGTCAAGCCCGCATAGTGCTCCTCGTACTGCATGTAACGGACCTCGACGATATCGCTGCGCTCGAGTGCGTCGATCTCCTCGTAGACGTCCGCCAGCGCTTCGACATCGCCGGCGTGGAAGTAGCGACCGCCGGTCCGCTGGGCGATCTCCTGCAACGTACGCTCGTCGAGCTCCACCTGCGCCTGGCGCAGCACGGTTCTGCCCCGCCACTGTACGGGGAAGGGCGCGTACCCGGTCCGGCCGGCTCCGACGGCATAAACCTTGATATCGTGGGCGGCCGCCAATATTGCGGCCTGGCCGGGTGTGATCTCGCCCGAGTTGCTCACGCCATCGGTCAGCAGAATCACGACGCGGCTCTGGGCCTCGTGGCGCCGAAGCCGCTCCACCGCCAACGCGAGCCCCTCTCCCACCGCTGTGCCGTCCTCGTCGCGATCCGTCACGATGCGGACCTCGTCCAGGATGGCGGAGAGGTTCGTGTGGTCGAGCGTGAGAGGCGCGACGCTGTCCGCGTAACGGGCGAAGGTCACGAGTCCGACCAGGTCATCGGGGCGCCCGGGGGCGCCCTCGTCGCCCAGAAAGTGCCCCAACACCCCTTTTACGGCCGTCAGGCGGTCGACACTCTTGTCGTCCTCGACGAAGTCGCGGGCGTTCATCGACCCCGAGCGGTCCACCACCAGCATGATCGCGATGCCTTCGCGGTGAACCTGGCTGGTGGCGTCACCGGTGCGCGGCCCCGCCAACGCGATGGAGAGATTGAGTACGGCGCCGGCCAGGCAGAGCGCCGGCAGCGGGAGCAGGCGCACGCGCCACGACGAAGGTGCGTGATCCAGAAGCGAGAGGCTCGAGTAGAGGACACGCGACGGGCTGTGTGCCATCAGCACATAGACGAGGGGGGCGAAGAGCCCGAAGAGCAGCAGCACGGGATCGCGAAATTCGAGGGTGCTCATCGGGTGGCCGCCTCTGCGCCGCCGTGTGAATGATCGTCGCGCGTGTCCTCGATGAAGAGCCCAGCCAGCCCGACCGCCTGGTCGATGGCCTTCGCGGACGGGATGTAGTGAGCGAATTTCACGAGATCGCACTGCCGCAAGAAGTCGCGTAGCAGGTCGCGGTGCGCATCGGTGAGGTCGGGCGAGGCGCTCGCCAGCTCTAGGAAACGCTCGGTGGTGAGCTCGGGCGAACGGACCGCGAAGCGGCGCTCGACATAGCCGCGCACGATGCCCGAGAGTGCAACGAAGAAGGCGTCGATATGTCCATCGCTGGGCTTGGCGTCGGTCATGAGCGCATCGAGCTCGGCCCGAGCCAGTTCGTAGGCGCTGCGCACGTCGGCGCGTGCACGCTGCGCCTGCCAGGCGCGCAGCGCGAAGGGCGCGCCGGCTGCCAGCAGGGCCAGCGCGGCGATGATCCACACCCAGGGCCCGCCACTCCTGCGGGCGAGCGGCTCGAGTCGGCCCGCTGGCGGAGCGAGGTCGGCCGCAGCCGCGTCCGGCAGCACCGAGGCCACCTCGAATGCGATGCTCTCCGTCAGCAACTCGTGGGCGTCCGCACCCTGCGGCGCGGGGTCCTGTCCGGGGCGACGGTCGACGAACTCGATCAGGATGGACGGAATGACGTGCTCGCCCGAGGACGGAGCCTGAAGGGTATAGCGCTGGCTCTGGATCGCCCGTCCGGCTCCGTCGACTCGCGAGCGCGGCACGAAATCCACGATGCGGAAGCGGTCGAGGGCCTCGCCGAAGTCCGGCATCAGCAGCTCGACACCCTCTTCCGCAGTGACTTCGATGCTGAGGATCATCGGATCCCCGATCACCGGGGCATCGGGCGTGAGACTTACGACGGACGTGACCGGACCGGAGCGAACGCGGGTCTCGAACGCTGCGGATGCAGGCAGGGCGACCCAGAGCACGAGTAGCGACGCGAGGACGGATCGATTTCTCATCGACCCGCCCTCCGCTCGCGGGCGCGGAAGAAGCGGACGAGCGGATCGACGACGTTGCCGCTCGCATCGACATGGATGAGATCGATGCCCGCGGACAAGAGCCGCATACGCAGCGCAGTGATGCGCTCCCGGGAGTGCTTGTCGACCGCATCGCGGAAGGCCGCTCTGCCAGCATCCACCACCCGCATTGCGCCGGTCTCGGCATCCTGCAGTGAGATCAGGCCCACGTCGGGGATCTCTTGCTCTCGGGGATCCGTGACCAGCACCGCGATGACGTCGTGCTTGCGGTTGGCCGAGCGCAGCGCGCGCTCGAAGTCCTCGTCGATGAAATCGCTGACCACGAAGCAGACCGCACGGCGTTTGTTGACCGAGAGCAGAAACTCCACAGCGGCGTCTATATCCGTCCCCTCGCGCGGCGCGCGCAGTCTGCGGCGATTCGACCAGGGCCAGATGCGACGCGGGCGCGTCCTGTCGTCGTTCGCCTCCTGGCCATGCGTCAGCACTTCTCGCACCACGCGCAGTGCGTGCTTATATCCCTTGCGCGGCGGAATATATCGCTCGGTGCCGCCGTGGAAGAGGAGCAGGCCGACCTTGTCGTCATTCTGGCTGGCCGAGAAGGCGAGCAGCGCGCAGAGCTCGGCTGCGCATTCGCGCTTGGAGCGCGAGCCCGAGCCGAAGTCGAGTGAGGCGGAGACATCGGCCAGCAGCATCAGCGTGAGCTGACGTTCCTCGACGTAGCGCTTCACGAAGGGCTCGCCCATGCGCGCCGTGACATTCCAGTCGATGCTGCGCACGTCGTCGCCGGGGATGTAGGGGCGCACCTCGTCGAACTCGATGCCACTGCCCCGGAAGACCGAGACGTACTCGCCCGCAAGCACGTCGGCCACCTGGCGGCCCGTGCGCACCTGGATCTCGCGGACCCGGCGCATGATCTCCTTGGGCAGCATGGGACGGCGGCTCCGCGCTAGGGAACGAGCAGGGTGTCCATGATCTTCTGGATCAAGTCCTCAGCGGTCCGGCCCTCGGCCTCCGCCTCGTAGCTCACCACCACACGATGGCGCAGGACGTCGTGGGCCATGCTCTGGATGTCGTGGGGCGTCACATAGCTGCGCCCGTGTAGGAAGGCGTGGGCCTTGCTCGCCTTCATCAGCGCGATACCGGCACGCGGGCTGGCGCCGTGTTCGATCAGTCCCTCGATTTCGGCGACGCCCGCCGCGGCGGGGTCGCGCGTGGCCTGGACGAGGTCGACCACGTAGTTGCGTGCCTTCTCATCGACGAAGAGCCGGTCGACGGTCTTGCGTGCGGCGAGCACGTCGGCGCCGGTGGCGACGGCCTTCACCTCCGGCAGCGGCTGACCGCTCGCCATCCGGTCGAGGATGCGGCGCTCCTCCTCGGCGCTGGGGTAGCCGACGCGGAGCTTCAGCATGAAGCGATCGATCTGAGCCTCGGGCAGCGGGTAGGTGCCCTCTTGCTCGATGGGGTTCTGGGTGGCGAGCACGAGGAAGGGGTCCTGCAGCACGAAGGTCTCGCCCCCGATGGTGACCTGGCGCTCCTGCATGGCCTCGAGCAACGCGGCCTGCACCTTGGCGGGTGCGCGGTTGATCTCGTCCGCGAGCACCAGGTTCGAGAAGATCGGTCCGCGCTTGACGCTGAAGCTGTGGTCGCGGGGGCTGTAGATCTGCGTACCGATGACGTCGGCGGGCAGCATGTCGGGCGTGAATTGGATGCGCGAGAAACCGGTGTCGATGGCCTGGGCGAGAGATTGCACGGTGAGCGTCTTGGCCAGACCTGGCATGCCCTCGAGCAGCACGTGGCCGCCGCAGAGCAGACCGATCAGCAGGCCCTGAACCATGTCCTCCTGACCCACGACCACGCGTCCGATCTCGCTCGAGAGCGCGCCCGAGAGCTTCGCCTCTTCTTCGTCGATGGAGCCGCCAGCGGCGTTCTCGGCCATTCGGATTCCTTCTCTTCACACGAGTCCGACACGAGCCGGCGCGGTGGCGCGTCACTCTTCGGCCGGACCCTTGGACGTCGGAGGCCGACGCCCGGTTCCTCCATTCCAGCCGACTTCCGGCGGGGCCGTATGGTAAGGCCGGAGTCGCTGGCATTCCAGTCGCCTCTTGGGTCGCTCTCCTGGCTGGCGAATCCTGTGGATTCGCTTGCGGCGTCGAGCCGACCCATTCTGGGTCGCCCGGCTAGCCGCCGCTGGCCGTGGCGGCTCCAATCGGCATCCGTTCCAGTGGTACACCCGAGACGATCACCTCGCGGATGTTGGACAGCGCGTCGAGATCGTCCAGCGGGTTGCCCTCCACCAGCAGCAGATCGGCCCGCTTGCCGACCTCGATGAGGCCGAAGTCGGGATCCTGCTGGCCGGACACGAAGCGTGCCGCATGCAGGGTCGCGGCGCGGATCGTTTCGGCGCGGCTCAGCCCTGCGGCGTGCAGCAGCGCGAGCTCTCGGTGCAGCCCCGGGCCGGGCAACACGCCCGACTGCGTGTCGCTGCCCGCCAGGATCGTGACGCCGGCGGCGTGCAGCCGTTGGACATTCTCGGCCCAGATCGGGCGCTGATCGCGCAGCATCTCGAGGTAGGGGGCGAAGGCTGCAGCCAGCGCTGAGGCATCCGGATCGTCGTTGAAGGCGTCGAGCACGTCCACCGACTCGGTCTCTCGCTCGAGCCGGGTCGCGATGCGCCCGCCGCCACCGATGTCCGCGTAGCTGTGCCATACGACGAGTGTCGGCACCATGGGTATTCCGAAGTCGGCCAGCTCCGTGATCGTCGCGTCCGGGATGCGCTCCTTGTAGACGTTGTGGACCCAGGCGGCCACGCCGGCTCGACCGGTGGCGAGGGCGTCGCGCACGCTGCCGATGTGCGCCAGAGTGCGCAGCCCGCGCGCATCCGCGGCCTCGACGGCCGCGCGTAGCGTTTCGTCGTCCATCAGCGCCGCCTCCTCGGGGATGCGGTCGACAACCACCTTGATGAAGTCGACGCCTGCGTCCGCCTCCAGGGCGACCGCCGCGCGGGCCTCTTCGGGCGTGCCGACCTGGTGGGCGGCACCCGGAACGAGGTACCAGCGGATCCACCAGGGTGCGGCGACCTGCAGCAGCGCGACGGGGTGCCCGCCATGCGCGGTCAATAGGCGACCGGCCGTGTAGAGATGCGGACCGAGCAGCTCGCCGCGAGCAATCTGGTCGCGACGCTCCGCGGCTTCCGGCGTGGCGTCCGACGGGTCGAGCACCGTCGTGACGCCCGTATAGAGGTAGCTGCGCAGGTTTGCCTCGACGTCTGGCATGCGCCGTACCCACGTGGGTGCCGAGTCGAGACTCACGTGGCCGTGCACGTCGATCAGGCCGGGCAGGAGTGTGGCGCCTCCGGCGTCGATCTCGCGTACGCCCGGCTCCGCGGCGATCTGACCGCCGAGCCCGATGGCCGCAATGCGATCGCCGCGCACCAGTACGTCTCGATCCGCCAGCACGCGGCCACCGCCCACGTCGAGCACGCCGGCGTGTCGAAGCAGGAGCGAGGTCGGCTTCGGATCGGGCTGGTGTACGATCTCCGGGCGCGGCGCACTGCAGGCCGCCAGCAGACAACACGCGGCCAGACTCATGACCCGCGTCAGTGCGAATCGACCGCGCCGCAGGGCTGCGGTGTGAGGGTGGCGGGGATGATCGGACACCGCTCTTCCTCCCATGGCTGGAACGCCAGCCGGCGGAGCATAGCAACGCGCGTCCAGCACCCATCGGGTAGGATCCCGTGGTGACCCTCTTTCGCCCCTGCATCGATCTCCACGACGGCCGCGTCAAGCAGATCGTCGGCTCGAGCCTGCGCGGCGATGGGTCGGGTCCCGACGAGAACTTCGTGGCCGACGAGGACGCCGCCTACTACGCGCGCCGCTACCGCGACGACAACCTGCGCGGCGGCCACGTGATTCGGCTCGGCCCTGGCAACGACGACGCCGCGCGCCGCGCACTCGGCGCGTGGCCCGGGCGCATGCAGCTGGGCGGCGGCATCCGCGACGACAACGCCGATGAGTGGTTCGAGGCCGGAGCGAGCAAGCTGATCGTGACGAGTTGGCTCTTCGAGGGTGACACATTGCGCATCGATCGTGCGCGTGTTCTCGCCGGCCAAATCGGCCGCGAGCGACTGGTTTTCGATTTGAGCTGCCGGCGCGTGGACGACGGATGGCGGGTCGCAACGGAGAAATGGCAGAGGATCACCAACACCCCGATCGAGATCCGCACCTTCGAGCGCCTCGCCGAGTTTTGCAGCGAGTTCCTGGTTCACGCCGCGGACGCCGAGGGCCGTTGCGAGGGCATCGACGAGGATCTGGTGCGCATGTTGGGGGAGGGCTGTCCGATCCCCTGCACCTACGCGGGTGGCGGCCGCGACATCGCGGATCTGGACCTTGTGGCCGAGCTCAGCGAGGGGAGAGTCGATCTCACCTTCGGCAGCGCGCTCGATCTATTCGGCGGAAGCGGAGTGCGCTACGCCGACTGTGTCGCCTGGAATCGCGAACACCGTGGGTGAGGCCACGGTGCTTCCGATCCGCGACCCCAGACGCGCCACTTCCAGCGGCTGCCCGATTCACCGGCGTCAGCCGGGCTGTGGACCTGCGCCCGTGTCCGTCTGTAGCGCGAAGAGCTCCGCGTACGCGCCGGAGCGCGCCATCAGCTCAGCATGTCGGCCCTGCTCGACCACGCAGCCGTCCGCGAGCATCACGACGCGGTCGGCGCGGCGCACCGTCGAGAGCCGGTGCGCGACCAGGAAGATCGTGCGTTCACCCCGCATGGCCTCGATGGCCTCTTGCACGGTGTGCTCGGTCTTCGCGTCGAGCGCGCTGGTGGCCTCGTCGAAGACGAGGATGGCAGGCTCCGCGACCAGCGCCCGGGCGATGGTGATGCGCTGACGCTGCCCGCCCGAGAGTCGTACGCCGAACTCGCCGACCATTGTCTCGTAGCCGGCCGGCAACTGCTCGGCAAACTCGTCGACGTGCGCAGCCCGAGCCGCGGCGAGCAGCTCGGCGTCGCTGGCGTCGGGCCGGCCGTAGCGGATGTTTTCGGCGATCGAGGTGTCGAAGAGGAAGGGGTCCTGGGTGACGACCGCAATCCTCTCCTGCAGGCTGCGGCGCTGGAGCTGGCGCAGGTCGTGCCCGTCGATGCGGACCGCGCCCCGCGTGGGATCGTGGAAACGGAGCAGTAGGTCGATCAGGCTGGTCTTGCCCGCACCCGTGGGCCCGACGATCGCCACGATCTCGCCCGGCTCGACACGAAGTGACACGCCGCGCAGTGCGTGGCGTTCGCGCCCGGATCCGTCGCGCCAGGTCACGTGCACGTCGTCGAACTCGATGCTGTGGCTCACGCCGGTGAGTGGGCATGCGCCGGCGGCATCCGCCGGCTCTTCGGCGGCGTCGAGCACGGCCAGGAAGCGGTCGCTCGAGACGAGGTGCTCCATCAGCTTGCTCCAGCCCTTGGCGGCATTCTTGATCGGGCGATACGTGGTGGCGAGCGCCGTGGCGAAGAAGGCGACGTCGCCCGCCGTCAGACCGAAGCGCCCCTCCAACACCAGCACGGCACCGATGGCCAGAATCGCGATGCCCGCCACGCTATTCATGGCCTCCACGAGGGAGAGCGAGACAACGCGGTTGCGCACGACGCGCATGTCGTGGCGGTAGAGCTTGCCCGCCTCGCGGCCGAAGGCGGCGCTCTCCACGCCCTCGGCGCCGAACGCCTTGATGACCTTGATGCCGGAGAGGATGCCCACGAGCCGCTGCGTGACCTCGCCGAGCTGGGCCTGGCGGTCGCGTGCCGTCGTACGGATGCGCCGCCCGAAGACGGTGAGCACGACCATGATCGCCGGTGCCACGAGCAGCGCGACCGCGGTCAACGGCCAGGAGATGTAGAGCAGTGTCGCCAGGCCCACGCCGATCATCGCAATCGAGAGCGCGAATTCCTGGAAGATCAGCTTGAGAGACTCGCGCGCGCCCTGCGCGTCGTTCTGGACGCGCGAGAGCAGGTCGCCGGTGCGCTCGCCCTGATGTCGGGCGAGGGGCAGGGCGAGCAGCTTGGTGGCGAGGCGGCGCTGCAGGTCGAGGTGGATCCGCCCGAGCACGAGCTCGCTCAGGTACGCGCGCCCAAAGAGGGCCGCCGGCGTGATCAGGACGATCCACAGGGCGACGATCAAGATGCGCCGGAATGCGCCGCGCACGTCGGCGCGCGAGCTCGTGGCGGGCGCGGCCGTGGCCCGCGCGTCCTCGGGTGTCCCGGCGTTCGACCCCGTTTCGGGGGCGACCGGCAGGTCGGGCACCGCCCAGGCGAGTGCGGACTCGAGCCAGTCACCCCTGGGCTCTTGCTCGGGCGGCGCCGAGGCCTCGGCGACCGGCATCAGGACACCGTCGAGGAGTGGCTTGACCAGGTAGGCGCGCGCGTAGCGGCCGGCGGAGAAGAGCAGGGTGAAGAGGGCGACCGCGACCAGCGCTGTCCAGTAGGGGCGCGCGAAGGCGAGTATCCGGGCGAGCGTGGCCAGTGGACGGCGCTCGGCCGCCCCCGCATCCATCGCCGCCCAGGCCCGCGTCCCCGCGTCCGCCATGCTCTTTTCCCCACGCACGACCGGGGAGCCGGTCGGCTCAGCGCAGCTCCTGGGCGATGGCATCGCCGGCCCGCCAGCCGAGCAATAGATCACCCTCCAGGCCGAGGCCGCCGACCTCCGCCCGATCCAGACGATACACGCAGGGCCGATGGCTGACCCGGAGGTCGACCTCGGCGGGCCAGCCCGCGCCGGGTGCGGGATCCTCGAGCCAGTCGTCGTCGTCCCACAGTGGGCGGCGGTAGGGACGGCGCTCCAGCCGGTCCTCGGCGAAGGGCATCAGGGCCGCCACGCGGGCGTGCAGCTCGTCCTCTGCCGCGTCGATGGACTCGTCGTCGGCGACCCGCATGCGCACCACGAGATCCACCGACTCGTCGCCCGCCATCGGGGCAAAGGCCGTCAGCGTGGCGATCCGTCCGGCCAGGCCGTCGGCGTCTGGGTCGCCCAGCAGCACGGCACGCGCGCTCATTCCGCGCGGTACCCAGTCGCGATGGATGCGCAGCTGCAGCGCGATGCGCCGACGCCGCGTGCGGTCGGTGTCGAGCAGCTCGGGGATGCGTTCCCCGGCCAGCGCCCCGGCCAGCGCCGAGGTCGCGCAGGCCAGCACCAGCGCGCGGCCGACCCAGAGCTCGCCGGTCTTCTCGACCGCGATACCGGGCTGCTGATCCACCGCCACCAGATCGAGACGGCCGGCCACGCTGCGGAACTCACCGTAGACCGCCTCCACGCGTCTGCGCAGCAGACCGAGCAGCCAGGGCGGTGAGTCGCCGAAGCCGGCGCCGCCGGCCAGGGGGACGCCCAGCAGCCGAGCGCGGGCCTCCGGCGTGGCACTCGCCGTGGCGAGGTTGGAGAGTGCCTCTACCTGTGCGTCGAGCACGGCGCGCAGCTCGGGCGAGGCGGCCGCCGCCTCGGCGGGCAGGCCACGCACGTGAGAACCCTGCGTGCCAGAGCGTGCGAGGCTCAGGCGCCGCCCGATGCGAACCAGCGGTGAGGCCAGCATCACCTTGCGTTCGGCCTCGGTGGCCTCGACGAGCGAGCGCGTCACGCTGGACGCCTCCTCGGGCTCGCACAGGCCCCAACTCACGAGTTCGTCACGGGTCAGCCCCGGGCCGCCCACGTCGAGGCGCAGCTTGGGTGAGATCACCTGGTAGGCGAGCCGTTCGGAGGCGATGCGGCGCTGGTCGATCAGGGGGATATTGAGCTGACGCAGGCAGGCATCGAGCACACCCGCATCGCGCGCACCACTGAGCAAGAAGGGCTCGCGCAGACACGGAGGCAGTGCGCGCGCCGCGTCCTCCTCCACCACCAGCACGCGGTGGCCCGCTGCGCCGAGGCGCGCCGCGGCGACGAGGCCACACACACCACTGCCCAGAATGATGGCGTCCCAGCGGCGCGCCCGCAGGCGCTCGGCTCCCGCGACCGGCTCGAGCCCGGCCATCAGGCCGACTTTCGGGAGCCCGGATCCAGAACCAGGGTGGGCTGGTCCGGTTCGGTGCGCTCCGCGGCTCCGATCACGTAGGCGCGTTCGCCGTTGGCCTCGAGGCGCTGCACGATGTCCTCGGCTTCTTCGGCGGGTGCCACCACGATCATCCCGATCCCGCAGTTGAAGACGCGAAGGAGCTCGCTCTCGGGCAGCTCGGCGATGCGCTGGATCCACGGGAAGACGCCCGGACGCGGCCAGCTATCGGGGTCGACACGCGCCCGCACGCCAGTCGGCAGCACGCGCGGCAGATTGCCCTCGAAACCGCCGCCGGTCACGTGGACGAGTCCGCGGATCGTGAAGTCGCGCATGATGTTGAGTACCGGCTTCACATAGATGCGGGTCGGGGCGAGCAGGGCGCTGGCCAGACTGCTCTTGAGCTCGGGATACTCGCCGAAGAGCTCCACCTTGCCGGCGCGGATGCCTTCCTCCACGACCTGGCGCACCAGCGAGTAGCCGTTGCTGTGGAAGCCGCTGGACGCGATGCCAATCAGTGCGTCGCCGTCGCGGATCGTCGAGCCGTCGATGATTCCCTCGCGCTCCACCACACCGACGCTGAAGCCGACCATCTCGAGCTCGCCCTTGGCGTACATGCCCGGCATCGTGGCCGTCTCGCCGCCGAGCAGCGCACAGCCCGCGCGCCTGCAGCCCTCGGCCAGGCCCCGGAGGGCGTCCGCAGCCAGCTTCTTGTCCAGCTTCCCCATGGCGATGTAGTCGAGGAAGACCACCGGTTCGGCGCCCTGGACGACGAGGTCGTTCACCACCATCGCCACGCAGTCGATTCCCACGGTGTCGAAGCGGCCGATCTTGGCGGCCAGCTTGAGCTTTGTCCCCACACCGTCGGTGGCGGCCACCATCACCGGGGTCTTGTAGCGATCGGGCGCCTTGAAGAGGCCGGCGAAACCGCCGATCGACGAGAGCACCTCGGGGCGAAAAGTACTGCGCACGATGTCCTTGATCTCGTCGACGAAGGACTCGTCGTGGTCGAGGTCGACACCGGCGCGCGCGTAGTTGGGTGCGCTCGGGGTGGGATCGGCGGACGGGTCCGGGCTCCTGGGCCGATTGGGCCTGTTCGAGTCATCGGGGCCGGTCACGGGTGATGGAATAGGCGGGGGGCCCGTGACTGTCAATCGCGGACTTGCGCCCGCCGGGCCGTCGTTTTCTGCGTGCTATCGTGCCCCGGTGGAGATCGCGGTGGTGATACCCGCGCTCGATGAGGCGGCCCAGATCGCAGGTGCCATCGCCAGCGCCCAGGCTCCGGATCCGGCCTCGAAAGCGGGCGTGGACATCGTGGTCGTCGATGGCGGTAGCCGCGACGACACCGCCGACCTGGCCCGGGCCGCCGGCGCACGGGTGCTCGAGAGCGAGCCGGGTCGGGCGCGTCAGCTCGAAGTGGGCTGGCGGGCGACCACGAGCGACGTGGTCGTATTTCTGCACGCGGACAGCCGGCTCGAGCCTGGCTGGGCGCGGGCGATCAGGGATCGGATGGAGGACGAGAGCGTGGCGGGGGGTGCCTTCCGATTTCGATTCGACGAACGCTCCCCTGGCCTACGCGGGATCGAGTGGGGGGCTCGGCTGCGCGCGCGCGTATTCGGGCTTGCCTACGGCGACCAGGGGCTCTTCGTGCGCAGGCGCGTCCTCGAGTCGATCGGCGGCATCCCGGCGACGCCGGTGATGGAGGATGTCGACCTGGTCGCGGCGATCCGGGGCCAGGGTCGGCTGGCGCTACTCGATCTTCCGGTGATCACGTCGGCACGCCGCTACCGGACGCACGGCGTGCTTCGCACCTGGGGGCGGCACGCGGTGGCCCTGCTCGGCTGGCGACTCGGTGTCGACCGCGATCGCATCGCCGAATGGGTGCGAAGATGAGCGCCGCCCCGGTCGTCTCCGCCGCCGAGACGGGCGATAGCCCGGTCCGCCATGCGCTGCGTCGGCTCTCGTTCTACCTGAGGCGCAACTGGGTCTACTACAGCATCTGGGCCATGCTGACACTGGCCTACGCGGCGGCCTTTGTCGCCATCCCGATCCTCGTTGGCTGGGCGCTCGCTGGGGCAATGGATCCCGAGCTGCCCAGGTCCGAGCTGACCTTCCGTTGCAGCATGCTGCTCGTCGCCGCGGTCGCCCGGGGTGTCCTGCGTTTCTTCTCGCGCTCGCTCGTATTCGACGCGGCCCGCGAGGTCGAATACGAGATTCGAAACGACCTCTTCGGACATCTGCAGCGTCTGCCGCAGTCGTTCTATTTCGACTGGCGGACAGGTGATCTGATGAGCCGCTGCGTGAACGATCTGAACGCGGTCCGACTGATGCTTGGCGTCGGTCTGCTGAACGTCGTGCAGACGCCCGTTCTCTTCCTCGGCGTAGTGGTGGCGATGCTCGTGATGAACCCGCTGCTCGCGCTCCTCGTGCTCCTCCCCTATCCGCTCTTCATCTTCATCGCGCGAATCTTCGGCAGTCGTCTTCACGCCCGGAGCCTCGACTTCCAGGTCGGTCTGGCCGATCTATCCAATCACCTGCACGAGTCGATTTCGGGGATTGCCGTCGTGAAGGCCTACGCGATGGAGGAGGAACAGAAGAAGCGCTTCGGCACGCTGAACCAGGAGCTCTTTCGTCGTGCGCTGAAGCTGGTTCGCATCAACGGGGCGATGCCCGCGATCGTCGGCCTGCTGCCCGCTCTGGCGATGGGTCTCGTGCTCGTCGTCGGCGGTGCCGCGATCCAGCGCGGTGAGATGGATATCCCGCAATTCTTCACATTCGCGATGTACATCTGGGAGCTCACCTTTCCGACGTTCATCATGGGCTGGGTCGTTGCGCTCGTGCAGCGGGGCTCGGCCGCGATGCAACGCATCGATGAGATCCTCTCGGTCGAGCCCTCGATTCGCGACAGCGACGACGTCCACGAGCTGCGCGAGCTGCGTGGCGAGATCGAGTTCAAGAATCTCACCTTCCGCTACCACGAGTCGGATCCGGAGCCGGCGATTCGCGATCTCTCGCTGCGGATTCCGGCCGGATCGACGCTCGGCGTCGTCGGACCGGTCGGCGCCGGCAAGACGACGCTCGCATCGGTCATCCCGCGGCTCTATGAGGTCGAGCGCTCGCAGGTCTTCCTCGATGGCGTGGACGTGAACCGACTTCCGCTGGCGCTACTGCGGTCCAGCATTGCCATGGTCCCGCAGGATTCCTTCCTCTTCTCCATGCGGTTGGCCGACAACGTCGCGTATGGACTGCCGGAAGACGCAACACGCGAGCAGATCGTGGAAGCCGCCGAGCGGGCGCAGCTTGCCAAGGATGTGCACGAGCTGCCCGACGGCTTCGACACGCCGGTCGGTGAGCGCGGTGTGATGCTCTCGGGGGGGCAACGCCAGCGCACCGCGCTGGCGCGGGCGCTGGCACTCCGACCGAGCATCCTGATCCTCGACGACACGCTCTCGGCAGTCGACGCCGAGACCGAGTCGGCCATCCAGGAAGGGCTCGACGATGCCTATGAGGGTCGCACCGTTGTCGTGGTGGCCTCGCGGGTCAGCACCGTGCGCAACTGCGATCAAATCGTGGTGCTCGACAAGGGCCGCCTTGCCGAGCGCGGAACCCACGAGGAGCTGATGGCGCGCGAGGGCCTCTATGCGCGGCTGGCCAGCGAGCAGGCCGCCTCGGATCGTCACGAGCGCCTGGTCGCCGAGTTGGCGCAGGCGGACGAGGAGGGCCGATCGGCCCGAGGTGGCGTGGCGTGAGCGAGGACGTCTTCCACGAGGAGGAGGCCCTGGGCCAGGTCTACGACAGCCGGCTCATCAAGCTGCTCTGGCCATTCATCAAGCCCTATCGCTGGCAGGTCGTCGTGACCGTGCTGATGGTGGTTCCGCTCTTCATCACCCAGGCAGTACCTGCCTGGATCATCGCGGCCGGGCTGGACCATGTCTTCGTTCCCGGCGCCAAGCAGGCCGCCGAGGGCAGCTGGATGGCACTTCTCCTCTCGCCTCCCCTCGGCATTCCGCAGCTTCTGTGGTTGGGGATCCTCTACCTGCTGCTGGCGGTGTCCACGATGGCCCTGCAGTTTGCCCACATGTTGCTGATGGCGATGACGGGGCAGTCGGCGATGCGAGACGTGCGCTCGGCCGTCTTCGACAAGATTCAGCAGCTCCACCTCGGCTTCTTCGACAGCTATCCGGTCGGGCGTCTGGTCACGCGCGCCAGCAACGACGTCGAGAACGTGGCGGAGATGTTCACCGCGGGCGTCGTGGCGCTGATCACCGATGTGCTGATCATGCTCGGCTTCGCGGTGGTGCTCTTCCGGACGGACGCGAGGCTCGCACTCGCCACATTCGCGGTGGTGCCCGTATTGGCCGTCGCCCTCGTCATCTTTCGTCTCAAGGTGCGGGAGGCCTTCCGGTCCGTTCGCGTGCGCATCGCCCGCATCAACTCCCACATTCAGGAGACGATCACCGGCATGAAGGTGGTCCAGCTCTTCACACGCGAGGCCCGCAACATGCGCGACTTCGACGTGATGAACGCTGGGCATCGCGATGCGTGGAAGCAGTCGATTCGCTACGACGCGCTCCTCTTCTCCTTGGTCGATACGGTCACGGGTGTGACCACCGCCATCATCATCTGGTACGGCACCGGAATCGCCGAGGCCGGGATCCTCTTCGTTTTCATCGACTACATGCGGCGCTTCTTCCGCCCGCTGCAGGATCTCGCCGCAAAGTACTCCGTCATGCAGTCCTCGATGGCAAGCAGCGAGCGGATCTTTCAGCTGCTGGAGACGGAGGTCGACATCGCCGACCCGGATCGGCCTGTAGCACTGCCCGAAACGGGTGCCGGCCAGGGGTCGGTGGAGTTCGAGAACGTCTGGTTCGCATACTCGGGTGAGGATTGGGTGCTGAGGGACCTCTCCTTCAAAGTCGAGCCGGGCGAGCGCGTGGCCTTCGTGGGCGCCACGGGTGCGGGCAAGACGACGGTCATCAAGCTGCTCTCGCGATTCTACGAAGTGACGAAGGGCCGCATCCTGGTGGACGGCGTCGACATCCGCGACGTCGCCCAGAGCGAGCTGCGTCGGCGCGTCGCGACGGTCTTGCAGGATGTCTTTCTCTTCAGCGGCAGCGTGGCGGACAACATCACGCTCGGGCGCAGCGATCGCACCCTTGCGGATGTCGAGCGCTCCGCGCGCGCCGTCGAGGCGCACGACTTCATCGAAGGGCTGAGGGACGGGTATGCGACGGAGGTGCGCGAGCGCGGCAGCAACTTCTCGACCGGCCAGCGCCAGCTGCTCTCCTTCGCTCGTGCCCTGACCCACGGCGCCGACATCCTGATTCTCGACGAGGCCACCAGCTCCATCGACAGCGAGACCGAGGCGATGATCCAGCACGGCATCCATGTCCTGATGGAGGGCAAGACGGCCATCGCTATCGCGCACCGCCTTTCCACGATCCGTGACGTGGATCGCATCTACGTTCTTCACCGGGGTGAGCTCGTGGAGTTCGGCGATCACGACGAACTGATCGCCGCGGACGGCACCTACCACCGCCTCTACCACCTGCAGTCCGAGCTGCGGACGAACGGCGGCGAAGCGGCATAGCGGCGAAGCCGAGCAGCGGCTGCCGGCATCAGTGGGTCTGTTTGCCTACGGTTGCAGGATGCTCGGTTGCCAAAGTCCCCCCCGGAGTGGTACTTAAAGGTACCCCCAGTGCCGGGTCAGGGTGGCAGAGCACCCCGACCATGGTCCCCGTAGATGGGAAACGGCCCCAGGGTATGAGATCCTGGGATCTGCTCCTGGCCCCCCCCCGAGCGAGACTTCGAGACCGGAAGATCGAAAGATCCAAGGTGCGGCGGCGCGAGAGCGCGGCCGGATGTCCTGCGCAGGAGCGAAGCAAAGGGTTCAACGAGGTCCAACCTCCTCCGATCGAGTTCCGAACCGAGAGATCGAGGGAATCGGTGCGAATCAAGTCAATCCAGGTCCACGGCTTCAAGTCATTCGTCGACCGCACGGTTTTCACGTTCAAGGACGGGATCACCGCCGTCGTCGGCCCCAACGGATGCGGCAAGTCGAACGTCGTCGATGCCATTCGCTGGGTGATGGGCGAGCAGTCCGCGCGGCGCCTGCGCGGCAAGGCGATGGACGATGTGATCTTCGCCGGCTCCGAGAACCGTCCGCCGATCGGAATGGCGGAAGTGCTGTTGACTTTCGACAACCACGATGGCAAGGCGCCCGCCGAGTACGCTGCGTACAGTGAGATCCAGATCTGCCGCCGTCTCTATCGATCGGGTGAGTCCGAGTACCTGATCAACAAGACGGCCACGCGGATGAAGGACATCCAGGACTTCTTTCGCGATACCGGTATCGGCGCCAAGGGCTACACGATCGTCGAGCAGGGCAAGGTCGCCGAGATCGTCTCCGCCAAGGCCGAGGATCGCCGCATCCTCATCGAGGAGGCGGCGGGCATCACCAAGTACAAGGCTCGGCGACGCGAGGCCGAGAGCAAGATCAAGTCCACCGAGACAAACCTCGATCGCGTCAACGACGTGTTGCATGAGATTCGGCGCCAGATCAGCTCGCTGGAGCGGCAGGCCAAGAAGGCGGCGCGCTACAAGCGATTGAAGGAGACGCAGCGGATCCTCGAGCTCTCGCTGGCAGCCGACGAGCGCTGCGAGCTGTTGGCCTCGGTCGAGGGTGCGAAGGCACGACTCGTCGTACTCAAGGACTCGGTGACGGCGCTGACCACGCAGATGGCGGAGCGCGAGCTGGCCGTGGAGGAGAAGCGCATCGCGCTCGCGGAGGCCGAGAAGGCCGTCAGCGGTGGCGCCGAGCGTCTCTACGCTCTGCGCAGCGAGATCAAGAACCTCGAGGGCCAGATCGAGCTCGGCCGGCGCGAGTGCGAGAACATCGACGAGAGCAATGCCGGTCGCCGCCAGGAGCTCGAGCAGCTGCGCGAGCAGCTCAGCCAGGCCGAGCAGGAGGCCGTGCAGGCCCGCCAGGAGCTCAGCCAGCTCGAGGAGGCGGTCGCCGGCCAGCAGGCGATGGTGGACCGCGCCGAGAGCGAGTCCGCCGTGGCGCGCGAGTCCCTACGCGATCGCGAGCGAGAGCGCGACGCCGCCAACGAAGCTCTGGTCGAGGTGCTCACATCCACGGCGCGTGCTGAGGATCGGGTGTCCGTCCTGGCGGACCGGCGAGACGAGATCGATCAGCGTCAGCGCACCGCCGACCGCGAGCTCGAGGTTCACCAGAGCGCGGCGCACGAAGCTGGCCGCGAGCAGTCGAGCCTGGAGGAGGGCCTGCGCAACCTGCTGGCCGAACGCGACCGCTTCCAGGAGGAGCTCCTCGACGCAATGCGCCAGAACGAGCGCTGCGGCGAGGCGATGCGCGAGTCCGCCGACGCGCAGCGCGCGGTGCGTGAGCGCTACGAGGCGCGCAAAGCCCGGCTGGCCTCGCTGCGCGAGGTGATCGCCCAGGCCGAGGACGTCGGCGCGGGCACGCGCCACCTGCTCGAGCAGGGCGACGGCGCGACGCAGCGCTTCGGCCTGCGTGGGCTCGTGCGCGAGCTGCTCGAGGTCGATCGCGAGGTGGAGCGTGCGGTCGAAGCCGTACTCGCCGAGCGCGCGGAAGCACTCGTGGTCGCTCGGGCGAGCGACGTCGTAGCAGCGCTCGCAGCGCTGCGCGACGACGCGGCCGGGCGCGGTGTGTTTCTCGTCCAGCCGACTGCGCCGCTGCCCAGCCAGGGCGTGATTCCACTCGGCGTGCCGCTCCTCGATCATGTGCGCCCGCGCAGGGGCTACGAGGACGTCGCGTGCCGGCTCTTCGCCGACGTCTACCTGGTCGACGGTCTCGAGGAGGCCTTCGACCGCTTTGCGAGCGGGCTGCCCGCCACCTTCGTGACGCGCGAGGGCGATGTTGCGACGCCCGACGGCATCGTGCGCGGCGGCGGCGTCGACCAAGGCGGCGGGATCGGCCGCATGCGCGAGGTGCGCGAGCTCGAGGCCGAGGTCGAGCTGCTCATCGCCGAGGTAGAGCGCTCCGAGGAGGCACACAGCCACGCCGAGGCCCGAACCGAGACCGCCGCGCAGGAGCTCGAGAACCTGCGCAACCGCCACCATACGGCCGCCCTCGCGGTGGCGAATCACGAGAAGGATCTGGAGCGCACGACCGAGCGTGTGAAGACCCTGGGCGACGCGCAGCATATGCGGGTCACGGAGCGCTCCGAGCTCGTGGCCGAGGCCGAGGCCTTTGCCGAGGAGCAGGTGCGGCTCACGAGCCAGCTCGAGTCCCTGCGCGACCAGCGCGGCCAGCGGCAGACGGAGCTCGATGCCCTCGGCTTGAAGCTGGCCTCCGCGAGCCGCGACGTCTCGCGGCTCGAGAATCGCGTCACGGAGCTGCGTGTGGCGCACGGCGCCCGCGTCGAGAATCGCGACCGCCTGCGCGAGACGCTGGGGCGCGCCGATACGGGGGCGCGCGAGACCATGGAGTGGATCGAGCGCCGCGAGCGCGAGATCGAGAACGGCACGCGCCGCCGTGCCGAGCTGATCGAGCGGAGTACGGGCGCCGAGACCGAGCTCTCCATGCAGCTCGAGGCCGAGGAGGCCGCGCGCGTGCAGGCCGATGGGCTGCGCGACGACTACGAGCGCAGGGCCGCCGATGTGCGCGACATCGACGAGGCGGTGCGCGCCTTGCGCGGTGACCTCACCGGCCGCCAGGAGGAGGCGGCCGGCGCGGAGCTCACTCTGCGCGAATGCGAGCTGCGCATGGCCCACCAGGCCGAGTCGATCCAGGAGCGCTGGCAGGTGAGCATCGCGACCTGGGTGCTGCCGAGTGTCGAGGAGCTCTCCGCCGCCGGCCTGGAGGGCCAGGGCGGTGTCGGCGAGGGCGGCGACGAGGCCCGCGCAGGCGACCGGGCGGAGGCCGAGGTGGCGGCGCGCCTGCAGGGCGGAACCGCTCTGCTGGGCGACCCGGCCGATGCGACTTCGCCCAATGCCAGCGAAGCGGCCGGCGTGCTGCGAGAGGCGTTCAAGAACGCGGAGCTTGCCGGAGCCCCCAAGGAGGAGCGCGAGCTCGAGCTCGAGGCGCTGCGCAAGTCCTTGCAATCCCTGGGCGACGTGAACCTCGGCGCCATCGAGGAGCACGAGGAGCTGGCCGAGCGCTTTCGCTTCCTTTCCGAGCAGCAGAAGGACCTGCAGGAGACCATCGACTCGCTGCGCGAAGCCATCATCCGCATCAACCGCACGAGTCGGCGCCGCTTCCGCGAGACCTTCGAGGCCGTCAGCAAGCGCTTCAGTGAGAACTTTCCACGCCTCTTTGGGGGTGGCAAGGCGAGCCTGATGCTGACGGATTCCGAGGACGTGCTCGAGGCCGGCATCGACATCATGGCCATGCCGCCGGGCAAGCGCCTGCAGAACGTGAACCTGCTCTCCGGTGGCGAGAAGACGATGACTGCACTGGCGCTCCTGGTGGCCGTCTTCCAGGTGCGCCCCTCGCCCTTCTTCCTCCTCGACGAAGTGGATGCGGCGCTGGACGATGCCAATGTGGGCCGCTTCAACCAGCTCATCACCGAGATGGCGGTCGACTCTCAATTCCTGGTCATCACCCACAACAAGCGCACCATCGAGGTCGCTGATGTGCTCTACGGCATCACGATGGAGCAGAAGGGGGTGAGCAAGCTGGTCGGGGTGGAGCTGACCTGAACCCCGCCCGCTTGGTCGGCGCGCATGGCCCTGTATGCTCCCGGCGGAA
>JAFDDH010000282.1 GCA_019310975.1 Deltaproteobacteria bacterium | reverse complement strand
CGAAGGAGTTGACGGAGTTCGCCATCGAGTACATGAAGATCCAGGGGGCAAGTGCGGTGGGCGTCTCGACCACGGAAACGCTGGCCGGAGGACCGCCCTCGACCGATCTGGAGTACGTGCTGGAGGGCGCCCGGTCTGCGGTTACATTCGCGCTGCCGCTCGACCAGGACAAGATCCTCAAGTACCTGGCCAAGGAAGATCACGCCGCCCACCAGGCCGACAACTTCCGCACGGGCAATGCCGCAACCGGACTCGCCGTGGCCCTGGCCAGCTTCTGGAACCAGCACGGGATCCCCTCGTACGGGGTCTGCTCGAACGCGGTCTATCGTCCGGATACGCCGAGGGGCATGGCGGACTTCCTGCCCGACATCTCTCACCGCTATCTGGCGGTGCGTTCCGGCGTGGGCTGGTTCGGGTTCTCGGGCAACATCATCACCGAGCACGACGGCGCCGCCGTCCTGCTCGGCACGACGGTCACGACCGCGGAGCTCGAACCAACCGAGCCGCTCCCGGCGGACGACAAGTACTGCGACGATTGCCAGCTATGTCTCGCCAGCTGCAACTCCGGTCTGTTCGCCAAAGAAGAGACGTCCACCGTGACGATGGGCAAGCAGGACTTCAGCTACTCGAAGCGCAAGAGCTACCACCGTTGCGATCTCGTGTGTGGCGGCTTCACCGGGCTGTCGAGGAACCATAGGTGGTCGACGTGGTCTCCCGGGCGCTTCGAGATCCCGGAGAGCGACGAGGAGTTCGGGCCGGTCCTTGTCGAAGCGATCAAGGCGTCGGCAGCGCGGCCCGAGATCGAGGGCGGCTTCTTCCACCCGGCGATGGGGAGTGCACACAAACTCAACCTGACGTGCGGCAACTGCCAGCTCCTGTGCCATCCAGACCGCGATGAGCGCAAGCGCCGCTACAAGCTGCTCACCAAGAGTGGCGTCGTCGTGCAGCACGTGGACGGCTCGCTCGAGGCAGTTTCGCCGAAGGCCGCTCGCAAGCACCTGTCCGAGATGAGCCCCGAGCGGCGGGCCACGTACGTGAAGAGCTAGCAAGAGCTGTCATGGTCGAGAAGATCCTGCCGGGGCTCTACCGTATCGTGTTGCCACTTTCCGGGAATCCGCTGCGTGAGATCAACTCGTTCGTGTTCACGTCGAACGATCGCAACCTGATCGTCGACACGGGCATGAACCGCGACGAGTGCCTCGAAGCCATGGAGGCAGGTCTGGACGAGATCGGTGTCGACCTCGGGCGGACAGACGTCCTCGCGACTCACTTCCACGCCGATCATCAGGGCCTGGTGCCTACGCTGCTGCGCAAGGGCTCACGGGCGTTCATGGGCGAGCGCGACGTCGAGGCAATCAGCGGACACGGCGACTACTGGACCGAGAGCGGTCCGATGGGCCAGCTAGCCATCAAGGCGGGTTTTCCGAGCGACGTGCTACGCAGCTCGCTCGAGAACCACCCGGGATTCAAGTACGGCCCGCAGGTGCCGGTGGACTTCATCGGCCTGCGTGACGGCGAGACCATCGGCATTGGCGATTACACCCTGCGGGTGGTGATGACGCCGGGACATACCGGCGGCCACATCTGCCTGTACGAGCCGGACGCCAGGTTCCTGATCTCGGGCGATCACGTGCTCGGCGACATCACGCCCAATCTGCAGGCCTGGGGCGACGACGAAGACCCGTTGGGTGACTTCCTGGTGAGTCTTGCGCACGTGGATACGCTCGACATCGACCTCTGCCTTCCGGGTCATCGGGCGCTGGTCGAGAATTGCTCGGAGCGCATTGCGGAGCTCGCCGAACACCACCGGGAGCGCGCCAACGAAGTGATTGCGATCCTCGAAGAGGGCCCCCGGAACGCCTACGACACCGCCGGCCGGATGAGTTGGGATATCGTGGCGGCCTCCTGGGATGACTTCCCGATCATGCAGCGCTGGTTTGCCACCGGCGAATCGATCGCCCACATCCGCTACCTGGAGGCCCGAGGCCTGGTCGAGCGGGACTTCGTAAATGGGCAGACCCTCTACCGCTGTGAGGGCGCGACGCGACTCTGAACGGGAGGAGCTGTCGGCTGCAGCCGTGAACTTCCGCAGGTCAACGCCGCGCCAAGGTGACGTCCGCGAGCCGCACTGGCTAGCATCAGCGGCGCGCTCGCCGCGGTCGGTGAGCCTGAAAAGGTCGGCGCATGAACACCCCTGCCCACGTGGTCGTCAGCCTGCTCGTCCTCGGGCGCAATCGGCCCGCGGAGTCCGCCCCGCCCTTGGTGCTCGGTGGACTGCTTCCGGATCTGCCGATTTTCGTCTTCTACGTGGTCGAGCGCGTCGGGCTCGGCCAGCCGGAGCGCATGATCTGGGGTGAGCGCTATTTCGATTCGGGCTGGCAAATGTTCTTCGATACCTTCAACTCCCTGCCGCTGATCTTCGTGCTCGGTGCAGTGGGTTGGACGCTGGGATCGCGCTTCGTGGGTTTGCTCGCGGCGAGCATGCTGCTCCATGTCGCGCTCGATCTACCCCTCCATCACGATGATGGCCACCGACATCTCTTTCCCCTCTCGAGCTGGCGCTTCGAGAGCCCGCTCTCGTACTGGGATCCGGCCCACTATGGCGAGATCCTTGCACCTGCAGAGGCGCTGCTGGTGCTGGTGGGCTGCTCGGTGCTCTGGAGGCGGCACCCTGGCCGCAAGGGTCGGCTATGGATCGGCGGCGTCGCCTCGATTTACGTCGCCTATATCGCGTTTGCGCTCGTCTATTGGATGGGCACGACATGACGCGGCCGAGCGAGACTTTCTGTCTCCACCGCCGTACCCGCCTCGCTCCGGGCCCCGTCGAACCGGCACGGGCTTGCGACGCCCTCGCGGCTACACTCATGAGACTGTCCTAGCGTCCCATGTCCGCAGCCGATCCACGACCCAAGGAGCAAGGAGAGAGACGGAATGAAGTTCGGGATCTTCTACGAGCACCAGCTCCCCCGCCCCTGGCGTGATGACTCCGAGCAGAAGCTCTTCCAGGAGGCCCTCGACCAGGTGGAGCTCGCCGACCGGCTCGGCATCGACTACGCGTGGGAGGTCGAGCATCACTTCCTCGATGAGTACTCCCACTCGTCGGCCCCCGAGGTCTTCCTGGCCGCCTGCTCGCAGCGCACCAGCAGGATCCGGTTGGGACACGGCATCGTGCTGATGCTGCCCGGCTACAACCAGCCCGCACGGATCGCAGAGCGGATCGCGACACTCGACCTGGTCTCGAATGGGCGCGTCGAGTTCGGCACCGGCGAGTCGGCTTCGCGGGCGGAGCTCGAGGGCTTCAACATCGAGTGGACGGCCGAGACCAAGCGCGAGATGTGGCGCGAGGCGACCGAGCAGGTCGCGAATATGCTCGTGATGGACCCCTATCCGGGCTACCAGGGCAAGTACTTCTCGATGCCGTGTCGCAACGTCCTTCCCAAGCCGGTTCAGCGGCCTCATCCACCCCTCTGGCTCGCGTGTTCGAATCGTCAGACGATTCATGAAGCCGCCAGGTACGGGATGGGCGCGCTCACCTTCTCCTTCGTCGACCAGAGCGACGCCAGGAAGTGGGTCGACGAGTATTACGACATCATCAAGAACGATTGCGTGCCGATAGGCCATTCGGTCAACGCAAACATCGCGATGGTGACTGGCTTTTCGTGCCACGAAGACCCCGAGGAAGCCAAGAGGCGGGGCATGGACGGGTTCCGCTTCTTCGGCTTTGCCCTCGGGCACCACTATCTCTTCGGCAAGCACAAGCCCGGACGCACGAACATCTGGCAGGCCTTCGAGCACGCTCGCGGCAGCCTACCGGAGGAGGGCGGCAATCGGGGCATCGGAACGCCCAGCGAGCTGCGCGAACATCTGCAGGGCTTCGCAGACGCCGGCGTCGATCAGGTCGTCTTCATTCAGCAGGGCGGCCAGAATCGCCACGAGCACATCTGCGAATCTCTCGAGCTCTTTGCCGAGAAGGTGATGCCCCACTTCAAGGCGGGCGAGGAGGAGCGCGAGCGCAAGAAGCAGGCCGAGCTGGCGCCTTACATCCAGAAGGCATTGGAGCGCAAGAAGTCCATGCCCGCACTATCCGACGAGGAAATTCCCGAGCTGCTCGCGTACGGCCGCGACATCGTGGAGCGTGAGGGAGTCGAGGAGCAGGCTCGAGGAGGTTCGTTCACGATTCCGACAGAAGATCCGAATGCGCCCGGGAGCTGAGCGCTTCCGAACCGCGTGAGGGCAGAATCGAGGTAGGCACGCTGACGCTAGGGCGCCGGCGAAGGAGGTTGGCCATGGCTCATCGAAATCATATGCATCCCCTGGTCGCAATGCGCGAGATGCGTACGCTGCGCGCGGACCCGGACGACACGGCTGCCGCGATCCGCGTCATCGCGGCACTCTCGGGGAACTCGGGTAGGCGCCACTTCAGGCGCTTCCAGCGCTCCGCTCGAGGTGCCCGGATTCTGCGCGAGAAACGAGATCTCTACGGCGTCCTGACGGACCGCGAGCGGCTCAGGGCGATGCCGCCCGCCTCTCTGGGGCGGACCATCATCGACTGGTTCGAGCGCGAGAACATCAGTACGAAGGGTCTGGCCCAGGCGAGCAAGGCCGCCCGGGGCGGGCCGGACCCGGGCGTGAGCGAGGACGAGCAGGTCTTCGGCGCGCGCCTGCTCCACCTGCACGATGTATTCCACGTCCTCGCCGGCTACGACCGCGATCTGCGCGGCGAGTCCGCGGTGCTCGCGTTCACGATTGCCCAGAACTATAACCGTGGCGTCGCGTACCTGGTCCTGGATGCGCTGCGCGCAGAGGGCTGGAACTCGCCCGGAACAGGACTGGGAGGAGCTTCTCGAGCGACCGATCGACGAGGTGCGGGAGGAGCTCGGCGTTGGCCCTCCGCCCGTCTACGAGCAGCTGCGCTCCGCCGGAGCCCCCGCCCTCAGCGCATGACGCCTGGCCGGATCTTGCGGTGCGTGGGTGTGCTCCGCCAAGGGCGTCGATCAGCAATGGATCGACCCAGTCCCCGTGCGGCCCTCAGACCTCGATCTCTATACCGTACGCCCGGTACTGCGGAGCCGTGCGCTCGGTGATGAGCCCGATCCGCTGGAGATTTGGAGCGAGGTAGTCACGAAACTGGTTCGGGCGCTGGGCACGCGCTTTGGGATCCGCGAACTTCGTCCGCATCTCCTGCATGGCGGCCTCGAGGTCGATCCCGACGTCCTTGAAGAGCTCGAACATCGGACCTGCACCCTGGGCTCCACTTGGAATCAGCATCTTCAGCCCAGCGATGGCGAAGTCCTCGATGCGGTCGCGCTCGTCCTCGGGCATACGTGAGAGCTCTTCTTTCATGTAGATGAGGCCGTAGGAGACGTGGCGCGCCTCGTCCTGGGCGGTGAGCTCCGTGATCCTGCGGAGCACCTCGTCCCCGGTTCCCTCCTTGATCATCTTGAAGCTTCCGAGCGCCAGGCTCTCCGCGATCACCTGCATGCCCACGCACTTCATCTGCCAGAGGTCGGCCGTCAGGACTGCGTTCAGCAGCGACTTCAGACCGGGCATCATGGGATAGACTCGATCTAGCCGCTTGATGTAGCGGGCAAAGACCTCGACGTGACGGGCCTCGTCGATGACCTGCGTCGAGGCGTAGAACTTGCCGTCCATGTCCGGCACCGCCTCCACGAGCTGGGCGGCGCAGAGCATCGCGCCCTGCTCTCCGTGCAGGAGCTGGGAGAGCAGCCATGCGGCACGCCGCTTGGTGAGCTCGAGCTTCTTGTCGTCGGGGAGGGCCTTGATGACCTCGAGCTCGCTGATCGGGTCCGGGCCCGGGCCGGACAGGCTCCCGATTTCCGCTGGGTCGGTCTCGAGGTCCCACGGAATGTCCGTGGCGGCGTTCCACTGCTCCCTCTTGGCGATCTCGTAGAGGTCGCGGA
>JAFDDH010000281.1 GCA_019310975.1 Deltaproteobacteria bacterium | reverse complement strand
CGAGGTTCTGCGCTGCGTTGCGGATTTCGGGCGCGTAGCGTTTCTGCTCGGATCGAAGACCGACGAGCACGATGCATTTCGCGTCAACATCTCACATTGGGACTTGCTGGGCCTCAATCACATCCACAACGGCGTGCTCGGCTTCTCGCAGAACGTTCGCATCGACATCCGCGAGCTGAGAATGCAAGTCAACGAGACCCTCGCGCGCAACGATCTGGACGATCCAGAGCTCAATCAGCTCTTCGACGATCACGGTCCGTCCCTGGTCATTCTGGGAAGCTCTCGCGGCAATCAGATGGCAGAGTGGGCACTCACCCGGATGGCGAACGAGGCTCCCTACGTGGCAGCGGGTCCCGGCGGACCTGCGAATCTGCCCTTCCACTTCGTTTGGCCGAGCGGAGGGTACGTGCTGCCAAGCCGCTTCCACCTCACTGGTGAGGAGGCGAATCGCGAGGATCCGGTGGCCGGGGATGCAGTGCTCAACCGGAATGCCGCCTGCTTTCGATATAGCGGGGGCTACCTGATCGATGACCTCACCCTGGGCAAGCCGGAGGGATATACGTACGCGCTCTGCGCCGCGCAGCGTCGCGAGCGCGGACAGATCTGGCTTCTCGTGGCGGGCCTGACGGGGCCCGCGACCTGCGCCGGGGCGCAATGGGTCAACAAATTCGCAACCGGGCTCTACGAGCTTCAGCCCGGTCGACGCTCGGGCGTGTTCTGGAACCTGGTGCGGGCGCGCGCGGTGCGCGTGAGGGAGGGCCAGCACGAGGCCTACCGGGTCGGGGACGCGGAGGTCGTGGGCGGGGGCGTCGACTGGGCGGAGTAGTCTGCGGCGATCCGAAGCGGCCTGTCCTGTGCGGGGAGTGGCCGCGCGAGCGAAGCGGATCATCGGGCGGCGGTGTGGACGGCGGTCGCGCAGGAGCCGTCGCAATTGCCGGAGAGCTGGAGAGCTGGAGAGAGAGAAGGCCATGACGTTCTCGAAAGAAACGCTCTTGAAAGAGACGCTCTTGAAAGAGAAGGTGGGAATCGTGACCGGCTCCGCGCAGGGCCTGGGTGAGGCGATCGCGCAGCTGGCGGCACACGAGGGCTCACGCCTGGTGCTCGCCGACATCCAGGCGGAGGCGGGTGAGTCCGTCGCCGAGGCGATCCGCCGCACAGGCGGTGAAGCCGTCTTCCAGCGCACAGACGTGACGGAATCCGAGCAGGTCGCATTGCTCGTGGACACGGCTGTGGAACGCTTTGGTCGTCTCGACTGGATCTGCAACAACGCCGTCGGCGGTGCCGGCCAGTTCGGTCCGCTCGATCAGCTGGACGACCGTGGCTGGACGACCACCGTGGACGTCTGCCTCAAGGGCGTCTTTCACGGAATGAAGTACGCGATCCCTGCCATGCTGGCTGGCGGCGGTGGCTCGGTGGTGAACATCACGACGTCCGGGCTCTTCAAGGGCGAGGCCATGCTGGGCGCCTACGTGGCGGCCAAGGGCGGTGTGCATGCCCTCACGATGTCCGGAGCCGCCGAGTACTCGGGCCGTGGCGTTCGCATCAACTCCGTCGCGCCCGGCGGAATGGAGACGCCTGCGATTGCGCGCTACTTCGAGAAGTTTCCCGAGTTCAAGCAGAAGACCATCGACCAGCACGCCATGCGTCGTCTCGGCCGCCCGGCCGAGGTGGCCGAGCCCGTCGTCTGGCTGGCCTCGGATCGGGCCTCCTTCGTGACGGGCAGCTGCATCGTCTGTGATGGCGGCACGCTCGTGAACTCACATCTGCTCTAGCGCCGATCAGATGATATTCTTGTCGAATGGATAGGCCTGGGCGCTGGCCACTTCGACGGCATTGCCGGCCGCTATGAACCCGATCCGACATCGCTGCACGCGACGATGGATGGCCGGGCTGCTTGCGGCCAGCAGCCTGCTCGGCTGCCAACCCACCTCGAAGCCGCCGCCGCCGCTGGCGTGGACCGAGGCGCTGGAGCGCGAAGCGACGCAGCTCGAGGCACGGCTCGCAGTGGCGTCGCCGGGCCCTTCCGGCGCCGTGCGTGTGCATCTGGCGTTCTCCGAGGCCGTTGATCTCGACCTCTACGTAACGGGGCCGCGCGCGGAGACCGTCTATTACGCGAATTCGCCGAGCGCCATCGGGGGCGAGCTGATACGGGACCTTCGCTGCCAGCACACGGGCCCTCGCACGGAGACGATCCAGTTTCGGCATCCATCACCGGGCCGCTACCGGGTCGGAGTGGACTACTCTCACGCCTGTCGGGACGAGGCGGGCGCGGCGGCCTTCGTGGTCCTCGTCGAGACGCCGAGCGGTCGCACGCTGCGGCGCGGGCTGGCCGCGCTGCAGGTCTTCGAGCCCATCGTTCTCGAGTTTGACCTCGCATCAGAGGAGATCGCCCATGCGCGATGAACTGAGCACCTTTCGATTCACCGATTCCTGCGGGCTCGCACTCGCGGGTCTGCTGCTCGCCGCCAGCGCCGCCACCGGAGGTGCATTCGAGGGACGGATTGTCGATGACGACCAGGCGCCCGTGGTCGGCGCGATGGTCACCGCCGAGCGTGGCTCGCCGGCACGCGGCGTGACGGTGTTCTCCGACGCTTCGGGATACTTCCGTCTGCCGGAGCTCGATTCGGGACACTTCGAGCTACGCGTCCGACGCATCGGTTGGCGCGATCACAGATCCGGACTCACGCTGCCTGCCGAGCCGCTGGCGATCGTGTTGGAGCGTGAGACCGATCCGGCCGCCGTGGCCGCACAGCTCCCGGCCAACCGCTGGTTCGGCCTCTTTCTCGAGCAGATCGACGATCCGGTGGAGCGCGAGGAATTCGTGCGGCAGTGCACGTACTGTCACCAGCAGGGCAGCCTGGCCATGCGCGTGCCGCGCGAGGACTGGCAGTGGGAGAAGATTCTCGTGCTGATGGCGCGTATGGGCGGGGTTCTCTCGCCCGAGGTCCGCGCGCAGGTGCCCGACTGGTTTCGTGCCGCCTACGATCCGGAGACCGCCGTGCCACGCCTCACCCACGGCATGGGGACGGCCACGTTTGCGCCGCCCCCGCCACCCGATGTGCGCGTCGCCGTGATCGATGAATGGGTGCTCGGCGGTCGCTCCTCGATGCAGCACGATCTGGTCGTGCATCCGAGTGGCCACGTCTACTCGGTGGACATGATGCAGGACACGCTCTTTCGGCTGGATCCGCAGACCGGCGCGATCGCAAGCTTCGAGATACCGGACCAGGGTCTACCGCTCGGTGGCGAGCTGGCCACGGCGGGCTCTCCGATGCCGCCGAACGCCAACGCGCACGTCGGCCCACACTCCCTGCAGGTGGCACCCGACGGCTCGATCTGGACGACGCTCGCGCTCGGCAATCGGCTCGGTCGCTTCGACCCCGAGAGCGAGACCTGGTCGATCCATCGCATGACCGAGGGCATCTATCCCCACACCCTGCGCATCGACGAGAGTGGGCGCATCTGGTTCACGATTGCTGTCTCCAACCATCTCGGTCGCTTCGACCCGGCCAGCAACAGCTTCGACACGATCCGACTTCCGGCCGGGACCTGGACACAGGCCCTCGTGCTGAGGCTGCTGCCGGCGATGCTGTGGATGGCCGAGTACTTCGAGCTCGGGAGCGATGCAGCGGGCGAGGGCGCGCTGAGTCTGCCCGTCCCCTACGGGATCGACATCGCGCCCGACGGCGACGTCTGGTTCAGTCAGCTGAACCAGCACAAGATCGGACGCGTCGATCCGGACACCCTCGAGGTCGAGCTGATCGACACGCCCTTTACAGCGCCGCGGCGGCTGCGCTTCGACTCCACCGGTCAGCTCTGGATTCCAGGCTTCTCGTCGGGCTTGATCGCCCGCTTCGACCCCGCGACCCGGACCTTCCAGACGTGGCCACTCCCCCAGCGACCACGCGGCTCCGAGACCCCCTATGCGCTGCATGTGGATCGGCGCACTGACACGGTGTGGATCTGCGGCACCAATAGCGACACGCTGATCCGCTTCGAGCCACAGACCGAGCGCTTCAGTGTCTTCCCGCTGCCGACGCGCGTGACGTATACGCGTGAGATCGATTTCGACGCCGCCGGTCGCGTCTGGACTTCCAACTCCAACTTGCCCACCTGGCAGATCGAGCGCGGCCAGCCGCGCGTGATCCGGCTGGACCCCGGCGCTCCGGCCGGCACTCTGACAGGCATTCTGACCGGCTCTCTGGCAGAACCCCCGGCCGGCGTTGTGGCCGCACGATGACGCGAAGGGTCTGGCTGATTGCGCTGATGTCCTGCTGGGTGACCGTTCTGAACCCGGCTGCAGCAGGGGCTGACACAGCGGCTGGCAAGGCCACATTCGAGGGTCTCTGCGTCAACTGCCACGGACCACTTGGCAAGGGCGATGGCCCAGCGGGCATCGACATCCTGCCGGCCCCGCGCGATTTCACGGTGGGGGAGTTCAAATTCGACGCCGATGCGGACGGCACGCCCGGAACCGATGCCGATCTGGCGCTCGTGATCCGCGACGGCGCGAGCGTGTACGGCGGCAATCCGCTGATGGCGCCGTGGCGTCAGCTGCCGGAAAAAGATATTCACGACGTGATCGCGTACATACGCACTCTGTCGAAATCGGAATCCGCAGCGCCGTAGCGCCGATCCAAAGCACGCTGCGCGCAACTGCTCGCGACGCATGGGTAGCGACCGTGGGCTCGAGCGCGTGCCGGCGGAACGATCCGCTCCAGCTCCAATGTGACGCATTGACCCACAACGCAGACTCCGAGTGGGAACTCATGCCCCACCGGAGCGTGCGATTCTGCACACATTGTGATCGTGCGCCCCTTTCCGAAGACCACTGGTCTCGATGCGGTGCAACCGAGCGTTGCATCCCACGCGCATGAGTAATGTCGTGACACAGGTCGCGTGACTCCTGGTCGCGCCTCCCAATCGTGGGTGCTGTGACGAGTCGGTCGATCACGCACTTGCATCAATCTGCAGCACCGCTCACGGTAGTGACTGGCACGATGACTG
>JAFDDH010000015.1 GCA_019310975.1 Deltaproteobacteria bacterium | reverse complement strand
TGCGCCAAGGCCGAGTCGCTGCTCGAGAACCCGCGCTGCGATGACGGGCTCGACAACGATGGCGACGGCGACGCGGACGATGCGGATTCGCAGTGCACCTCGCGCTCGCTGAACTTCGAGGCCGAGAGCTCGAGCTTGGATCAGTTGATCGAGGAGTCGCTCTGCGGCCTGGGCGCCGAGCTGGTGCTGATCTTCCCGCCCTTGATCTGGCTGCGAGGTCGTCGCCGCCGCGCAGGGCGGGGCTGATCGACCCACGCCAGGCGGCCGTGGGCGAGCCCACTCGCGCATGCGATACTTCCTGCAAGGGCCGCGGCGGAGTCTCCCGATGCGGCGCAGGGAGTCCATGCCACCATGTATCGCAATGTCCTGATCCCCTTGGATCTGAGCGAGCGCGAGCACACGCTCGTCGAATCGGCCGCACGCATCATCGACCCCGAGACCGGCAGCGTCACACTGCTCCACGTGATCGAAGAGATCGAGGGGCTTGCGGGCGAGGAGGGTGAGCTCTTCTACGCCGGCCTGCGCGAGCGCGCCGGCAAGGTGCTCGAGGCGCGGGCCGGTCTGTTCGGCCGGTCCGGCATCGGGATCCGACAGGAGATCATCGTCGGAAAGCGGGCGTCGGCCATCGTGGGCTTTGCGAGTGAGCAGCGCTGCGATCTGATCGTGATGAGCGCCGAGCGCATCGATCCAGCTCAGCCCGAGCGGAGCCTGTGGAGCACGCCGCAGAAGGTCTCGCTGCTGGCGGATTGTCCGATCTTGCTGATTCGTTAGCAGAGTGCCGAGGAAGTTCTGCGTGGGTCGGCATGGCCGGGGGGATGGAGGGTTGGCTCGAATGGCTCGTGTGCGGGGGCGAGCTGTTCTGGCGCGGTGTCGGTTGGGTGATCGGGTTTTCGGCGGGTGGGGGTCTACTGCGCTTTATTTCGAGCCAACCCTCCATCCCCCCGGCCTCGGACGTCGGAAGATGGACGTCCTCGATGCGTGAATGGGGTTCGCATTCTCGAGAGGTTCGATGTGGCATTTGTGTGAGGGGGATGCTCTGCGACAGGGTGGGGTTTCTCTCTACGGGGCACCGCCGCGGCCGCTCTCGCGGTAGCGGGAGTAGTTCCAGGCCAGGAAGCGGTCGACGGCCTGCACGACCACGCTGGTGCGCAGAGAGTGGAAGATTTCGAAGGCGTGCTGCGCGCCGGGAATTTCTGCATAGGCGACCGGTTGCTTCGAGATCTGCTGCAGGGCCTGGGCGAAGTGGCGTGCCTCCTCGACCGAGGCCAGGCTGTCGTGGCTGCCGTGGATGACGAAGAAGGGCGGCGCGTCCGGATGCATGCGGTGCATCGGTGAGGCGCGTCGGAAGTCCTCCACATCGGCCACAGGATCCTTCTTCAGCACATAGCGTGAGATGAAGGCGTCCATGCCCCCACCCGCCTGCAGGCGGTAGTGATTCGAGAAATCGTAGACGCCGTAGAAGGGCACCGCCGAGTCGACGCGCGTGTCCACGTCTTCGAATCCGGGCTGATACTCGGGATCGTTGGCCGTCAGAGCCAGCATGGCGGAGAGGTGTCCACCCGCGGAGCCGCCGGTGACAGCGATGTAGTTGGGGTCGCCGCCGTGGGAGGCGATCTTCTGACGGATCCAGCCAATCGCGCGCTTCAGGTCGACGAGGTGGTCGGGGAATGTGGCGCTTGGGCTCAATCTGTAGTTGGCCGTCACGCAGATCCATCCCTGCTGCGCCAGATGGGTCATCAAGGGCAGCGCCTGCTCGCGCTTGTTGCCGATCGTCCAGCCGCCGCCGTGCACCTGCAGAAGGACCGGCGCGCGCTCGCAGCCGGCCTTGGGCTTGTAGATGTCGAGGCGATTGCGGATGCCGCCGCCCGGCACGTAGGCGATGTCGCGCACGACCTCCACGTCCGCGTGGCCGAAGCGAAAGGGGTTCAGAGGACGATGCGGCGGGGGTGGCGTCTGCTCGATCTTCTCGATCAGATCGGCATCGATGCGCTCGCGATATTGCGGGCCGAGTGCCGCCGCCAGCGAGGCTTCGAGGACTGGCTCGGCTCGCCGTGAAATCGGGACCAACGCCAGCAACGCGGCCCACGAGACGAGCGTGATGCCGAGACCCATCCAGCCGGGCCAGGCCTCCAGCGCACCGGCCCAGATGAAGGCCACGGTGGCGATCAGCTGCCAGGCAAAGTGATGGGCGGAGAGCTCCGATGTGAGCCAGCCGGCAAAGAAGCTGGGGATGATGAAGGGGCCGGTGCGGCGCTGCGGCAGGTAGGCGTTGAAGGTGAAGAGCGCGCCCCAGACCGTGACGGCCAGGAAGAGCCAGGGAATCATGTGAAGGTCTCCTCGAGGACAGCAGAAAGTACCGATCGGAACCGGCCCGTGCTGGCTGGCCGGGGCCCGGATGCGATCTCGGGATCAAGGGTATGCTCTGCGGCCCGTCGGCGCCCGAGTCGCACGACCTGGCGTGGCGAGAGACCCGAGAACCCGAGAGACGAGATGTCCAACAATCCCCTCCACACCCGGCTCTGCGACCTGCTCGAGGTCGAGCTGCCGATCATCTGCTTCACGCACTCGCGTGAGGTGGCAGTGGCGGCGAGCCGGAACGGCGCCTTTGCGGTGCTCGGCGAGGCCCTGCGCACACGCGACGAGATCGAGCGCGACATCGGCTGGGTGCGCGACGAGCTCGGACATTCGAACTTCGGCATCGACCTCGTGTTGCCGGCCCGCTCGCCCAGCACGGCCGGTCCCGACGAGCTGCTGGCCGAGATCCCCGCCGCCCATCGCGACTTTGCGCAGCGCATCAAGGAGAAGTACCAGGTCCCGGAGCCGAAGAACGACGTCGCGCTGCGCCGCTGGAGTGGTCTCAACCAGAAGATCGCCCAGCGGCAGATCGACACGCTGCTCGATGCGAAGATCCCAGTGATCGCCACCGGGCTCGGTGCGCCCGACTTCCTCTTCGAGGCGGCGCACGAGCGCGGCATGCGGCTGATCGCGCTGGTCGGAGCCACCCAGCAGGCCGTGCGCCAGATCGAGCGTGGCGCCGACATGATCGTCGCCCAGGGCTATGACGCCGCGGGCCACACGGGCGGTGTGGGCACCTTCTCCATCGTTCCGGAGGTGGTGGCCGCCGCCGGGGACGTGCCGGTGATCGCGGCGGGCGGCATCACGACGGGTCGGCATCTGGCGGCCATGCTCTGCCTCGGCGCCGCCGGCGTGTGGACTGGGACGGTGTGGCTCGCGAGCGAGGAGTCGGACGTCGACCCGGTCGTAAAGGAGCGCATCCTGCGCGCGAGCGGCGACGAGACGACGCGCACCGACTGCATATCGGGCAAGACCATGCGCGTGCTCGAATGCCCCTGGACCGAGGAGTGGGAGCGCGAGGACGCGCCCGAGGCGCTGAAGAGCCCCTACCAGATGCTGCTCACCAGTAGCTATCTGCAGGGCGCCAACGACGCGCATCGGCCCGACCTGATGACCGAGGCAGTGGGGCAGGGCGTGAGCTTCGTGACCCGGCCCCAGCCGGTGGCGGAGATCGTTCGCGGTCTCGCCGACGAGGCGCGATCGGTGCTGAGGGGAATCGCAGGCTGAGCAAGCTGGGCGCCCGCGCGGCGGCTCCCCGTCATCAAACGCCCCAGCCGCTGCGTCGCCAGCACGCTCGCGACGGCGAAGCGAGCCGACAGGATGCGTGCTGTCCACATGCTCTCGCCGAAGGCGGCCATCACCAGACCGTGCGCCGAGTACTGCAGCGCTGCATTCATGAAGGTGTCGTAGACATGTTGTTGGGTCCTCCTCGCTCTGCGGAGCGACGGCGCCTCTCTTTACGGACTAAGAAGCGAAGTGTGGTAGCTTCCCGGCGCATCGAAGCTGTGCGTCCGAGCATGGGCGCTCCGGAGTGCGCAGCCGGATGGGGAACGATGCTCTTGACTCGCGCGCTTGCGCTCTCAGTCCTGGGAAGCGCCACGTCGGTGGGACTCGCGCTGCTGCTCGTGGCGCCCGTGGCCGCTGCTGATGCCGCAGGCGATTCGGCGCTCGTGCTCGAAGAAGGCATCGATGTGGGCTCGATCTCGCGCCTCGACCTCGACGCTGTGCGCCTCATCATCGATCAGAGCGACGACGTCTCCGCGCCCGTACCGGCCCGGATTCGGGAGCTCTCCCTGGAGGAGAGTGTCAAGACGTCGCTCGAACAGAATCTCGGTCTGCAGATCATCGAGCTGAGCGAGGCGCAGAGCCAGGAAGCGATCCGCGAGTCCAAGGCGAAGTTCCATCCTTCGCTGGAGGTCGGAGGTGCCGCGAAGGGCACGAAGATCAACCACGATTTTCGGGCTGATGAGTCCACAGACACGCAAAATGCCCAGGCGCTGATTCGGCAGGAGATGCCCACTGGCGGCCGCGTCGGACTGGGAGTCGGCTACCAGCGCGAGTTCAGTGATCTCTTCAACGATGTCGTGGGCGACCCGACGCCTGGTGTAAACCTCCAATCCGAGGTCGAGATTGCCGGGCTCGGCATCGAGATCAGTCAGCCGCTACTCCGCGGCGGTCGCACCTACGTGGCCCGCCGCTCGATTCTGGATGCCGAGTACGACAACGAGATTTCGCGCGCTGAGCTCAGCGCCGAGATCCTGCACGTTACGGCGGACACCAAGGCCGCCTACTACCAGGTGGTCCGTGCCCTGCGCCAGATCGAGGTGATTCAGGCCGCACTCGAGCGAGATCAGCAGCTCGTCGATGCTTCGACGGCGCTCTACGACGCCGGCCGCGTCAGCAAGGTCGACGTCCTCTCGGCCGACATCAGCCAGGCCAGCAATCGGGCCCGGCTGGCCAGCGCGCGGGCGGATCTCGAGCTCGCGCGCAATCGACTGCGCCAGGTGATCGGCCTGCCGATTACGGTGCAGGTGGACGTGACGGATCGAACGATCCCCTTCCGTCCGATCCACATCCAGCTGCAGCGCTGGATTCGGCTCGCCCTCGACCGACGCCCCGAGATGATGAAGGTGCAGAGCCAGATCGAGAAGGCGGATCTCACACTGCGAGTCACGAAGAACGCCGCGTTGCCCAGCCTCGATGTGCAGGGCGCTTTCCAGCCTGGCTTCGACTGGGCGAGCTATGCGTGGAACGCCGGCGTGATGTTCCAGATCCCGCTGGGCAACGTGGGGCCGCGCTCGCAGGTCAGGCAGGCCGAGATCCAGACCCATAAGATGAAGCGTGAGCTGGCCCAGCAGCGGCGCCTCATCGATCTCGAGGTGCGCGAGGTCGAGATCCGCCTGCGCGAGAACATCGAGCGGATCAAGATGCTGACCGCCCAGGTGGAGAGCGCGCGCTCCAAGGGTGAGATCGCGCGCGGACGCTTCGAGATGGGTCTCTCCAACAATCTCGACATCACGAACGCGGACGAGGATCTGGTGCGCGCCGAGAGCCAGCTCCTCGAGGCACTGGTCGACTACGCGACCAATATCGCGCAGCTCGAGGCGCGCATCGGGGGGCCGATTTGAGCGCCCGTGCGGAGCCCCGGGGCGGGGCTCCGAGCGAGCCGGTGGACGTCGTCTACACCTGGGTGGACGGCGCATGGCCAGGCTACCCAGAGCTGCTGAACCAATACTCGGACAAGAAGCAGGATCTCAACCCCAATCGCTACCGCGACAACCTCGACATCCTCAAGTACAGCATTCGCTCGCTGGTCCAGTACGCGCCCTGGATCCGCCGGATATTTCTCGTCACGACGCGACCACAGCTCCCGGCCTGGCTCGACACCGAGGCCGAAGGGCTCACCGTCGTCTACCACGACGAGTTCTTCGATCCGACTGACCTACCCACCTTCAATTCCTTTGCCATCGTGGCCAACCTCTACAAGCTGCCGGGGGTGTCGCGGCGCTTCCTCTATCTCGAGGACGATCGCCTCTTCCTGCGCGCGACCACGGTCGATGACTTCATGGCATCCGATGGGCGGACAAAGATCTGGATGAAATGGGAGGGGACGGACGCAGCCTCGGGCTACGAGGATCCGACAAAATCGCCATGGGAGGCCGGACTGGCGTACTCGAACCAATTGCTGAACGAGCGCTATCGCCGCATGCGCCGCGGCTCCGTCAAGCACAGCCCGCTCTTTGTCGACACGCGCCTCTTCGCCGACTTCTCGGCGCAGTGGAAGGAGGAAATGAAGAGGACTTCGGCGAGCCGCTTCCGCTCGATGCAGAACATCCCGGCGGAGCATATGTACCCCTACTGGCTCCTCCATGAGGGCAAGGGCGTGGCGGTGCCGAAGTGGCAGGTCTACCGCGACGTCACCTATCTGGGTGTCGAGAACTGGATGTTCATGAATGTTTTCGGTCTGGCGAACATCCTGCTGCGCCGCCCCAAGTGGTATTCACTCAACGATAATTTCAACGACAATCCGAATCCGAGGGTCGTCAAGCTCGTGAGTGCCTTTCTCGAACGCACGTACCCAATGCCCTCACGTTTCGAGAAGCATTAGTCCGCACCGCCCGTGTCAGTCATTCGTGGCGGCGTCCAGTGCGCGCAATTGTCCGAGCCGACGGACGAAGCGCTGCGCACCCGTCACCTGGGTCATCAGCGCAACGCCCCAGACAACCCACCAGATCAGGTCGTGTCCCCAAATGAGTGGGACGTAGGCGGTGAGGACCAGCCCAATCGAGAGTGTCGCGATGCGTTCGAAGCGCTCGAAGAGATCCGGTAGCCCGCCGCCACCAGGCTCGTCGCTAGCACCGAGCATGGCGGCACGTGCGTGGACATAGCTGGTGATGAGCGAGCCGGCGACCGCGAACATGCAGGCCAGCCAGTAGCCGGTCACCCAGGCGACGGCGAGCAGGATGAAGAAGTCCTTGTAGCGGTCGGTCGTTGCGTCGAGATAGGCGCCGGTAAGCGAGCTGGTTCCGGTCACGCGGGCCACCGCACCGTCCACATTGTCGAGTAGCTCGATCCCGGCCACGAGGATGCCGAATACGAGCATGTCACCGTGCCTTGTAAACGCCAGCGCATTTACGCTGCAGAGCAGGAAGCCGATCAGAGTGACGCCGTTGGGGGTGAGTCCGGTTCGCGCCACGATGCGGCCGAGCTTGTCCCAGAGCAGATCCAGCTTGTCTTTGTAGAGCTCGTCGATCATCAGTAACGATCCGTCTGCCACATGAAGGGGTGGCCCTGCGGAAAGAGTGTCTCCAGGATGTCGAGGCTCTCATCCTCGAGCACGGGCAAGGCGGAGCCGGTCTCGCGCGCGTGCTCGAGCAGCAGAGTGCGCACCGGCTTGTAGCCCATGCACATCTGTTGGATCGCGAGGTGCACGTTGTGATGGCGCGAGCCCTGCAAGCGTGTGTCGAGAGCGCCCTGGATGCGACCCAGAAGCCGTAGTGGGGCGTTGCAGAGCGAGATGCAGCCCGAGCGCTTGGTATAATGGGTCGTGATGCGCGCCCCATAGTGGAGGGCCGCGGCGACGAGGGGATGGTCGGCGGGGACTGCGCCCCGGATGCGCCGCACGCCGCGCTCGCGAGCGAGGTCGGCCAGCTTGTGCAGGGCGGCCTCGTGGAAGGCTTCGCCCTGGCCGGCGATCTCGCGAATCTCCAGCTCGTCCTCGTTGTAGCGAACGCCGATGTAGCCGGCGTCGCTCATATGGACCACCGGCGGCTTGCGGACGAGCCACGGCCAGAGCGCCTCAGTGCGCACGAGCGGACCCGTACGCTCTGCGTTGCCGGCGTTGTAGTGGTCGACGAGCGCGGGCAGCTCGGCGAGCTCATTCCATTCGTGGAAGGGGTCGACGCGCAGCGGAGGGATCGCGCGCGCGTCGAGTTCGAGGTCGTACTCGGCCGCGACGGGTACGGCGCCGATCTTGGCGTAGAGCCCGCCGCGCTGCGCGAAGCCCACCAGCATATCGAAGTCGAGCTCGCCAATGTCCTTCAGGGCCGCAATCGACGCCTGGATCGCGTAGCCCTTGTGATTGGCGTCGGGCTCGGCCACGACACCCTGGATGCCGGCGATCGGCACCACCGTGCCAGCGATCCGCATTCGGAAGTCGAGCAGCTGCCACTTCACCACCAGGCGCTCGTCCTCGACACCAATCCAGCAGAGGTCCGGTGGGATGAAGGGGCAGCTCTGATACGCGGCGCGCATCAGGGCGAACATGCCCTCTTGCTCTTCGGCGTCGTCAGCGAAGACGCGTGCGGTGAGATCGGCGGCCGCGTCGATGTCATCCGGCGTCATGCGGCGTACGGTCAGCATGGGGGAAGAGGGTACCGATGTGCCCCGAGGGCGCACGCACAGTGCTCGAGCGGACAATCGATCCAGAGCGGGTACGGACTCTGCGAGGGATCCGTCGGCGCGCCCCTTCCCTGCGGGTTCCTGCCGCAGCGATGCTCTGGGAGCTGTGATAGGGTCTGCCGCGTCGCGCCCCATGGGCGCCGCCAGGTGGATTTCTCCTCCCTCTACTACCCCCCCCGCCCCTCCCCAAAAACAGAGCTGACGAGATCACACCCGGCCACCCCGGGCCGGCGCAGGCGCATCTCGAGATCGTGAAGCCCGGCGCTGCTCCACCCGGGCGAAGCAATCGCCCCAGCACAGATCGCTCGTGACAGGAGCTCACATGCGAATCGGCATCGTGACGGAGTACTACCGCCCGTGGCCGGGGGGCATCTCGGAGCACGTTCACCACGAGGCCGAGGAGCTCACGCGCCGCGGGCACGAGGTCGTCATCTTCACAGGACCGGCCACGCCGGGCTGGAAGGATGAGGGCCCCGATGTCGTGCGGCTGGGCTTCGAGTACAAATTTACCAGCAACGGCGCTCTCTCGCGCATGGTGCTCGGCGGCTATCTGCTGGAGTACCGGCGGCTGCTTTCGCGTCATACGCTCGACCTGGTGCATGTGCACGCTCCGATGGATCCCTTCCTCGGCCTCTTTGCCCTCTATGCGTCTCCGTGCACGACAGTCGGCACCTTTCACGCGAACTTCACGCCCTCCTTGCTGTGGGATACGCTCTTTGGTCACTTGGGGTTGATCACCGGACCCGCCTGGCGCCGGCTCGACGGCCGAATCGCAGTCTCCAACGAGGCCCGTCGCAGCATCGCCCACTACTTCCCGGGCGAATACGAGATCATTCCCAATGGTGTCGACACCGCGCGCTTCCGCCCGGATGCGCCGGTGTTGTCCGAGCTGGACGACGGCCGTCCGACGATCCTCTTCGTGGGTCGCTCGGATCCGCGCAAGGGCCTGCCGCTGCTGCTGCAAGCATTCCCGGAGATTCGTCAGCGGGTGCCGGGGGCGCGCCTGGTGATCGTCGGCGTCGATCAAGAGGAGGTCGCGGAGGAGACGCGTGGGCTCGGCGCCGATGGTGCGGTTGCGAAGGACATCACCTTCGCAGGCTACGCGCCGCCCGAGGATATGGCTGGCTACTTCGCCGGCTGCGACGTCTTCTGCTCTCCGGCCACCGGCCAGGAGAGCCAGGGCATCGTGTTGCTCGAGGCGATGGCGGCGGGGCGTCCGCCGGTGGCGTTCGCGATTCCCGGCTATCGCGACGTCGTGAGCCACGGTGTCGATGGCTGGCTGGTGGAGGAGATCGCTGCGGCGCCTCTCGCCGCCGGGCTCTCGCAGATGCTCGGCGACCCGGTCCAGCTGGCGCGGATCGGTGAGGCCGGGCGCAAGACCGCGCTCCGTTACTCGTGGCCGAGCGTCGCGGAACGACTCGAGGCGTACTTCGAGCGTGCGCGAGAGCACAGACGAGCGAATCGAAAGTGACGCGATGAATTTTGGGGGGATTCCACCAGCAATCCCCCCGGCTATTCTCCCGGCGACGCGCCGGTGGTGGCCCTCGGTGGGCGGATCCACGGCGTGGAGTCGGAAAGTTGGAATCCGACAGGGGGGATCATGACAGGGACCAAGACTCAGAAGAGCAGTCTCAGCAATCCGCGCAAGCTCCGGAATCTCCTGGAGAGTCCGAAGGTCGAGCACATCCTCGAGGCGCACAACGCGCTCTCGGCCAGCCTGGTCGAGGAGGCCGGCATCCCCGGTCTCTGGGCCAGCTCGCTCACACTCTCCTGTGCGGCGGGACTGCGCGACAATAGCGAGCTCACCATGAGCGAGGTGCTCGATACCCTCGAGTCGATTACGGCCAAGGTCCAGATCCCGATCCTCTTCGACGGCGATACCGGATACGGGCAGTTCAGCCACTTCCAGCAGCTCGTGCGCAAGCTCTGCCTGCGCGAGGTGGGCGGGGTCTGTATCGAGGACAAGGTCTTCCCCAAGACCAACTCCTTCCTGCGCTCCGAGGGGCAGTCACTGGCGCCTGTGGATGAGTTCTGCGGGAAGCTACGCGCCGGCAAGGACGCGCAGAGCGATCCGGACTTCATCGTGGCCGCACGCACCGAGGCGCTGATCACGGGGCTGGACGTCTCCGAGGCGATCGATCGCACCGAGCGCTACGCCGAGGCCGGTGCCGACGCGGTGCTGATCCACTCCAAGGCGCGCACCTTTGCACAGGTGCAGGAATTTCTGTCCAAGTGGAGTGGGGCGGTACCCGTGATCTGCGTGCCGACCACCTACTACGCGACGCCCATGGATGCGTTCCAGCAGGCGGGCGTCTCGCTCGTGATCTGGGCGAACCACATGTTGCGCGCCTCGATCGGCGCCATGCAGGATCTGGCGAATCACATCGGGCGTAGCGGCACCGCGCGCGATCTCGAGGACAAGATCGTACCCGTGAAGGAGATCTTCCGGCTGCAGGACGCCGATGGTCTGCTCGAGGGAGAGAAGGTCTACCTCAACCAGGGCTCCTCGACGTCGGCCGTTGTGCTGGCGGCTTCGCGGGGTCGTGGGCTCGACGAGCTCACTCGCGACAAGCCCAAGGCGATGATTCCGATCTCGGGCACGCCGGCAATCGAGAAGATGTTGCAGAGCTTCCGCGCCGAGGGGATCAAAGACATCTCCATCGTGCGCGGCTACATGCCGGAGGCGCTGGCGCCCGCCGGTGCGAGCTTCTTCGAGAATCCGGGCTGGGAGCAGACGGGCGAGCTCGGCTCGCTCTCCGCGGCCCGCTCGGCGCTGAAGGGCGATGTGGTGATCGCCTACGGTGACACCATCTTCAAGCGCTACATCCTGCAGCTCTTGCTCTCCTCCGACGCCCCGATCACGATCGCGGTGGATGGCTCGTGCTCGTTCCTGGACTCCGGGCGCTCCGCTGACCGCGTGAAGATCTCCGGGCCGTCGCCGACCCGGTATACCGAGGAAGAGTTTGTACTCGAGCAGATGACCGAGAACCTTTCTGACGCAGAGGCCGACGGCGAGTGGATCGGGATGCTACGCACCAAGGGGGAGGGGACGGAGCGTCTGGTGGAAGCACTCGACGAAGTCCTCGCGCTGCCGGAGAGTGAGAAGCTGGATATGTGCGCCGTCTTCGAGCGGCTGGTGGCGCGCGACCCGCAGGCCGTGCGCGTGATCTACGTCCAAGGGGACTGGATCGACATCAACAGCCTGGCTGATGTGGCCCGCGGCGGCGACGTCTGATCCGGGGTCGGGGCGACCACACGATCTGTGGCGTCCCGGCGCGGTGCTCGATGCGTTCCAATCTTTTCGGACAGGGGGAGGACCGGCCCGTGTCGCTCGATCCGCAGCTGCTCTTCAGTGCCCTACTCGGGCAGGGGGTGAAGGGATTCGCGGGAGTTCCCTGCTCGATCCTCAATCACCTCATTCTCGCGGCCGAAGCCTCGTCCGAGGTCGACTACGTCGCTGCCTCCGTCGAGGGCGAGGCCGTCGCAGCCGCTTCCGGAATCTGGCTGGCCGGTGGTCTGGGAGCGGTCCTGATGCAGAACTCGGGGCTCGGAAACGCCGTGAACCCGCTCTCCTCGCTCTGCATCCCCTACCGGATCCCGGTCCTGATGATCGTCTCGTGGCGCGGCGAGCCCGGCAAGAAGGACGCCATTCACCACTATCCGATGGGCGCCGCCACGTCGGGTCTCTTCGAGCTGCTCGACATTCCCACCCACGTTCTGCGCGAGGACACGGACGTCGATCGTGTCGTGGCGGACGCCGTGGCCTATATGCGGAAGGAGCGCAAGCCCGCGGCTCTGATCGTGCCGCGCGGGCTCTTCGCCAAGGGCGCTGGGGCGGTGGGCCGCCCGGCACCCGTGCTCGAGGGGCGTGCCGTGCCGGCCGAGCGCCCCGCACCCGTTCGCTTCGAGCGCGGCGAGCTGCCGTCGCGGACTGATTTGCTGGCCGCGTGGCTGGATCGCTACCCGGACGAGTTCGCCGTCTCTACGACTGGCTATATGTCGCGTGAGGTCTCGTCGCACGGATGCGTGGATCGTCACTTCCCCATGCAGGGCTCGATGGGATTCGCCCCGGCGATCGCCTTGGGAATCGCCCGCATCGAGGCGCGGCGCAAGGTCTTCGTGCTCGATGGGGACGGCGCCCTGATCATGCGGCTCGGTAGCCTCGCCACCATCGGTGCGTTGGCCCCCAAGAATCTCGTCCACATAGTGGTCGACAACGGCACCTACGCGTCGACGGGCGGCCAGCTCTCGGTCTCGCCGCATGTGGATTTCGCCGCCGCCGCGTTGGCCTGCGGGTACACGGGCGCGGCGAGCTGTATCGGCACGGACGCACTCGCCGACGGCCTCGATTGGCTGGACAAGGAGGCGGGTCGCGGCCCGCTCTTGCTGCACGTGGCGGTCGACGAGAGCGAGGCCGAGGGTCTCGACCGACCGAAGCTCTCTCCGTCCGAGATTGCGGATGCATTCCGGGCGGGTCTGACCGGTGGGGCGCTGTGAGCGCCGCCCCGACCACGGCCATCGTGCTGGCGGCGGGCATGGGCTCGCGCCTGCAGGATGTCTGGTCCGATCTGCCCAAGGGCTTCGTCGAGATCGGCGGAGAGACGTTGATCGAGCGCTCGATCCGTCTGCTGCAGGAGCGCGCCGTCGAGCGCGTGGTGGTCGTCGCCGGTCACCTCGCCCACGCCTACCATCAGCTCGCCAAGCGCATTCCCGGGGTCGAGGTCGTCGACAACCCCGACTACGCGGACACCGGCAGCATGGCGTCATTGGCGCGTGCGCTCGAGCGGGTCGACGAGGCGTTTCTCCTGCTCGAGAGCGATCTCTTCTACGAAGAGCGCGCGCTGGATACGCTGCTTGCCGACGCCGCGCCCGACGTGCTGCTCGCATCCGGACCGACGGGCGCCACCGATGAGGTCTGGGTCGAGGCGTTGGGGGGCCGGCTGACGGGGCTCTCCAAGGACCCAGCCGAGCTCCGCGAGGTGTGCGGTGAGCTCGTCGGCATCCTGAAGGTTTCGAGCTCGCTCGGTCGCCTGTTGGGCGACGCGTTTGCGGACTTCGAGCGCGTCCAGGGACACGGCCGGATGGCGTACGAGACCGACGCGCTGGTGCAGGTCGCGCAGAAACGTCCGGTTCGGGTGACAGTGGTGAACGACCTGCTCTGGGGGGAGGTCGACTACGAGACCCATTATCGCCGTGTGCGTGACGACGTCTACCCGCGCTGGGCCGCGGGGCGCACGAGCAGAACCAGCGGCCCAAAGAGAGAATAGGAGTCCAGCATGCACCCCGTAGAGCGAAGGGTCCTGCTCAATCCCGGTCCGGCCACGACGACCCAGAGCGTCAAAGATGCCCTGGTGATCCCCGACGTGTGTCCGCGCGAGAAGAGCTTCTGTGATCTCTACGCCGACGTGCGCCGCCGCCTGGCATTGCTGGCCGGTGATCTCGAGGAGGTCCTGGCGATTCCCATCGTGGGCAGCGGAACGACCGCCCTCGAGGCCATGTTGGTGAGCTTCGTTCCGCCCGATGGGCTGGTCGTGATCGTCGACAATGGTGATTACGGGACACGGCTCGCCAATATGGCCGCCGGTCTCGACATTCCACATCGTGTGGTCGAGATGGGCTGGGGGCGCAAGGTCGACTGGCAGGCCGTCGAGGCGGTACTCGAGGAGACCGAGGGACGCGCCACGCATCTATGCGTGGTCCACCACGAGACCAGCTCAGGCATGCTGAACTCGCTGGACGACGCGCTGGCCGTGTCCGAGCGCGCCGGCGTGCGTGTCCTGCTCGACGCGATGTCGAGCTTTGGCGGCATGCCGATCCACGTGGGTCGAGGCGGTGTCGACGCCCTGGTCTCGAGCTCGAATAAATGCGTCCAGGGCATGCCCGGGCTCGGCATTGTCATCGCAACGCGGGAGCTGATCGACGATGCGCGCAGTCGCGCGCGGCGCTGCTTCACGCTGGATCTGGTGGCCGAGTCCGATCACCTGGAGAAGACTGGCCAGAGCCGATTCACGCTACCGCCGCAGGTCGTCTCGGCGCTTCACCGGGCGCTCTGCGAGCTCGAGAGCGAGGGGCTGGAAGGGCGCCAGCGGCGCTATGCGGCCAGTATGGCGGCGCTCACCCACGGGCTCGACGATCTGGGCTTCGAGCGCCTGCTCGAGGACGAGCAGCAGAGCGGAATTCTCGTGGCGATCCGCGAGCCGCAGGAGCCGTGGTACGACTTCGAGGCCCTGCACGACGCGATGGACGTCGAGGGATTCACCATCTATCCCGGCAAGCCAGGCGCTGTGCCCACCTTCCGTCTAGCGGTGCTGGGCGCCATCGACGAGTCCGATATCCGCGCCTTCCTGACCGCGTTGCGCCGCTACCTCGAACGAGTGCGAGGCTGATTTGAAGCAGGAGATCGCCGTCCAGCTCTTGTGGGTCCTGGGCGTCATCTTCTCGGCCGCCGGGGCTGGGCTGATGATCAATTGGGCGATTCGCGGGCGCGGCGCGGCGCATACCAGCATGGGAACGCGCTTCGCCGCCGAGGCGGCGGCACTGGCCGTGGTCTTTCTTCCGGCCTATCTGGGTGGGCCATGGGTCCTGGCGCTGGCCGTGGTGTTGGGCTGCCTCTGCGCCGCCGAGCTCTACGGCACCTTCGAGTTTGGCGGCGACACGCCGTGGAAGCTCTCCGGGATCCTGCTGGGGCTCTCTTTCCTGCTCTACACCTATGCACGACCGGGTGAGATCGGGCGCATCTTCCCCTGGTTCGTGGTCCTCTACTGGCTGCTGCGATTCGCGGCTGGCTCGAGTGCCACGTCATTGCTGGCCCGTGCCAAACGCACGTGCTTCGGCGTCATCTATCCCTTCCTCTGCCTGGCATTCTTCGTCGAGATCGGACTGATGGAGATGGGCTTCGGCTACGTTGTGCTCTACTACGGGCTCTCCGAGGTGAACGATTCCGCCGCCTACCTGGTGGGGAGTAGCTTCGGCAAACGCAAGATCTTTCCGCGTCTCAGCCCCAAGAAGACCGTCGAGGGGGTCGTGGGAGGCGCACTCTTCACACTGGGTATCGCGCTTGCGTTCTGGTTCACGGTGCCGCATTTCGGCACACTGCGGCTGATGGGCGCAGGCGCAGTGATCGCGGCCGGTGGGCTCGCCGGTGATCTCTTTGCGTCACGTCTCAAGCGCCGCGTCGGTGTCAAAGACTACGGCGACGCCGTGCCCACTCAGGGCGGCGTGCTCGACGTCTACGACGCGTTCATCTTCGTATCGCCGGTCTTCTACTATTATCTGCAGCTCACCGGAGCCGGAGAGACCTGAGGGGCTTGGGGGTCTTGGGGGGCTTGGGAGAGTCGAGGGGAGGGCCGTCCGATCACCGACTCCAGTCACACGCGCTACACGCTTGCAGACGTGAAGCTTTCCTATACGCCAGAGAAAGCCTGGGCCGAGATGCAGGGTGAGTTGCCCCTCTACCTGATCTATCGCCCGCTCTCGATCTATCTGACGCTCCCATTCCTGGCGCTGCGGGTACCGATCCTGGCGGTAACGCTCTCGTCGCTGGCATTGTCCATCGTCATGCTGGGGGTGGCCTGGCGCGGCGCCCCCGACGCCTACCTCTGGGTGGCAGGGCTCGGCTTCACCTTCCACGTGGTGGACTGCCTGGATGGCAATATGGCTCGTACAACCGGACAGAGCAGTCGCTTCGGCGCGCTCGTGGACGGAACCGTCGACATGACGTTCTGGTGCGCGCTCTTCCTCAGCATCGGGCTACTCGTGGACCACGCCGGGGGGGGGCTCTTGGGCCGTCACGCCATCTCGTTCTCACTGGGCTGCGCGGTGCTGGTACTGCTGAACCGTCAGACGCGCGACAACTTCACGAATATCTTCTCCGTGGCCACCTATTTCGTCGCGCAGCGGCCCGAGAAGATTTCGCCGGGCGACCGCTTCCTGATGGCGGTGCTCGGGCTCGAGACGCTCTATGTCTTCGCCATTGCGATCGGGGGCTGGCTGGGCGAGCTGGATCGCGTGCTCGTCGCGATCGGTGTGTACGTTGCGCTGATCTTCATCGGCGCGTTGGCAATGACGTTCAAGGACGCGGCGGCGGAAGATCGCCACGACTGAGCGCTCGGTCGCGCCTATTTGCGTGTCCGACCCTCATTCAGCCGGCGGAACCAGGTATGGGTCCGCTTGTAATAGTCCGTGTAGGCCGCGAAGCGCTCTTGATGGAGTGCGACACCCTCGGGATCCGGCTCGAAGGTACGAGTGATGTTCACCATCTCGCCGGTATCCTCGAGACGCGGGATCTCGCCGAGCGCTCGCAGTGCGATGATCGCCGCGCCGCGCACGCCGCAGAATTGCGGGTTGCGAACACGGTGCATGGGCCGATCGAGCACGTCCGCCATGATCTGGCACCAGGCGTCGCTCTGGGCGCCGCCGCCGGTGATCCGCATCGCGGGCGCGCGCTCCTTCATCAGGCGGTCCACCACCTGGGTGGCCCAACGAATGTTGTATCCGACGCCCTCGAAGACGGCGCGCAGTACGTGGCGTTCGTCGTGATCGAGGGAGAGGTTCACGAGTCCGGCACGCACAGACGAATCGTCGACCGGAACGCGCTCGCCCATCAACCAGGGGAAGAAGAAGGCGCCACCGGCCCCCGGTTCACAGTCTTCGACCAATTTGTTGATGCGGTCGTAATCCAGTCTTCCGTCCATCAGCTTGGTGCGCACCCATTCCATCGAGGCGCCCGCCGTCTCCTGGGTGGCGATCAGCAGGTATTTGCCGTGCTCGGCGGCACAGAGAGTGCCGGTCGCCGCAAAGGGGTTCACGGCGCGATCGTTCAAGTGCGCGGCCACCCACGAGCTGGTGCCGAGGTAGACATGGACCTCCTTGTCGCGAACCGCGCCTGAGCCGACCGCGCACGAGGGGACATCGCCCGCGCCGGCCACCACCGGCGTACCGGCCGGGATGCCGAGATCTGTGGCGGCGGCGTCGAGCAGTTCGCCGACCACCTCGGTGGAGCGCACGACCTCCGGCAGCCGATCGGTGGAGAGCCCGAGCATGTCGAGGAGTGTCTGGGACCACCCCATCTCGCCCTTCTTCGTCTTATAGAGCCAGCCCCCACTCGCCAGGTCGTAGGTGGTGACGCTGCGACCCGTGCAGCGCATGACGAGGTAGTCCTTGACGTCCAAGAGCTTGTGGGTCCGCTCCCAGACCTCGGGCCGCTCGTCGCGCAGCCAGATGAACTTGCTGATCGTATCCCGGCCCGCCAGATTGGGGGCGCCATTGGTGATGCGCAGCCACTTCAGCACCTTCGGCAACCCATATCCTTGAATCTTCGGGAAGCCGTCCACCATGGCGCGAGCCTGCTCACGCGAGCGGGTGTCGAGCCAGATCATGGCGTTCATCAGCGGCTTGCCGTCCACGTCCACGGGCAGCACGCCGAACATCTGGCAGGAGAAGACCAGACCCGAGATGCTCTCGGCGGCCTCGGGCTTGTGGCGCCAGAGCTCGCGCACGGACGAGCAGATGGCGTTCCACCAGCCGTTGGGGTCCTGCTCGGCCCACGTCGGTTCGGGATGGATCACGCTGAGGGGAGCCCGTGCGCAGTCGCGCACATGGCCGTCGTGGGAGACCAACGCAGCCTTCACCTCCGACGTGCCCACGTCCACCGCGAGTATGTGCTGCTCGGTCATGCGCGAATGCCGCTCGACGTGTCGGGGCCGCTCCTTGGAGCGACGGCTCGGGGTACGACGCGGGGCCAGCAGCCCACCGGTCGCGCTCTTTCGTGGGGAGGCGGCTTGACCGTAGCCGAGGGGAGGGGGCCGGGAAACGAATTTTTCGCTGGCTGAGATCGTCAACTGGGATGAAAACACCACAAATTCAATCGAGCAAGCCCCATGGGGAGCAAGATCGATCAACGCCGCGAGTCGGAGTCGATCCGGCCATCCACCAGATTCACCAGACGGTCCGCGCGTTCGAAGACCCGCGCGTCCTGGGTGACCATCAGCACCGTCGTCCCGTTCTCACGCGCCAGCCTTCGAAAGAGTCCCAGCACGATCTCCGTGTTCTGGCTATCGAGGGCGGCGGTCGGCTCGTCGGCCAACACCAGCGCCGGCCGGTGGACGAGCGCACGCGCGATGGCGACGCGCTGCCGCTGGCCACCGGATAGCTTGCTGGGTCGGTAGTGGAGCCGCTCGCCGAGCCCGAGCTCCGTCAGCAGCGATGCGATGCGCTCCATCTTGTCGCCCGGCAGGTCGTCGCGGAGGTCGGCAGCCATCTGCACGCTCTGGAAGGCGGTGAGTGCGGGGAAGAGGTTGTGCAGCTGGAAGATGAAGCCGAGCCCCGTGCGGTAGGCCTCGAGCTCGACACCTTGCAGCCTCATCAGATCGCTTCCGACGCAGACGATCCGTCCCTGCTGCGGTCTGCGCAGCGCACCGACCAGGCTGAGCAGCGTCGTCTTTCCCGAGCCGGAGGGTCCCGTCATGATCGCGAACTCACCGGGAGCCACGGCAAGCTCGATGTCGTAGAGCACCTGCTTGCGCGCCTCGTGCTCGCCGAAAGCGTAGTCGAGGCCAGAGATGTCGATGGCCTTCTCGTGCTTTCGCGCGTCGCCCGCGGCCATCTAGAAGAGCTCCGCCGGATCGAGCACGCGCACTTTGCGCAGCGCGAGGATTCCCGCCAGCGTGCACATAGTGATTGAAAGGATCAGGATCGTCACTGCATCGTCGACGCCGAGCCCGGCTGGCAGCCCGCTCAACTGGCGCAGCGTCTCGAGCATTGTCCAGCCGATGGCCATCGCGGGCAGGAAGCCGAAGATCGAGAGGACCCAAGCCTCGACGACTACGGCAATCTGGATGTAGCGATCGCTGTAGCCGATTGCCTTCAGGGTGGCGAACTCCGTGAGGTGGTCGAGAACCTCGGTGTATAGAATCTGATAACAGATCACCACACCCACCGCGAAGCCGAGGGCGACACCCACCATCAGGATCACGCTGATGGGCGTACCACTCTTCCAGTGCTCGAGATCGCGCTCGATGAGCTGCTGCTTCGACAGCGCCACCGCATCCGTTGGCAGGTGGTGGGCCAGCGATGCCAGCACGGCCTCTTCATCGGCGTCGGGCCCGAGCTTGAGCAGGGCCACTTCGATCAGCTTGTGGGTCTGAAATCTCTGGTATTTCGTCAGCTTGAAATAGGTCTCTTCGGACACCAGAATCGTCCCGTCGACTTCGAAATCCGTGCCGAGGGGGAAGGTGCCCACGATCTCGATCTCGGTGCGCCCGACCTGGGCCATGCCACGGCCCACGTAGCCGTAGGAGCTGCGCGAGCGCGAGTCGATGAGCGCGGTCCCGGGCTGGCGCAGCAGGCCGATGAGCGCGTTTACCTCGCTCTGTAAGAAGGTGGGCGAATCGGGGTCGAGGCCCACCACCCGGATCGGATGGACGGTTCCGTCCTCCATATTCTTCCACTGCAGCATGGACAACCAGAGGGGTGCGGCGCTTTCGACGCCGACGATTGATTGAGCCTGGTAGAGGCGCTCCTTCGCCATGCCGACTCGAGCCAGGAAGGGCTTCTTCTCCTTGTCCATCACGATGATGTCCGCATCGAGGCTGCGTAGCAGCTGCAGCGCGCTGTCGAGGAGCGCGTTGCGAAAACCCACTTGGAGGAGCATCAGAAGCAGGGCGAAGGTCACGCCACCGATCGACGCCCACAGCCGTGCCGGCTCGTGAATCAGCAGGCGCAACGAGAAGATCGGCGCCGTCCGCAGCGACGCCATCAGAAGAGCTCCGCGGGGTCGGCTCGGCGCAGTCGCCGACTGCTCAACATGGACGCGACCGTGCACATGATGAAGCTGAGTACCAGCACGCCCGCGGCGAGCTTGCCTGTCATGAAGATCGGCAGCAGCGTGACGTTGTGGATGATGGGGAAGAGGATCAGGGTGAGGAGGAGGGCGGGCGCGTAGCCCAGCACCGCGAAGATCCACGATTGCTCCAGCACATAGCCGTGTAGCCGCTGGCTCGTGTAGCCCATGGCGCGGAGTGTGGCATAGAGGGGGAGGTGGTTCCGGATGTCCGTCGAGAGGATTTGGAAGAGAACGACCACGCCCACCAGGAAGCCCGCCACCGTTCCCATCCCGAAGATATTGCCCACCGCCGTATTCTGGACCCAATGTCTGTGCTGGTAGGCATCGAGCTCTTCGCGGGTGATGACACGTACGTCGCTCGGCAGCCGCTCACGTAGACCCGCGGCGACCTTGGCCGGATCGCTGCCCGCGGCGAGCTTGATCAGTCCCAGATGGGGCCTGTCGAGTGAGTAGCCGAGCTTCGAGAAGTAGCGGCCGAAGCTGTCGTCGCTGGCGACGATGGCACCGTCCGCCAGAAAGCCAACGCCGAGCTCGAAGCGGCCGACCACGCGAGCCGCGGTGCCCATCAGCTCGAACTGGCTCTCGGGGCTGCTGGGCCCGCATCGGGTCTGCGTGAAGCGGTCCATCAGCACGTCGCCAGTCGGGCGAAGCGCGTCGAGCTGGTCGTCGATTCCAGGGATTCGGAGCGGCATCGCAGTCCGTGCGTCCGCGAGCGGGAAGCCGAGGGCGAAGAGTCGGCAATAGTTGCCGGTCGCCGAGTCCCGCGAGACCACGTAGCGGAAGTAGATCGGCGTGGCGGAGAGCACTTTGGGGTGCGCCAGCACCTGAAAGAGCCGCGCGCGGGGAATCTCGCCCGCCTCGCTCAGGTGTACGAAGCGCGGCGAGATCAGAATGAGCTCCCCGTTCAGGCGCGAGCTGACGGCGAGCGCAGTGTTCAGCACAGAGGAGTAGAAGCCGAGCTGGACGAAGATGACCAGGATCGCAAAGCCCATGCCGGCGGCCGCCACGGCGGTCCGGCTCCTCTTGAACCCGATGAGCAGGCGGGCGAAAGGCACCCCGGAGAGTCGGCGGTCTTGTCCCCGCCGCGCTCCGAAGGGTCTCACTGCGAGGCGGACTCCTGCAGGAAGATGCGCAGCTGGCCCTCGAGGTTGGTCATGCGCTGGGCGAGCTCGTTCCCCTCGAGCTCGACCCGTACTTCGACGACGCGCAGACCGAGCGGAGCGTTGGGATCCTCGCCCGTGATCATATTGCCCAGGATCATCTCACCCACGGACGCGACTCTTCCGTCGATTGGACCCGGCAGCGCTTGGCTCGAGAATCGTGCACGCTGGCCCGGCTTGACCATGCGGATGTCGTTGGCGTGTACTTCGGCCACCGCGTACATAGTCTGGGTCGAGCCGACGCTGACCACGGCGCTGCTGCCGACGCGCTCGCCCTCTTTGGCGAGCACGCGAAGCACGCGACCGTCTATCGGTGATCGGATCATGGTCTGCTCGAGGCGGGCCTCGGCCTGATAGACGCGGTTGCGGGCCTCGCGCTCGGTCAGTCCTGCATTGGCCTCGAGCCGCTCGAGTATGGCGTTCGCCTCGTTCAGCTCCTCCTCCGTACGGCGCACACGCAGCTTCGCATCACGGAACTCGCGCCCGGCGCTGAAGCCCTTCGCGCTCAAGTCCTTCTGGCTGCCGACCTCTTCTCGCGCGTACTCGAGTTCGGCCTCGATGGCGCGCATCCTCGCGCTCTGGGCCTCCACTTCGAGCGGCTCGAGCGCCGCACGCTCGAGCTGAATACGTTCCGCCTCGAGCTCCGCGGCGCGGAGCTGATAGCTCTCGAGCAGCACCAGCACCTGTCCCTTTACGACCTCGTTGCCATCCTGAACCAGAACCTGCTTGATGACATCATTGGACGCGGTGGCCACATTGATCACGCGGCTCGAGGGCTCGAGGCGGGCGATCGAAACCAGGCTCTCGCGCGTGGGCGCGGCGTCCGCGCTTGCGGCCGGGATGTCGAGGGATTCGCTGCAGCCGCCCAGCCAGAGCGGTAGCGTGATCGCCATCACCGCAATGCGCAGCGGGCGTGGCCCGAGACGCCGGGTCCGCCAAGACGCCGGTCGCGCTAGTCTGTCCGCGAGCATTCTGGTCTGCACGGCTCGTGCTCCTGGAGCCTCGGTCGCTGGCAGGGGCTGCAATCGGTGACGAGAGGGCGGGGGTTCCCGAGTATAGGGGGGGGCCGGACCCGGGCGCCATGGCACCCACTTCCCCGTGCGGGCGCCTCCCGTTCCCTTCTTCTCGGGCATCGCGTACGCTGACTTGACGGCCTGACCATCGGGCCCTGGGGAACATCGGGCATTGGGCGATCCCCCGACACCGGGGGGGTGATTCCCACCAGCACAATGCGATCCGAGGCGCCCCTAGTGGGCCGGATGCAATCATAGGAGTAGACGGTGAGCGACATTCTGGGATACGCAGGCAAGCGGGTTGTTGTGACGGGCGCCGCTTCGGGCATGGGTGAGGCCACTGCGCGCATCGCGAACGAGCTCGGGGCGGAGGTGATCGGCTGTGACATTCGGCCCGTCTCGGGCGCCCTGAAGCAGCAGATCGAAGTGAACCTGATGGATGAGGCGTCCATCGACGACGCCTTGCTTTCCATCGAGGGTGAGATCGACGTACTGCTGAATTGTGCCGGAATCCCCGGGCCCCCCTTCTCGAATCTCGAGACCATGCTGGTCAACTTCGTCGGATTGCGTCACTTCACCGAGGGGCTGCTGCCGCGTATCAAGAACGGCGGTGCCATCGCCAGCATCACGTCCGTGGCGGGGATGGGCTTCGAGAAGAACCTCGACAAGGTGCGCGAATTCCTGGCCACCGAGGGCTTTGCGGCGGGCAAGGCGTGGTGTGAGGCCAACCCCGACGTCGCCAACGGCTATCTGTTCTCCAAGCAGGCGATCATCGGCTATACGAAACAGCAGGCCACCAAGCTGTGCGAGCGCGAGATCCGCATCAATTGCATCAGCCCCGCGCCCACCGATACGCCCATGCTGCCCGCCTTCCATGACCAGATCAGCAAGGAGTTCATGGACGAGCACTTCCAGGCACCCGTGCATCGTGATGCGACGTCCGAGGAGATGGCCGAGCCGCTGCTCTTCCTCGGCAGCGACATGGCGCGCTTCGTCAGTGGGCAGAACCTCTTCGTCGATTACGGCTACGTGGGCAGCGTGCAGATTGGCGACCGGCAGGGTCTTCTATAGGCCTGTAGTTCAGCAGGTAGGTAGTTCAGCAGGTAGGTAGTTCAGCAGGTAAATGGGTCAGCAGGTAAGTAGGTCAGCCGGTAGACAGGCCACTAGGCCTACGATCCGGAGACCGCTTCACCGCCCACGATCGTGATGCGGACACAGCGCCCGTCGAGCGTCTCGCGTGCGGCGTGCCAGCTTCGATCGAGCAGGCAGAGGTCGGCCACGGCCCCGCATTCGATGCGTGAGGGCGCGTCGCCCGGTCGGTCGAGTGGCGTGGTGAAGAGGGCGAGTGCCTGCTCGGGCGTGAGCGCCTCATCGGGGCAGAGCGATGCGCCGGAGGCGGAGCGCCGATCAACGGCGGCGCGCATGGCCGCCCAGGGATCCGGCTCGCCGAATGGCGCGTCGGTACTGCCTGCGAGTGGAATGCCGGCTTCGACGAAGCCGCGGCCGCGGTAGAGCCACGGCAGATCGCGCGCCTCGACGTCGTGTAGATAAGCGTCGCCGCGTGAGTGCAGGAAGCCCGGTTGGGTGACGACGCGAACGCCGCGATCCAGTAGTAGCTCCACCAGATCCGGGGGCGCAACGCTGGCGTGCTCGACACGATCGCCGGGCCGCGGGCCGGCCTGCTCGAGGGCGGCCAGCGCGAGAACCAGCTCGCTGCGTGTCACGCAGTGGAAGGCGACACCGCGACCCGCAGCGTGCGCCGCAGCGATCTCGTCGGCGAGCTCGCCCGGGTCGGGCAGGTGTCCCTCGTCGAGCATCAGCTTGCGATGATGGCGCCTGACTCGGGGGTGGCTGGCGGGCGGGAGCTCGGCGCCTCCCATCACGAGTAGGCGCTGGGGCAGGGCGCCCGATCGGATCGCAGCCTCCAGTGCGGCCAGCTCACTCGCACCATTGTGGGCGGTCGCGTCGCACAGACCGGTGACGCCGAGCGCCGCCAGCTCCGCACCGACAGCACTCAGATCGGGAGGCTCACCCGTGGCGATGCGTGCGCGGAGCCAATCATCGAGCCGATGCAGCCGACCGGTCGGCTGCCCGTCGCCATCGCGCTCCATGCCCTCCGGCATTGCACCCGGCTCGACATCGAGCGCCTCCAGTGCCGCCGAGTTCAGGATCCAGAGCGCACCGCTACGATGCTGGATGCGGATCTTGTGGTCGGGGACGATGCGATCGAGATCCGCACGATCGAGCCAGCCGGCCACACTCTCGTGGTAGCCGACACCCCGTAGCCATCGGCCGGGTCCACGCTCGGCGACCGCCGCGGCGCGCAGCCGATCCGCGAGCGTCTCGACATCCTGCACCTGCGGAGGTCCGCAGCACACGGAGTTGCGCGCGGCTGCCAGGGCCATCAGATGGATGTGGTGGTCACGCAGTCCGGGCAGCAGCGCCCCGCCGGCGGCGTCGATGTGTTTCTCGCCCGCCCGCGCGAGCAGCCCGCTTCCGATCTCGGCAATCTGCTCGCCTCGGATGCGGACGTCGGCGGTGCCGGCCTCGCCAAGCTGTGCGTTCGTGATCAGGAGTCCGCTCATTTCTTCATCTTCACGCGGTCTGGAGCCCCACCCTGTCGCGGCCCTCACGCCACCCGCAGCTCGTCGAGGACCGCTCCCGTGTCCGCGCCCAGCGCGGCCGCTCGCGCCTGGACGCTGCGAGCGCGCGGTGAGGCCACGGGCTCCGTGCGTTCGCCAACCTGCAGCACATAACCGGTCGCGCCGCCGTGTCCCTCGTCCGCGCGACGAATGCTCGGCTCCGCGTCAATCGCCGCGGGCGGCCAGGCCAGTGCGTGTGCGGTCACGCTGCACAGCGCTACATCGAGGACGACACCGCCCCCGGACTGGTGGGCTGCCAGCGCGGCGACTGCGGCGTGCAGGCCGGTCAACGGATCCGCGATGGCGTCGCCACAGAAGAGCGGGCGTTCACCCGCCGAGCCGGTGCGCGCCGCGGCCCCGGCGGCCACCGCTGCATCGTCGCCGAAGGCCACCCAGCCCGCCTCGGGCCCACGGCGTCCGTAGCCCGTGATGGCCAGCCACGTGAGACCCGGACGGGCGGCCACGCACGCCTCGGCGTCGATGCCGAGCTGACCGAGCGCGCGTGGGCGCGCGCTCTCCACCACGATGTCCGCGTGGTCGATGAGCGACCGGAGCAGGCGCACACCCTCCCCGGCGCGTAGATCGACCGCGACCGATCGCTTGCCCGCGTTGATCAGATCGAAGAACGCCGCAGGGCCACGCCGTGCTCCGTCCGGTCGGTGCAGGCTCTCGACCTTGATCACGTCGGCACCCGCGCGCTCGAGCAGCGAGGTGCACAGTGGACCTGCCCAGAGGGAGGAGAGATCGAGCACCCGCGGCCGATCCGGTGCTCGGCCGGATCGTCGCACTCCGCCCGCATCGCACCGATGCCAGGCGACCGACTCACTCGGCGGCTCGGCTGCCGGCGCCACTGGCAGGCCCATCAGCCGACCGCGATCGACGAGCGCATCGCGTCCGCGCGCCGCGACTCCGCGACACGCGAAGTCCCAGATCGCCTCGTCTCCCCCGCCGCGGTCGCACTCGAGCCAGGCGCTCAGCATCGCCTCGTCATCCGCGCGCGCCAGATTCAGGGCGAGCCAGCCGTCGCGCGCCGCGAGCAGGCGGCAGTGACGACCGGGCGCCGTGCGGCCGGCGCGCGCAAGGCCTGCGATGGCGGCTCGCTCGCCGAGCAGCGCGGCGGCGTCGAGTTCGAGCGCGTCTGGACCCCGTGCGAGCGTCGAGAGCGCCGCGAGCGCGCCGCGTGCACACAGGGCGAGGGGCCCGGGCGCGAGTCGCGGCGGGCCGTCCGCGCACCCCGTCAACGCCATTGCGCCCGAGCGCGCCCACTCCGTGGCGGCATCGAGGGGACTGGACAGAGTCGGCCGCATGCCCGTGTGGCCGCACGCCTCGAGCAGCGCGCACGCATAGGCCCGGGCGGATCGATCTGCGCCAACTTGGGCGGGCTGTGTCGGGGCAGGGGTCATTGGCCGCTCCCAGCGCTCTCGCAGAGCATGATCGATCCCGGAGCGCGGAGGCGCGATTGCCGGTGTTGTCAGTCCGACTGCAGCGTTTCGCTCGGCCCGCTCGCTCCGCCTGCTGGCTCCGCGCTCGCCTCCGCCCCCGCCCGCATCCTTCCGCCTGCGCAGCGTGCGCAGGGCCGTTCCCAACGCCGTCGGAAGCTCTGGGGTCATGCGCCGATGGGTCGTCCAGCGGGGGATGCAGAGGCTAACATCCGACCGGATTTCCAGCTATTTTCCGCCACCCGCCCCGCCCGGAACCCGCCGGGCGGTGGTGTGGAGACGACGAGACCCAGATTTGGTCCGCACGTGGATTCGGCGGGGCCGCCCGACAATCGGGGGCGGACTCGCGTCGGCGCCCTGCATGCGCGTCCTTCGCGAATCGGCGGATTGCACACGAGCAAGGAGTGAGAAACGACATGGCGGTTCTGAAAGCGGGCACGCGCCTGAAGAGTGTGGTCTGCAAGACCGAGGTGATGGTGGTGGCGGCTCCCAAGGAAGACGTGGAGCTGACCTGTGGTGGGGCGTCGCTCGTGGACATCGGCGCGGACGCCGCGGCGGGCGCGACGATCAGCGACGACGCCAAGGAGGGCACGCAGATCGGCAAGCGTTACATCAATGAGGCCGGTGATCTCGAGGTGCTCTGCACCAAGCCCGGCGAGGGCTCGCTCGGCGCGGCCGGCACGCTTCTGACCATCAAGGGCGCGAAGCCGCTCCCGTCCTCCGACTAGACAGCGCTACGCGGATCCCTGCATGAATTTGATGATGCTCCTCGAGATGGCGTCCGATGCGATGGGCGATCGGGTGGCCTTCCAGAATGGTGACGACAGTCTCACCTTCAGGGAGCTCTACCGCGCGGCCGGTGTGGCCGCGGTGCAGGCGAGGGCCAGCGCGGCGAAGCACCTCGCCATGCTGGATGTGACCAGCCTGGCGCTACCCGTGGGCGTCTTCGCCGCCGCCTGGTCGGGTCTCCCCTTCGTGCCGCTCAGCTACCGGCTGACGCGGGAGGAGCTGGACAGCCTCTTGGGACAGATCGCGCCCTCGCGGCTGATCACCGATGCCGAACGCGCCGAGTCGCTCTCCGGTCTCGCCGACACCGAGGTCGTGACGCGCGACGACTTCTTGAAAGCGGCCAGTCACCCCTCGGCCGAGGTCAGCACCGAGCCGTGGTCGATGGATCCCGACGAGATCGCGGTGCTGCTCTTCACTAGCGGGACCACGGGCCCGCCCAAGGCCGCGGTGATCCGTCACAAGCATCTGGTGTCGTACATCCTGGGTGCCGTCGAGTTCATGTCGGCCGAAGAGGATGACGCCGCGCTGGTCTGCGTGCCGCCCTATCACATCGCCGCGATGGCCAACATCGCGAGCAGCGTCTACGCCGGTCGGCGCATCGTTCAAATGCCGAACTTCACTGCGGAGGGCTGGATCGAGCTGGCGCGCGCGGAGCGCATCACGAACGCTTTCGTGGTGCCCACCATGCTGGCGCGCATCGTCGACGTGCTGGAGGGAGAGAGCAGCGCGGGCCTGCCGGACCTGCGCGCGATCTCGTACGGCGGCGGCAAGATGCCGCAATCGGTGATCGAGAGGGCGATGAAGCTCTTCCCCGAGACCAACTTCGCCAACGCCTACGGGCTGACGGAGACGAGCTCCACGATCGCGATCCTTGGCCCCGAGGACCATCGCGCCGCGATGGCGACAGACGATCCGGTGGTGCGCCGGCGAATCGTCTCGGTCGGCCAGCCGCTGCCAGCGGTGGAGGTGGAGATCCGCGACGAAGGCGGTCGCGTGCTCGGTGAGAACGAGCGCGGCGAGATCTACGTCCGGGGCGAGCAGGTCTCCGGCGAGTATCTCGGCCAGGGCAGCCAGCTGGTGGGCGACGGTTGGTTCCCCACACGCGATGGTGGCTCGATGGATGCCGATGGCTACCTCTTCCTGGAGGGCCGAATAGACGACATCATCGTGCGCGGCGGCGAGAATATCTCGCCCGGCGAGATCGAGGATGTGCTGCTCGAGCACACCGCCGTCGCGGACGCCGCCGTCGTCGGCCTGCCCGACGAGCAGTGGGGCGAGAAGATCGTGGGTGTCGTCGCCTGTAGGCCGGGTCAGAGTGTCCGTGTCGCCGAGCTGCAGCAATGGGTGAAGGACCGCCTGCGTTCGTCGCGCACGCCGGAGAGCCTCGAGTTCTGGGGGGAGCTTCCCTACAGCGAGACCGGCAAGCTGCTGCGCCGCAAGGTGCGAGCCCAGCTGATGAACGGGTGACCGGGCCGGACGCCGAGCCGCACATCCACTCGCTGCGCGAGGCGATCGAGCGCCTGCGCTCCCCCTACGCACTCGAGGAACTGGCCACGCTCACGGGCGAAGGCGTGCTGATCGTCGACCTCCCCGCCGCGGATGAAGGGCCGATCGATCCGCAGCTGCTGGAGCTCGTGCGCGAGCGTCTGGGGCAGCTGGCGTGTCCGAGCATCGCGATTCGCGAGAAGCAGATCTCGACCTGCGCGGAGGCGCTGCTCTCGGCCTTCGACGTCGTACTCGAGGGTGGCATGAGTGGGCTCGAACCCGTGCTCGCGCCGATGCGTGAGAAGCCGCTGGCCAGCCTCGCGCTCGTGCAGCTGCTCCGCCACAACGAGCTGAACGACGTCCACCAGGGCCTGGTGGCCGAGTCCATCGTCTACTCGATCCTGCAGACGGGGCTCGAATTTGGCGCCTGGGCGAAGCGGCACGTTCCGCGTGAGCGTCCGCCATGGCCGGAGCCGGCCGTGCTGAAGGAGCGCAGGGGCGCGCGGCTCAGCATCACCCTGAACCGACCCGATCGCCACAATGCCTTCGCGCTCGAGCTGCGCGATGGACTGGTGGAGGGCCTGGAGCTCGCGCTCTTCGATGACTCGATCGAAGAGGTCGTGTTGCGTGGCAATGGTCCTTCTTTCTGCAGTGGCGGCGACCTCGACGAGTTCGGGAGCTTTCCCGACCCCGTCACCGCCCACGCCGTGCGCTCCACGCGCAATCCTGGCCGTCTGCTCGCCGCACTGGCACCGCGCGTGCGCGCGCAGGTGCACGGTGCCTGTGTCGGGGCGGGAGCCGAGCTGCCGGCTTTCGTCTCCCGTATCGAGGCCGACGAGAGTGCCTGGTTCCAGCTCCCGGAGCTCTCGATGGGACTCGTGCCAGGCGCCGGGGGCACCGTCAGCTTGACGAAGCGGATCGGACGCCAGCGCACCGCCTGGCTGGCGCTCACCGGTGAGCGGATCGACGCGGCCACGGCGCTCGACTGGGGGCTGGTTGACGCAGTCGTGCGCAGCACTGGCTGATATGATTGAACGCTCGCGGTGGGCGCGAGCGCAGGAGGGTGAGCATGCCGGGACCGATGGAGGGAGTGCGCGTCATCGAGCTGGGCGTCTGGGTGGCTGGACCGGCTGCCGGCGGCATCCTGGCGGATTGGGGGGCCGATGTCGTCAAGATCGAGCCGCCGGGTGTGGGCGATCCGGCGCGCCTCTTCAGCAAGATGCTGGGCTCTGACCTGCCCATGAACCCACCCTTCGAGATGGACAACCGCAACAAGCGCAGCATCGTGGTGGATCTCAGGAAGCCCGAGGGTCGCGAGCTCGCCTACGAGATGATCGACGACGCGGACGTCTTCGTCACCAACGTGCGGCCCGCGGCGCTGCGCAGGCTCGGTTTCGATTCCGATACCCTCGCCCAGCGCAACCCACGTCTCGTCTACGGGATGATCACCGGCTACGGGCTGGACGGACCGGAGGCCGACCGCGCCGCCTACGACATCGCCGCCTTCTGGGCCCGTGCGGGCATCGCCGCCTCGCTCACCCATCCCGGCGGCGATCCGCCCTTCCAGCGAGGCGGGATGGGGGACCACAACACCGGGCTGGCCGCGGCCGGTGCCATATCGGCGGCGCTCTTTCGTCGCGAGAAGACCGGGAAGGGCCAGGTGATCTCGACCTCGCTCCTGCGCGAGGGCATCTACACCCTCAGCTTCGATATGTCGATCAGCCTGCGTTTCGGCGTGGGCGTGCAGATCGGCGATCGCAAGACGATGGGCAATCCCGCCATCAACAACTATCAATGCAGTGAGGGAAGCTGGTTCTGGATCGTCGGTCTCGAGGGAGAGCGCCACTGGCCGCCTCTGGCGCGCGCCGTCGGTCACCCCGAGTGGATCCAGGACCCGCGCTTTCGCGAGCCCGCCGACCGCTTCGCAAACGCCGCCGAGCTGATCGGCGAGCTCGACGCCATCTTCGCCACCAAGACCCGCGACGAGTGGGGCGCGATCTTCGACGCCGAGCAGGACCTCTGGTGGGCTCCCGTCCAGACCGTCGAGGAAGTTCTCGCCGATCCCCAGGCCCACGCCGCCGGTGCCTTCATCGAAGTCCCCGACGGCCAGGGCACGACACTGCTGCCGGCCACCCCGGTGGACTTCCTCGGCACGCCGCTCGAGCACAAGCACATGGCTCCCACCCAAGGCGAGCACAGCGACGAGATCCTCGGAGAGATGGGACGCTCGGCCGAGGAGATTGCCGCGTTGCGCGAGAAAGCTGTGGTGGCGTGACCTCGGATCGGGGTTGGGTGGCAGGGCGTGGGCGGTGGGGGCTCGGGGCGAATGGCTCGCTGCGCTGCGCTTTATTTCGCCCCGAGCCCCCACCGCCCACGCCCTGACGCCGATGTCGAGGCGGCACGGCCCACCCCGTTGTCGGGGGGCGGATCGTTGATCGGGTTGAGGGTTTGGGGTTGGCTCGGAGCTCGACTCGCTTTCAAGTCGGACGGACGTGCCCGCCCCCCACCCGCATTCGACTCGGACTTCGAACGCAGCGCTCACGCATGCTCGCCCTGGCGCGCAGGTCGTCCCTTCGGACGCGTACCGGTCCGGTCCGTCCCACCACCCGTTGCCAAGCGTGGGGGGATGAGGGGTCGGGGCGAAATAAAGCGCAGCGCAGCGAGCCATTCGCCCCGACCCCTCATCCCCCCACGCTCGGCAACGCCTGGCACCGCTCCCCACGCCCTACCGTCACCACCGAAAATAGACGCCAACCGCCAACACATGTCGTGTCACGTTCTCACCGAAATACGCATCGTACGCGAGCGACAACAAGGGCACATCCGCGACGCTCATTACATGGGCGGTTCCGATCCAGCCGGTGCTCGAGTCCGCCGGGGCGCCCACCGTGACGAAGGGTGTTGCGCCCGGTACGGGCCAGAAGCGCGAGCGCACCGGGCGGTCCGTGTCGCCGAACTCGTGGATGTAGCCGCCGCGAATCTCGGGCTCGAGGCCGAACTCGCCCTGCAGCGTGAAGAGACGCGATATGCGTGCTCCCGCGGTGAGGAGCATCGAGTCCCAACGGCTGCCGTTGACGCCCAGTGAGAGGTCGCCCGCGTTCGTCTCGCGGAACGCCTCTTGCGTGAGGTGATCGTATTGGAAGCTGGCCAGCGGGTGGAGCCAGACCTTCTTCGGATCGCCGAAGTGTCCGCCGACCTCGACGAAGGCTCCGACCTCGTGACCGGTGAAGTCCGCACGCGCGGTCCGGTCGATCGCCTGGAAGGCGATCCGTCGCTGCGTATCCATGCTGCTCCACGCGTAGCGCCCCGCCAGACCGACGTGCAGGTTTGTGCTGCGATAGCCGGCGTAGAGGGCCGTCTGGATGGTGTTTCCGCTGCCCGTCATCAGCCCGCCGCGATCGTTCTCGAGCGAGCTGCGCGTGTAGCCCAGACCGGCGCCGAGACGAACGCGCTCGGAACGCGGTAGGCCGAGCCGCTCCGGCAATCGGTAGTCGACGCCGCCCGAGACTCCGTAGAGCCGCGCCGTGATATCGCTGGCGTTCGGCCGGCCGCTGTAATCTCCGAAGACTGCGAAGGGCTCCAGCCAGGCGCCCAGACTTCCGGGCTGCTGCACCGCTTGGACGGAGGTAGGCCCCTGATTGCTCGGAGGTTCCGCTGCGACGGAGGGGGTCGCCGCCACCGCGCCACGCCGCAGACGCGGGAGTCCGAAGCCCGAGGCCACCCGTGAGGTACGGCCGCGCTCGTACTCGGTGGCGTGGAAGCGCTGCGCGATCATTTGATTGAAGAGCTGGGCATTCGTGATGCGCCCGGTGGTGAAGGCCGAGAGGGTCTCGCCGGCCAGCTGGTCGAGGACGAGGGGCACCTGCTGTCGGGTCAGCACGCTGAAGCTCTCGAGGATCGTCTCCGAGTCCGGGGTGCCCGACGCGAGGACCTGCTCCATGGCGTTGGCCGTGGCAGTCTGGTTGGGTGTGATGGCGAATTGGTCGATGTCGCTGACGTCGGCGTGCAGGTCGAAGCCGAGTGTATGCGCGCCCGGCACGCTCGTGTCGATGCTGATGTTCTCGACGAAGAGGAAGGCGAAGTCGAGGGTCGGGTCCGGATCCGGCGTGCCCGTGATGGCATTGGCCTCGAGCACGAGGTAGCTGACGGCCGGGTCGTAGAGCCCCGGCTCGGGTGCAATGCCGAGCATCATTGCGTCGACGTCGGCGATGCCTGCGACGTCCATGAATGGTGCACCGCCCACGTCGTTCAGGTCGAGGCGCAGTGTCGATCCCGCGAGGTTCGCATCACCGCCGATCTGGAAGATGTCGCCGATGCCGCCTGGATCGACGGTTCCGGTCGAGACCAGGTCGCCGCCGATGCGGCCGAGACTCTGCCCGTTCTGGAGCGTCCCCGCCCTGTTGACGATGATGGTCGACGAGTCCGGCACGTCGACATCGAGTCGCAGGGTTCCGGCTTGAACTGTCGTATCACCGAGATAGTTCTGGACCCGCGAGAGCACGAGCGTCCCGGCACCCGACTTGACCAGCGTGCCCGGCCCAGCGATCAGGCCGTCGAAGAATTCGAGGCCGCCGATTCGGAAGTCGATGCCCGCGGAGGGTTGCCCGAGCGTGATGAGGTCGACGATGCTGACCGTATCGCCGCGAAGCGTTCCGGCTGAGACGAGGGTGCCCCCCGTGTGGGTGCTGGTTCCGTTCAGCGTGAGCGTGCCTGGTCCGTCCTTCTCGAGCGTTCCCGGACCGCTGATGCCACCGCTGTGGGCCCCGTCGAGTAGCTGATCGAAGCGTATGCGGGTGCCGACATCCTCGAATAGGATGGCACCGGGAATGCTATTCGAATCGCCGACGACCATCCCCTCGGCGATCGAGAGCCCTCCGCCAAAGGAGTTGTCGCCGGAGAGTCGGAGGACGTCGGGGCCGGTCTTGCGCAATTCGCCGTCGCCCGTGATGTCCTCGAAGTACTCGCCGCCGGCGCCCTCCTGATGCAGCTCGAAAATCGCGTCCTGGAAGACCTGGACGTGGCCGCCGATCAGCTCCGTGGTGGCGGCGAGCTTGCCCGCCCGGATCTCGGTCCCGCCAGTCATCGCGAGCCCATCGTCGATTGCGAGCGGGTCGTCCAGGATCACGAGCGTCCCGGCACCGTCCTTGATGAGCTTGCCCTCGCCCGTCACCTGGCCCGAGTAGGCCGCGTCCTGATCGAGCGAGCGGTAGTCGAAAGCGAGAGCGCCGTCCTCCTCGATCTGGAAGTCGCCGGGTAGCGCTGCGAGGTCCCCGCGCAGCTCGCCCTCCTCGATCAGGGAGCCGCCCGCCCAATCGTTCTCGCCCGTCAGCACCAGGGTGTGCTCTCCGAGCTTGACCAGCTGACCATCCCCCGTGATGTCATCGATCACGATGGTGGGGTTGTCGAGGCAGGTATCGCCCTGGCATTCACGCGCGGAGTCCCAGGCGATGGCCGCGCCCGAATCCACCAGGAAGACTCCGTTCAGATCGTCGCCGTCGCCGTCCGGGTCCACACCCTGGGCACTGATGTTCAGGTCCTTGATGACGGCTCGTCCCGACTTCACGTGGAGCAGGATGAAGTCCTCGTCGGGGTCGACGACGTTCTCGTTCGGCCGGATCAGGAAGAGGGTCGTGAGACTGCCGTCAAGCTCGACGATCTTGTCCGGGCCACCGTCGATCTCCGTCGGTGTCTCGTCCAGGCGCATCGTCAGGTTGTTGAGGCTCCGAGTGAAGAAGATCGTGTCCTCGGTGTCATTGCTCGCATTCGAGCCGGCGATCGCGTTGTCGAGCTCCGCCGGATTGACGCTGACGATGTCGAAGTCCGTCGCCTCCACGGCCGCGGCCAGGACGCAGAGGAGCAGCGCCGGGGCGACGAAAATTGCGAGTGAATGGGCGAAGGAAGCGGAAGGGTGCCGTGTGGGCCGCGTATAGCGGATTCTGACCTGTAAGCGTTTCATGAGCTCCAGCTCGGCGGGTGCGGGATGGGCGATCAGGATAGCGCGTGGCCCTCGCACTATGCGCCCCCGTCACTCCTCCTCCGGTTCCGGTACCTCGTAGCCGAGCTTGCGTGCGTTTCGCTTGTAGCGCCGCGCCCTGGCAGCATTGCCCGCGTAGCCATAGGTCTGAGAAGCCAGCACATAGATTGGCCCCCAGCGCGTGTCGTCGCCGGCAAGCCGCAGCTCGAGGATATCGAGCGCGGCGTCCATATGCTTGACAGCTCGGTGCACATCACTCAGCCGAAGCTCGTTGCCGGCCAGGCGTACGTGGAGCAGGCCGAGCGGGACATCGTCGTCTTGATCTTCCAGCTTCAGCACTCCGATCGCGCGCAGCCCGTAGCTGCGCGTGCGCTTCCACGCCTCCAGCTCGGTGGCGACATTCACCAGCTCGATCAGGATTCCGCCGAGGTCCGGATCCTCGCGACCGCGCCGGCTCTCGATGATCTTCAGAACGCGCACGTAGTGCCTCTCCGACTGCTGCCAACGCTCCAGATTCTGCAGGCTCTCGGCAAGTCGTCGTTCTGGCGGTAGGTTGCGCTCGTCGTGCTCGCCGTAGTGAAGGCGATAGACGCGCACAGCGTGCTCGAGCGGGGGTGTCGCGTCGCTGTAGCGCTTCAGCTCGAGCGAGACCGCGCCCAGGTTGAAGGCGAGGATGCCCGTCTGGATCTCGTCGGGTCCGAGCTCTGCCTGGGCCAACTGATAGCTGCGGCGCGCGTATACGGCCGCGCTTTCCAGATCGTGCGCCCGTACGGCGGTCGTGTAGCGCTCGTAGGACACGCCGAGGCGCTGAGCGTAGGGTGTCGTTGCGTCTGCGCCGAGCGGCTCACTGGCCGCCGCCCCAATACCCATGGACAAGATCGCGAGCGGCAGCAGCCGGAGCGGGCGGATCAGGCGGGGTGGGCTGCGTGGATAGAGATGGGTGCGGGCCGACACGAGCCGCAGCATAGCTTTCTAAACGGTGCGGCTGAAGAGCGGCTGGTCGCGCTTCTGCTGCTCGGGCAGGTAGGCGTCGAATGCCATCGCGACGTGGCGGACCAGTAGACGGCCGAGTGGCTCGACCACGAAACCGCCGGCCTCGCCAATTCGAATCAGTCCGTCTGCCTGCAGAACCTCCAGGCGCTCCAGCTCCTGGCTGAAGTCCACCGCGATACGGCCGCCGAAGCGTTCCGCGTAGTCGGCCGCCCGCACCTCGCCGTGGCACATGATGCGCCCGATCAACCAGCGTCGGACAACGTCGTCGGGCGAGAGAAGGTGGCCGCGCATGGTTGTGAGGCCCGTGCGGCGAACGGCCTCTTGCCACGCGCCGATTTCGCGCTCGGATTGCGCATAGGCGTCGGGCAGCTCGCTGATTGCGCTCGGTCCAAAGGCCAGTACGTCGAGCCCCTCCTGGGTCGTGTAGCCCATGAAGTTGCGCCGCAGGGTGCCGTCATCGAGGGCACGCGAGAGCTCGTCGTCGGCCACTGCGAAGTGGTCCATACCGATCGGCCGGTAGCCTGCGTCCAGCAGGCGACGCGTTGCCATCAGCATGATGCGGATGCGCGTGGCGGGGTCCGGGAGATCCTTGCGCTCGAATCCGCGCTGCTGCTTCGCGACCCAGGTCACATGTGCGTAGGCGTAGAGTGCGATCCGATCGGGACGCACTTCGAGGATCTCGTCCAGGGTGTGCGCGAAGCTCTCCTCGGTCTGATAGGGGAGGCCGTAGATGAGGTCGAAGTTGACGCTCTCGAAGCCGCGCGCGCGTGCGCCCTCGGTCAGGTGGCGAGTCATCTCGAAGGGCTGGATGCGATGAACCGCTTTCTGGGTAGCCGGGTTCGTGTCCTGTACGCCGAGTGAGATGCGGTTGAAGCCGCAGGTCGCGAGCGCGTCCATCTGCTCGTCGGTGGTGACGCGCGGGTCCACCTCGATGGAGATCTCGGCGTCCTCGCGCAGAGGAAAGGCGTCGGTCATATGGCGGAAGAGCAATTCGATCTGGGCCGGCGAAAGGTGCGTCGGAGTGCCGCCACCCCAGTGCAGCTGGCTGACGTGTAGACGCGCCGGCACGGCTTCGGCGAATGCCGCGATCTCGAGTGCGATGTGATCGAGGTACTCGACCGGAGGCTCGGGCTTTTGGGTGATGACGCGATTGCAGGCGCAGAAGTGACACAGGCTGGTGCAGAAGGGGACGTGGGCGTAGAGGGCGATGTCGCGATTCGGATCGAGGCGGCCGAGGGACTCCCGTAGCGACTCGACCGCGTAGTCACCGCTCCAGACCGGCGCGGTCGGGTAGCTGGTGTAGCGTGGGCCAGGCCCGCCGTAGCGGGGTAGCAGACGCTCCAAGGCGTCGAGGTCGATGGAGGAAGTTTTGCTCACGCTCTCTTTCAGTCGACGCCGCCGAGGTCGTCGAGGAAGGCGCTCTCGAGAATGTCCGCCTCGGCTTGTTCGTGTGCGAGCAGATCGAGGGAGAGCACGCGGAAGTGAGCGTGGATCTGCACCCACGCACTGTCAGACTGCGCGGCCGACTCCGCCTCCTTCACGATCGCCTGGATCCGGTGCGAGAATTCCTGATGCTGCTGTACGAGACGAGTGGCGCGATTGGTGAAGCGCGGTGCGGCGGCCAGGGCCTCGGCGAGGTGCCCCCCCGCCTCCTCGATCTGGAAGCGTTCGGGCAGCTCTCGCGACAGGTCCGCGATCAATGCGAGCGTGGGTGCGAGGCTGGCTTCGGTGGCCTCGCTTGCGCGGCAGCGCATCACCGCGTCCTCGATGATCCGCAGCACAGAGAAGATCATGCGCCGCAGACTCGAGTGGTGGCCGCGCAGCTGGTGGATGTACTCAATTGGAAATGAGCTCGAACACGTTGTGCAGTTCACCGCATAGGGGAGCCGCTCGAGGCGCTCGGCCTGGATCGTTCCCGCGCATTGCATGCAGCAGTCGTACTCGCGCGAGCCGATCCGGCGCAGAGCGCTCTCCACCAGGCCGAGCTCGCGGCGCAGCGTGCCCATATAGTCGTGCAGCACACTGCCAGCCGGATCCTGGGGATCTGGCGCCGAGCGCTCGTGCGCACCGTGGCGATCCAGGTCCGCCTCGATGGAGTCAATTCGGCGCTCCAGCTCGGACCTGCGTGTCGAGAGCTGGACCCGCGTGTTCTCGAAGTAGGTCACGAGGACAGCCTCCGCCTCCATGGATAGTGTCGCCCGCCCCGGGTGGAGTCGGCAAGCAGCAACCGGCTGCACGTTCGCCCCCGGGTGCCCCAGAGGGTCGAGACTCGGTGCCCGTCTCGCAGCGGGGTGCACGGCCTCGGGGGGGCGGGGATCTCGAGGAGTGAATCCTGCCTGCATCACGCCCAGCTCCCGTCGATTCCTCAACCAACTTCTCAACTATCTCAGCGATCGCAACCATCACAACTACATGAAGGACGGGCGATCGCCAATCACCTGCGCTTCGCGCAGCGCGTCGAGCTCTGCCTGCGTGAGCCCGAGCTCGTCGCCGAGTACTTCATCGTTGTGCTGGCCGAGCATCGGCGGTGGGCGTCGGTGCAGGGCCCGCGGCAGGGCCGAGAAGACCATCGGCCAGCCCGGGTAGCGGGTCTTGCCGGTGGCCGGATGCTCGATGGTCTGGAAGAAGGCGCGCGCCTCGAGCTGCGCGTTGGGCATTAGATCGTGGGGATTGATCAGCGGCTGGGCGGGAATGCCGGCGGCGTTGAGGCGCGCGGCGGCCTCGTCGACCGGGAGGCTCGAGAGCCAGGCCTCGAGCCGATCGTCGATCTCATTGTGGTGGGCGCGGCGCCCGGCGGCGTCGTCGAGATCGGGAATCAATGCCCATTCGGGATCACCGAGCAGCGAGCGCAGGGCACGCCAGGTCGCATCGTCCGGCACCGCCACAGCGATCAGCGACTCCGGGTCAGCGCTGCGGTACACGCCCTGGGGTGCGGACACCGGTCCGCGATTCTCGTCGCGCTCGAGCAATCTGCCGTAGGCCGAGTATTCGATCACCTGCTCGGCCGAGAGGTTGATGGCTCCCTCCACGAGCGGCATTTCGACCAATCTCCCCTGGCCGTCGCGACGCCGCTCTTCGAGCGCAGCGAGGGTCGCGAATACCGCGTGCATGCCGCCCAGGGGATCGCAAGCGCCGCGCATCACCAGCGGCATGTCGCGGTACCCGGTGATCCAGGCCAGGCCGCTCACCTGCTCGACCGTCATCGCGAAGCCCGGCCGGTCGCGCCATGGGCCGTCGAGCCCGAAGGCCGGCATGCGCACCATCACCAGGCGCGGGTTGATCTCGTGCACGGCCTCCCACGACAGGCCGAAGTTGTCCATCACCCGGGCGGAATAGTTCTCGATCAGCACGTCGGCGCGCTCGATCATCCGGCGCACGAGCGCCATGCCTTCGTCGCAGTCGAGCCGCAGGGTCACGGCGCGCTTGCCGGGATTGGCACCGTGGAATACCGGCGACCACTCCCACATCTGCTGATTGCGCACGGAGCCGGCGAAGCGCATGCCGTCCGGGCGCTGAATCGATTCGACCTTCACGACGTCGGCACCCATATCCGAGAGGTAGGTGGTGGCAATCGGACCGGCCCAGAACGTCGTCATGTCGACCACACGAAGGCCTTCCAGCGGCAGCGCGCTCGCACCTTCGCCTGCCAGGACGCGCGGTCGCGCGTCGGCGAGCTCGGCCCGGATCGCAGCGCCATGCTCCCCGAGCCCGGGTGCGGGTCCGAAGGGTCGGAGCTCGCTGCCACCGATCCTGTAGGGGGGGCGGGGCCGTAGGAAGCCTCCGGGTCCCTGCTCGAAGACACCGCGGGCCTTCATATGGTCCATCTCGGGCAGCGTACGCCCATTGCCGACCGGCGCTGCGGGGATGCGCAGCATGGAGGCGATATCGATGATCTCGTCGATGCTGCGCTCGCGCGTCCACGAGTGAATCATCTCGCGCATCTGGTCCAGATGTCCCATGCGCGCTCGGCCGTCCAGGTAGGTCTCGTCCTCGGCGATGTCCTGCCGGCCCAACATGGCGCAGAAGTCTGACCACTGCTGGCCCGTGATCGTGCAGAAGCCGACCCAGCCGTCCTTGGCGGGCTCGATCGACGGGATCTCGATGCTGCGCGGCAAGGGCCCTGGGAACCATTGGCTGTTCAGGTCGTGGTAGACCGTCAGGCAGAGCAGCATGCACTCGAACATCGAGACGTCCACGTGCTGGCCGTCGCCGGTGCGGCGCGCCGAGAGCATGGCGGAGAGCGCGCCAACGGCCCCGAAGGTGCCGGCCGCCCACTCGCCGATCCTTCCGCCCGCAAACACTGGCTTGCGGTCGCGCAGCCCGCGATACGCGATCGTGCCGGTGGCGGCCTGGATGGTGAACTCGGTGCACGGGCGATCCGCGTCGGGACCTTCGAGCCCCCACGGCGAGATCGACAGAACGCTGAGCGCCGGATTCGCACGCCGCAGCGTTGCGGGCTCGAGGTCGCGCCGCTCGAGTCCGCCCGGTCCGAAGCTCTCGATCACGAGATCGGCGCTGGCGGCCAGATCCAGCAGCTCACTCTTCCCCGAGGCGCTGGCCGGGTCGAGGGCAATCGAGCGCTTCGAGGCGTTCAGGAATTGGAAGAGGGCGCCGTCCTCGTCCGACGCGATCTGGCTGTCCGATGCGGACCAGCGGCGCAGCGGGTCACCGCCGTCCGGATGCTCGACCTTGATGACTTCGGCGCCGGCGTCCACCAGCATCTTGGCCGCGTAGGGACCGGCGATCTGGCTGGAGAGATCCAGCACGCGCCAGCCCGAGAGCGGCCAGGGTCCGTCCGATTCGGCACTGCTCAAATCTTCGTTCTCCGCAGGGGCTTCACTCATCCACCAGGCGACTCTCCGCCTCGCCCGTGAGCACGTTCTTCATCACCTTGCCGGCGGCGTTCCGAGGCAGCGGCTCTGCGCGGACCTCCCACACGCTCGGCACCTTGTAGATGGCGAGCTTCTCGCCGACCCACTTCGCGAGCGTGTCGGTATCGATCTCCGCACCGGATTCGGGCACGACGATGGCCTTGATCTCCTGGCCGAGCTGCTCGTGGTCGACACCCACGACGGCACACTCGGCGACGCTCGAGTGGTCGTCCAGGCGGTGCTCGATCTCCACCGGATAGATGTTCTCGCCCGAGCGCAGGATCATGTCGCGCGCGCGCGAGTCGATGTAGAGGTAGCCCTCCTCATCGAGGCGGCCGATATCGCCGGTGGCCAGCCAGCGCCCCTCTTTGATGGTCTCGGCGGTGGCCTCGGGGTTGCGCCAATACTCGAGCATCAGATACGCGCTACGCATGTGAACCTCGCCATTGCAGCCGTTCGCGGTGGGCTCGCCTTCCTCATCACGGATCTCGATCTGGTAGCCGATCTGTGCCCGCCCCGTGGAGGTGGGGCGCGCCTCGAGCTCGGCACCTCCGATCGACGCCCCCATGCCGCCGGACTCGCTGAGCCCGTACCCCATGCCCATATTGCCCTTCGAGTTGGGAAAGATGCGCGCGATGCGACGCTGTAGGTCGGGACTCGTCGGTGAGCCGCCGAAGCCCACGTTGCGCACGCTGGAGAGATCGTATTGATCGACGCTGCCGTGCGAGGCCACCTGCGGCCCGGCGCTGCCGAGCGCGCTCCAGATCGTGATCTGCTCGCGCTCCATGATGCGCATGACGTCCTCGGGATCGAAGCGCCCCTCGCGGTAAACCGTCTTGGCGCCCTGTGCGAGCATCATGATCGCCGCCGCATAGAGGCCCGAGAGATGGAAGAGAGGTGTCGTTACGAGGCTGCAGGGTCGAAGCGGCGGCGGCGCGTCCGCATCCACATTCGCGCTCTTCGCGCTGCGGGCCGCGACCATGACGCGCTCGAGGCCGTGGAAAGTCTGCGTCTTGACGAACCCGACCAGCGCGCGATGGGTCACGACGGCGCCCTTGGGCCTTCCCGTCGTGCCGCTGGTGAAGAGGATCAGGCAGGGGTCGTCCTCGGCAATCGGGGTGGTGGGGAGCTCCGCGCCGCGGGCGTACTGCTCGAGGTCCGCGAACCCGGACTCGATCTCGATCGTCGGGATGCCGAGGTCGAGGCCCTCGATGCGGGCGAGCCGCTTGCGGTCGCCGATCAGCAGCTTGGGTTCGGTGTGGGCCAGCCCGAACTCGATCTCGTCAGCGGCCCAGAGGCCGTTCAGCGCGACGATGATCCCACCTAGGCTCGCCACCGCCCACCACGTGATCACCCACTCCGCGCAGTTGGCGGCCAGGATGGCGACGCGGTCGCCGGGCTCGATCGCGTAGCGCTCGGAGAGCGCTCGGGCCACGGAGGCGACCAGCTCCAGGTGTTCCGAGTAGCTGACGTGGCGTTCGCCCTGGACGATGTAGTCGGCATCGGCGTGGATCGCCGAGTCTTTCAGCAGCTCGCGCACCGAGCACGGTCGGCTCTTGAAGACCGTCATGCGCTCGCCGAGCACGTCCTCCTCGGTGAGCTCGAAGGGACCTCCTGGTCCGGTCAGCTGCTGGCGGATCTCTTCTTGGAGCGTCAAGGAATACCTCTTGGGTTCGAGCGCGCCGGGGTGAAGGCGCCGGGACCCCGATCTTACCCTGCTGCGCGCATGCTTTCACGGCACGGCCGCGGTCTCGGATCCGGGGTAGGATCCGTGCCTCGCGCCCGCGTCGATGGGCCGCGACGGAGGATAAGGTGAAGGAATTGGCCGGCAAGGTGGCGGTGGTGACCGGGGCAGCCAGCGGGATCGGTCGCGCCTTCGTGGACCGCTTGAGCGCGATGGACATGAAGGTCGTGCTGGCGGACGTGGAGCCGGACGCGCTGCGCGAGACGACGCGACACTTCGAGGATCAGGGCCGTGAGGTCTGCATGGTGCGCACGGACGTGAGCCAGCCAGACTCCGTCAGTGAGCTGGCCGAGAAGACCCTTGAAACCTTTGGCGCCGCGCACGTGCTCTGCAACAACGCCGGCGTCTTCGCGGCCGGCCTCAGTTGGCAGGCGCCGCAGAGCGACTACGACTGGGTGTTTGGCGTCAACGTCTGGGGTGTCGTGCACGGTCTGCGCAGCTTCGTGCCGATCATGCTCGAGCAGGGCGAGGAGGCTCACATCGTCAACACGGCCTCGATGGCGGCGGTCACGGCTGCGCCCTTTACAGCGCCCTATTATATGAGCAAGGCGGCTGTCCTCTCGCTCAGTGAGACCCTCTACCTGGAGATGCAGGCGAAGGG